>CAITQP010000008.1 GCA_903894565.1 uncultured bacterium
AAAATCCGAAGCGCAGCCGCAGCAAAAACATCATCAGCATGGAATTTGCCATCGTGTACTACGATCGTTGGTTGTCGTGTAAAAAATCCCATTATTTTTTCGCGGTTAATTCTGACCACTCTTCGAAGAGCTCGATAATAGCACTAATCAATTTCTGCACAATCGTAAATCCAACGATGAACAACAGAATGAGTAAACTAAAATTGCGGAAACTGTGACTAATCTCAAGCGCCTTACTCGAAAAAAATAATCCAAGCCCAAACATTCCACCAAGCCAAACCACAGACGACAACATTTCGGCTTTCATATATGTTTGGAAATTAGCTTTCGCATATCCTGAGAACAACAATGTGACATTGTTTACTCCATAGATGAACTTCGATAATACGATTGACCAAAACGGTTCTTCCCGGAAGCGTGGTAGGAAATAGAACACTTTGCGCTCGATGTATTTTAGGAAACGGCTATTCGGATACTTTTCACCAAGATATGCTCCAAAACGATATCCAGCGATCATTTTTAAGATTGCAGCGATGATCGTGAGGATGATCGTCACTCCCATTGAAAGAATACCGAGGTGAACAAAAATTCCTCCAATAATAAGCGCGATCTCCCCTTCCAAAAAGGTAAAAAAGAACAAAACACAGTACGAAATCAAAATGTGCGACGTAAAAAACGTAGAGAAGGGATTGAGGAATGAATAGTGCATACAATTAGAAAATCATTTCGAGAATCCAGTTCAAGAATGAAACGATGAGCGCAGCAATCATTGCTGATTGGAAATTGATAATATGGAATCCACTCACAACATATGTCAGACCCCACAAAAGCAATCCGTTGAGTACGATTGAAAAAATTCCAAGCGTGAGAATATTTGCCGCGAGTGTGAGAAATCCAATGATTGGACGAATCGTCGCATTAATGAAGTACAGACAGGCACCGACAACCAGCACCACATAGATCGGGCTAAATGTGATCGCGTGGGGCATGATGTACTTTGTCGCGAAGAGCGCAAAAGAGAGAATGAGCCAGTGCCAGATAATCGTCATAGAAATTTAGAATAGTGAATCAACTACTTCTTTCACAAGCATCCCATCCGCTTTGCCTTTCAAGTCTTTCATGACACCAGCCATGAGCATGCCTTTCTTTGTCGGATCAGTAATGCCGAGTTCGGCTTGTTTTGCACGAGCAACTTTTTCAACATCTGCCTTACTCATCATGGCTGGCAAGAATGTTTCAATAATCGCAAGCTGCGCTTGCTCCTCCGCTACGAGATCCTCACGTCCGCCCTTGCCGAATTGTTCAATAGAATCCTTGCGCTGTTTGCTCATACGCATAATGACAGCCATTGCCTCTTCGTCAGAAAGCATTTCTTGTGGCTTCTTACCTTTTGCAACAAGCTCGTTCGTAAAAGACGCAACCATTCCGCGCAAAACTTCAAGTCGCACAGCGTCCTTCGCAAGCATCGCTTCTTTTATTTTTCCTTTGATTTCTTCGTGTAACATAATGACTCTAGTATACCATCCTCTCTCATACGGTGCACGGCGACTGTTTATGATATAGTTAAACACATGAAAATTGTCTTTTTTGATACGGAAACGACCGGCACAGACGTCGACGATACACTCTGTCAGATCGCGTGGAAATCACATGGTGAGGAGATGCGTGCGGGCCTTTTTAAGCCGGCAAAGTCTGTCCCAGCTGAAGCGATGGCGGTACACCACATCACAAACAAAATGCTTGCCGACAAACCTGCATTCAAAGACGCGCCAGAGTGGAGTGAGGTTAGAAATCTGTTCGAAAACGTAGACACGGTCGTTGTTGCTCACAATGCTCCATTCGATCTTGGGATGCTCAAAAAAGAAAGCATCGTTCCTGCAAACTGGATTTGTACGCTTCGTGTTGCTCGTGAACTCGATCCTGAGGCAAAACTTTCAAAATACAATTTGCAGTATCTTCGCTATGCACTCGACATAGAAGTCGAAGGCGAAGCACACAGTGCAGATGGTGACGTACTCGTGCTTGAGAAATTGTTTGAACGACTCCTTGCCAAAATGGTAGCGAAAACTGGCTCACACGAACTCGCACTCAAGGAAATGATGGCGATCTCCGCTCGCCCATCCATGCTCAATACATTCAATTTCGGCAAACACGTCGGCAAAAAAGTAAAAGAAGTTGCCCAGACCGATCGAGGCTATCTCGAATGGCTCCTCAAATCAAAACTCGAAAATTCCCCTGAAGACGTCGACTGGATCTACACCCTCAAGTCGCATCTCGGTAAACTTTTGTAAAAAAAGAGCAGTACACATACCATGTACTGCAATTTTTTCATTTCTTCAAATTAATTTTTCTCATGTAAGAATTTTCCGAAGGATCTTCCACAAAATATCCCGCATTGACAGATAGCAAGCGAAATAACACCCCCCAATATCATCCACCAACCCGATGATTGCTTGATGATCATAATGTCGCTTATACCTAATCTAATTCGTATTAGATATCCAATTTCAAATCCCCAAAATGGGACCATACACAAGGAATATAACTGGGTACGTGTCCATGGAGTATCCTCAGTCAGGAAACTAAAGATAAATCCAGCCCCGAAGAGGATAAGGCTAGTGATGATGCGATAATTTTCGCTGTTCCCCATGTCTCGAGGTAACGCCAATGAAGTCACGCAACAAAGCAGTGCGCAGATTAAGCTCATTACAACTTTTTTCATAAAATAATTTTTTATTTTTTTCAATATACAACTTAATCTTAAATCAGTCAAAAATGACCGCAAAACTCGCCAGCATGCCTCGAAAATATATGTTAAAATTTAAAAATGCAAACAGCTATATTCATCATTCTCGGCGTCGTTGTAGGTATCGTCATTGCCCAAATACTGCTTCGCAAAAAAGCTGAGGCTCCAGTCGTTCAAGATGACACGGGGTTTAAACTATTACTTCAGCAAATGAACGAACTCACGCGGACAGTCGATTCTAAACTCGGCGAGTCGGCAAAAGAGATGCACAGCGCTATGCGTCATCAAGCGAGCGAGTCAACCAAAATTATCCAAGAAGTTACCGAGAAGCTCACGCTTCTCGATGTCACCAACAAACAAGTCGTCGGATTCACCGAACAGCTTGAAGAATTGCAAGATATTTTAAAAAACCCAAAACAGCGTGGTATCTTGGGTGAATACTATCTCGAAGCATTGCTCAAAAATATTCTTCCTGCTGGATCATACGAGATGCAGTACGGCTTCCCCGATGGCACGATCGTTGACGCGGCAGTATTCGTCAAAGACAAAGTCATTCCCGTCGACTCAAAATTCTCGCTTGAGAATTACAATCGTCTCGCAGCTGAAAAGGATCCGCTTCGCAAAGCTGAATATGAAAAAGTATTCGTGAACGATTTGAAATTGCGCATCACCGAAACGAGCAAATATATTCAGCCAGAAAATGGCACAATGGATTTCGCATTCATGTTCATTCCCCACGAAGCGATCTATTACGATCTTCTCGTGAACAGCGTCGGAGGATCAACAGAGACTGAAGAAAATCTCATCCAGCGTGCGGCCTCGAAATACAAAGTCATCATTGTTTCTCCAACTTCGTTCCTCGCGTATTTGCAAACAGTCCTCCAAGGACTGCGTGCACTGCAAATTGAAGAGACAGCGAAAGATATCGTGAAGCGCGTCGGTGAACTCGGCAAGCACCTGAAAGCGTACGAGGACTACCATGCCAAACTCGGTAACGCACTTGGCACCGCAGTCAGCCATTACAATCACGCCGGAAAAGAATTCAAAAAACTCGACAAAGATGTCATGCGAATAGCTGACGTCACCCCAGGGCTTGAGACACTGGTACTTGAGAAGCCAAACATGGAGGAGTAAACTATATATATTATGAGATTTTTACTTTTACTTGTGATCGTTGCAAGCATCGGGGGCTATTATTATTTCAAGCATCCAAACGCTATCAATCAAGCCAAGACGACCGGGCAAGCTATCGTTACAACAACGGTAACTGACGTCGACAATGTTACGACCGGCAGTTTCAAGGCGGCTGGTGTTGATGCTCAAGTCTACTATTTGAAACATCGCAATTATGGTTCCTCGAGTGCTCAAAATATCTGTGTCGATGTTACTTCGAACGGAGGATTTGGTGATGTTGTTTCAGCAATCAAGAAAGTGAACAACAGTATCACCTGTGCAGTGGCGACAGACTACCCTTCACGAAGCTTTACGATTGCCGTCCCTTCACTCGTGCACAAAGGACAATTCTACTGTACTGATCAAGGTGGATTTATTGGGCTTATTCCAAATACAACAAAGGCACCATTTGAAAGTGGCGTAAAGTGCAAGTAAATCAGTTCGATTCTCCTATCCGCACACGATAGAGAAATCGGTACGAAAATATTGGCTTCATATTCTCATCGGTCAAAACTAAAAACCGCCTCAGCATTTGCAAGAAATGCTGGGGCGGTTAATTTGATTGCGGATAATTACGGATTATTTATTGTGACCGTAATTCGAGAGGAACCGCCATTCATCGTGAAATGAATGGAGTAAGGACCACTATAGCCCTTTGTTGCGATTGGCGGGTAGTTATACCAACCATTAACAACACCAATCTGTTGGTTAATTATGTAATTACCTTGCTGGTCCTGCATCTGCAGAACTCCAGTTCCGTCCACAGGAGACGAACAGGTTATTAATAATTGACCATCCTGGGTGACTACAGCTGTAACACTGATCTCCTCGTTTGCCGGAGAGACAGTTACAATTGGATGTGTAATTGGAGATTTTGCGTCTCCTTTTTGTGGTGCTCCAATCATGGCAGCACAACAAAATACAATGAATAATTTTTTCATAAACGAAAATTTAGTGACTCACTTTATAGCACATAATTAAACAAAAATCAATACCTCTTAAGGGTTCAGTACTCTTGCGTATTTTATACTTTAACGACGAATCGTAAAAACAAGTGCGGTGCGATATCGGAAAGTGGTCGTAAGACAAAATCACGTTCGTACATGCGTGGATGTGGGATTTCGAGCTGATCATCTTTGTATCTGATATCGTCATACGTCAGTATGTCGATGTCGATTTCACGCGGGCCCCAGTGTTCGCGCTCAATGCGACCGATTTTCTTTTCGATTTGTTTTACAAACGTGAGAAGCTCACGTGGAGTAAGATTAGTCTTGATTTCGATTGCCGTATTTAAAAATTTTGGTTGGTCTACTATGCCGACCGGATCGGTCTCGTAGGTGGGCGCGCGCCGAACGACCGTCACGCCTTCGGCGAGTAGTTGTTCGGCGCGCGCCAAACTCCCTTCCCTATCTCCAACGTTTGATCCGAGCGATAGATAGACCGTATGCATAGTTATCTTTCTCTCTCGACTTCGATTCCAACCGACTTACTCTCGGGAAATTTGTTTGGCTTTTCAATTCGTACCCAAGATTTCGAAACACCTGAAAGTGAGAAACAGAGCGACAGAATATCGCTCGCAAGTGTTTCAATTAAAATATATTCACGCTGCGCGACGAGCTCAAGTATCCCCTTTTGGATAACGACATAGTCAACGGTGTCACCGAGGTCATGACTCTGGAGTGCACGCGAAATATCAGTCCAAACAGCGACATTGATCACAAGGAGCTGATGCGCTCCACGCTCATGAGGAAGATGTCCAATCCGAGCATTCACCACGAGGTCAGTTATAAATATCTTTGCATTCATACTTTTATATACACTCTTCAAGCATTGAGAGAAACTTTTTGGTCGCAAGCACATCATGCGTACGCACGATACTCGCGCCATTCTGTACAGCAATCGCTGCTTCAGCGAGACCTGCCTCGACGCGCTCAGTTGGCAGAGGCACTTTTTTGAGTCCGAGCTTCGATTGCAAAATACGCCCAAGATGGCTCTTGCGCGAAACACCAATGAGAAGCGGAAGTTTCCATTTCAAAAAATATCCGAACTCGCGAATGAGTTTGATATTGTGTTCATCCGATTTTCCAAATCCGATCCCAGGATCAAGAATATATTGATTTTTCTTCACTCCATATTTCGTTCCAATTGCGATTTGCTCAGCAAAAAACGTATCGACGTCACGCACGACATTTTTGTACGTGATAGTGCCCTTCTGCATACTCGCAGGCTCGCCCTTGATGTGATAGATCACGATCGGGCAACGAGCCTTCGCAACAACGCCTGCAAGCATCTCGTCAAAATGAAATCCCCCGAGTGAATTAATCATCGTGGCACCAGCGTGGAGCGCCGCTTCGGCAACGATCGCGCGATTGGTATCAACCGATATCGGCACCAGAGGCAGTGCTTTGCGCACAGCTTTGACGATAGGCACGACACGACGAAGCTCTTCGTCGACAGATATTATTTCAGCCCCAGGGCGTGTGGATTGTCCGCCGATATCGATGATATCCACTCCTTCCTTTTGCATTCCTTTTGCGCGCGCAAGCGCGAGTGAGACATCAAAAAAGTCGCCTCCGTCAGAGAACGAATCGGGAGTCACATTGAGTATCCCCATTACCTGTACGTGGCGACTTTTTTTGTTCATATGATTTAGACAGTTTTGTGACTACGCGAAACGACCGTACTTTTTATTTTTTTAGAAGCTTTCTTTGTCTCAATCACGAGATCGTTGTTCTTCACTGTAACGCGAACAACATCTCCTTTGCCAACACCACTTCCGATGATGAATGACGCAACAGGATTGAGAATCTTGCTCTGAATGAGACGATTGAGTGGACGGGCGCCATAATGTGGATCGTGTCCGGTCGCGGCCAAGAAGTCGAGTGCCTCATTTGAAAGTTCAAGTGCGATGCCCTTCGTTGCAAGTCTGTCTGCGACGACTTTGGTACGAATCGTAACGATCTCACGAATCGCTTCTTTTGAAAGTACGTCGAATAGTACGATCTCATCAATACGGTTAAGGAATTCCGGACGGAATTGTTCTTTTAGAGCATCGAGAACTTTGCCTTTCACGTTCTCGTAATCACCGCTTGCCGAATTATTGGTAAATCCAATTGATTCCATTTTGGAAATGAATTGCGAACCAATGTTGCTCGTCATAATAATGATAGTATTTTTGAAATTCACGACACGGCCTTTCGCATCAGTGAGACGTCCATCGTCAAGAACTTGGAGCAACATATTGAAGACCTCAGGGTGCGCCTTTTCAATCTCGTCAAAGAGTACCACTGCGTATGGGCGATGACGCACGGCTTCTGTTAGCTGTCCTGATTCATCATGACCAACGTACCCTGGAGGCGAACCAACAAGCTTCGAAATACTGTGGCGTTCCATGTATTCGGACATATCGACGCGAATGAGCGCCTTGTCATCATTAAACATGAACTCGGCGAGGCTCTTGGTGAGTTCTGTTTTTCCAACACCAGTTGGACCAAGGAAAATGAACGAACCGATTGGACGATTCGGATCACTAATGCCGGCGCGTGAGCGACGGACGACATCTGCGACACGTTTGATTGCATCGTTCTGTCCAACTACGCGTTTGTTGAGCTCTTGTTCCATACGCTCAAGTTTCGCGCGCTCTTCTTCGAGCATGCGTGTAAGCGGAATACCTGTCCAACGCGCAACAACTTCCGCGATATCTTCTGATGTGATTTCCTCTTTCAAAATGCGACGCGATTTTTGCAATTTTTTAAGACGAGCAAGTTTCTGCTCGAGTTCTTTCTGAAGAGTTGGAATTTTTCCATAACGAATCTCAGCTGCTTTGGTCAAATCAGCACGCGCCTCAGCATTGTCTGCTTCAAGACGAAGTGACTCAAGTTCTTTTTTGATTGCACGAATATCAGAAACGAGTGTTTTCTCATTCTGCCATTTGAGTTCGATTTCCTGTGTCGTTTCGCGGTAGTTCGCAATTTCCTTTTCAATTTCTTTGATGCGAATTTTTGTATCTTTCGTGTCTTGTGTACCAACTTCAACTTCCTTCTTGAGCGCTTCGCGCTCAACCTCAAGACGCATCACCTTGCGGTTTGCCTCTTCAAGGATTGGTGGTTTGTTTTCAAGTGCAATGCGAAGTGCGGATGCTGCTTCGTCGATAAGATCAATGGCCTTATCTGGAAGAAAACGATTCGTAATATAACGGGTCGAAAAGTTTACCGCTGAAACAATCGCATCATCAGTAATACGGACACCATGGTATACCTCATATTTTTCTTTGAGTCCACGAAGGATTGCAATCGCATCTTCTGGAGTTGGTTCATCTACGAAGACTGGCTGAAAACGTCGAGCGAGTGCGGGATCTTTTTCGATATATTTTTGGTATTCCTTGAGTGTTGTTGCACCAATTGCACGAAGCTCACCACGCGCGAGCGCAGGCTTGAGCATATTGGATGCATCAAGTGACCCTTCAGATGCTCCGGCACCGACGAGTGTATGAATCTCATCGACAAAGAGAATGATTTTGCCATCGGCCTTCTCAATCTCTTTCATGATTTGTTTCAAGCGCTCTTCAAATTCTCCACGATATTTCGTACCTGCGAGTAGAGATCCCAAATCAAGCGACACAATCTCCTTGTCTTTGAGTGACTCCGAAATATCTCCTTTGGCAATACGATTCGCGAGCCCTTCAACAACAGCAGTCTTTCCAGTACCTGCTTCACCAATAAGAATTGGATTATTTTTAGTACGACGAGAAAGAATCTGCATGATGCGCATGATTTCTGTATCACGACCAATGACTGGATCGAGCTTGTCTTCGCGTGCGAGCTTGGTGAGATTGCGTGTGTACTTCGTGAGCATACGCATTTTTTTAGGACCCTCCGCGTCGGTCACGCCATTATTCTTGACCTCATCAAGTACTTTCATGACTTGATCTTTGGTCAAACGGAAACGGTTGAGCAAATCTTTGGTCTCACCCGAAACTTCAAGAATTGCGATGAACAAGTGCTCAGTTGAAACAAATTCATCCTTGAGAGAAGCGGCAATTTTAGATGATTGTTCAATCGCGTTTGCGAGATCAGGAGTGAGGTAGATTTGGTAACTCGGAGAAAGCGTCTGAGATGTTTCAGGCGCTTCAATAGCCTCGAGTAATGTATCGGTGAGCAAGATCGTGTCTACTTCGAGCTTGTCGAGTATAGAAATAACCATAGACTCTTCTTGAGTCAGGAGCGCAGTCAAAAGATGCACCGTCGAAACGTTGTTCTGTCCGCGCTCAATCGCGAGCTCGTGCGCGCGACGGATTGCTTCTTTGGCTTTGGTTGTGAAATGGTTGAATGGTGGCATAGATATTTATTATATTACAATGTTTTTTGAATAAGGTCAACAGTTGGATTTTTTATAAAAGTTTCAATATCATCACTCGCAATAACATATTCGGTACTATTGTCTTTGGCAAGTAATATTCCGATAACATCCCCTTCTAGATTGACTACGAGAGCACCGTCATCTTTCATTTGCACTTCGGGACTCAGATCGATCACGTTTGAGCTATTTTTACTTGTTGGGTCGAGCGATGAGATTGATTGAATGGTTGCTTTACCAACTTTTTGCATCGAAACAATGACCGCTGTTTGCCCCGACTTCACATCACTATTTTTTCCAAACGTTCCTACTGGTAAATCAGCTGGTTTGATCGTTGGGTCTATCGTTGTGAGTAATGCGAATCCGATTGGCGAGATTGCGGTGACCTTGGCTTCGGCGTAGGTCGTTCCAACTTTTATACTATAGGTATGCGTTGAATCGAGAGCACTGGATGAAGCAATGAATTGCCCTCCTCCAATTGAGTATCCATCGAGAATCGAACTCGTCGCATCTTTGGATGTATAAATCGGATACATGCGACTGCGCGTTTTTGCCACGGCATCGACGACGAGGTCGTCTTCTTTGACTATGACAGTCTGTACTTTGTTTGGACTATAATCCGGAGAAACTTTTTCAATTGTTTGTTGGACTACACGATTGACCGTCTGCGTAAATCCGGTGGGTGCTTGTTGCATGAGTGTCACCGTCACGATTCCGGTAGCGATCGACACGACAAACGACAGCAATATTGCAAGCAACATGAGCTGAGTTTTGTTCAGGTCTTTTATTTCTACTGGCCGATCATTTTGGTCCATAATTCCAGTATATCATACGACGCAAGCGACCTTAGTGGTGCCACTTTTCGTATTTCTTTGCTACTGACTCAAGTGCTTTGAGTGCTCGTTCAATATCTTTCTGATGAGTTGTACGTCCAATTGAGAATCGCACACTTCCCCATGTTTTGTCGTCACTTTCTCCGTAGAGTGCCTTGAGAACATGAGATCCAGTATCCTTGGTCGAAGCGCAGGCGCTACCCATTGAGCACTGTATTCCTCGTGCATCAAGCTCAAGTACAAGTAGCTCACTTTGAATTCCTTTCATCGAAATATGTATATTGTTTGGCAAACGAAATTTTCGACTACCGTTGATGCGTACATTCGGAATTCTTTTTTCGATGTGCTCCAAAAATGTATCGCGAAGGATAACCAATCTTTGCTTTTCTTCCTCTTGGATTGCGCGAGCAATCGTGAGCGCTTTGGCAATACCAATACACCCGACGATATTTTCAGTTCCAGAACGAAGTCCTGATTCCTGTCCGCCTCCGTACATGATAGGTGCAATTGGGGTTCCGCGACGTACATAAAGCACTGCGATACCGCTTGGTCCTCCAATTTTGGTTCCGTTAAAAGTCATGAGATCAATGCCGAGCTGTTCAACGTTACAATTCTCATACTGCACGGCTTGGCATGCATCAGTATGTAAGAGTGGATACAGCTGTGAGCCATCTGTGTTTGTTTTTTTGAAATGGCGAATCTCTTTTGCAACATCACGAACCGATTGGATTGTTCCAATCTCGCTATTTCCATATGCGATCGAGACAAGAATTGTTTCTGGTCGGAGTGATGCACGTAATTGCTTCATATCAATTCGGCCTGTCTCGTCTACTTTGAGATAAGTAACTTCCGCTCCGACTGCTTCAAGATGACGGCACGCTTCGAGCACTGCGGGGTGCTCCGTCTCTGTTGTAATAATATGGAGGGTCTTGTTTTGAAAATCTGGATTCATGCGTGCATGCTTAAATACACCGAGAATGGCGAGATTATCGGATTCGGTACCATTGCCGGCAAAGAAAATTTCAG
>CAITQP010000009.1 GCA_903894565.1 uncultured bacterium
ACTGGAAAACAAATTGAATCGACGATCCATGAAATGCTTGAATTACAAGACTCCGACCGAGGTGCTTACTGAGTATTTGAAACAAAAAAATCTCCTTACTGGAGAATGATGGGTGTTCGGATTGAGCCCGTCCGGTAGGAAAGTATCTTGATTTATATATTACCATATTTATTGTAAAAAGTCAATATAAATACAAGAAAAACCTTATAAAATAAGGCTTTTCTTAAAAAAGTGGAGATGGAGGGTAGCGAACCCTCGTGCAATGCGTGATTCCACGCGCTTCTACATGTGTAGTCAGTTTTATATTCCGTCTTGCGACAGATTTAAGTTCGAATGCTTGTAAAACGACAAAATACATTCGTTCCGAGCTCTACAGATTTCGAGCATGGCCTAAAGCGAGACCATCCTCTATTCTAAAAATATTATGCCTCACATCGCGTATTAGAAATCGGCGCGTGAGACATCGCACTGGCTTATATTATTAAGCGAATGCGAAGCCGTTAAGATTCTTCGCGTAAGGCGAAGCTACCTTAAAAGCACCAGATGTTTTTGCATTTGGATGTTTAGGACACGATTTACGAGAGTAGTCCCCTGCTCGACATGCGCACACAGAATGAAACTCATTGTCTATTCATTTCATCCCCAATATTGTGTTGTTAACGTTTCAACAAACGACGAAGATCTCGGTCTGTGTCGCGCTTCTTTATTGTCTCGCGCTTGTCGAATTGCTTCTTTCCGCGCGCGACAGCGAAACTCACCTTGATCTTCCCTCCTTTATTATACAACGACAAAGGCACCAAGGTCAAACCCTTCTTTGACTCCGTTTCTTCGAGCTCGCGAATTTCTTTTTTGGTCAAAAGCAGTTTACGCGTGTGATCTGGGATATAGTCTGTTGTTGTGTTCCCCACTTGATATGGATCAATGCGCATACCGACAATGAAGACTTCCCCGCCACGCACGATGATATGTGTGCCAGTAATTGATCCGCGACCAGCACGGACCGATTTAACCTCAAAGCCCAAAAGCTCAATGCCCGCGTCGTAGCGCTCGAGCACCTCGTAATCAAATCTGGCTTTTGGATTGTCTAGATAGCTTTCCATATCAATGAGTATAGAGTATATGGTATAAAGTATAAAGTATGAAACCAACACTCACTGTTTCGGGATATCGCGGGATCTGGGGCGACACGCTCACGCTCGACGTAGCGCGCGAGTATACGCGCGCGTTTGGAGCATATGTCACAAAGCGAAATGGACACACTATCCTCGTCGGTCGCGATGGTCGTGAGTCAGGACCAGCTATTCTCGAGGTAGTCACAAGCGAACTTCTCGCCCTCGGTTTCGATGTTGTGAATCTTGGAATGATGCCGACTCCAACAGTCGTCTTTCTCGTTCGTGAACAAAAAGCTGACGGCGCCATAATCATCACAGCCTCTCATAATCCAATCGAATACAACGGTCTCAAATTCGTTACCGCAAGTGGAGCGTTTACAAACGAAGCAGAAGTAAAAGAAATCGAAGCGTCGCGCGGCACGCGGGACGGGTTGCCTTTCGAAAAGGAAAATTTCTCAGTCTCGCGCGATGGCACGAATTTGTTTGAATTACATCTTCAGAAGTTACTCGCGAACATTGACGTCCCCGCAATCAAAAATAAAAACTTTAAAGTCGCACTCGATCCAATCAATAGCGTTGGTTGTACCACAACACCCAAACTCCTCGACGCACTCGGTGTAACGTACACAGTTATCAATGGCGAACCCTCAGGGAAATTCGCGCACGCACCAGAACCAATCGCTCAAAATCTCACCACACTCGAAACACTTGTGAAAATCGCACATGCGGATATCGGCTTCGCACAAGATCCTGACGGCGACCGCCTCGTCCTTGTTGATGAAACAGGCACGATGATATCTGAAGAACTCATGCTCGCACTCTGCGTGAAAGCGGTACTCCAAAAAACGCGCGGAGATATTGCGCTGAACATAGTTACATCAACAACAAGTGAAGCAATCGCGCAATCATATGGAGGCACAACATGGCGAAGCAAAGTTGGCGAAGCCAACGTCGTCGAAATGATGCGCGCGCATAATGCCGTCATTGGTGGCGAAGGTTCCGGCGGAGTCATTTGGCCCGTCGTAAATATGGCGCGTGATAGTTTCGTAGGTATCGCACTCATTCTTGAACTCATGGCTCGACTCAACAAACCAATCAGCACACTCGTTGCCGAGCTCCCCTCATTTTGTATGGCCAAAGACAAAGTCGCTCGCACGGGCGACCTTGCAGATATCTACGCTCGTCTCAAAAACACATTTCCTGAAGCCAAAGCACTCGAAATAGACGGCCTTCGTCTCGATTTGCCAGATGGTTCATGGGTGAACATTCGTCCATCAAACACAGAACCGATCATTCGTATTTTTGCTGAATCAACAACCAAAGAACGGGCTCAAAACCTCCTCGCAGAAGCAAAACAAGCTCTCGCCTAATCCGTATTGACGCGAGCCCTAAAATGCGATAGTATAACGCTCGTACGGCATCTCATGCCGAAAACCCTTGAAAGTAAAAGTACGAACCAATTTATATATACGCGCGACTGAGCTTCGCGTGCTTGACGAAGAAGGACAGAACCTCGGTGTTCTTCCTTTGAAAGAAGCACTCAAAATCGCTCAGGACCGTGGTCTCGACCTTATAGAAACTGGCCCAAATGCCGTTCCCCCGATCGCAAAGGTCATGGAGTACGGCAAATATCTCTATCTCGAAAGCAAAAAGGAGAAAAAGATGAAGGCTGGCGCTAAGCGTACAGAGACGAAAGCCATCCAGATCAAAGTCGCCACTGGCGAACACGATCTTGAGCTCAAAGCGAAACAAGCTTCAAAATGGCTTGAGGAAGGGCACCGTATCAAAGTTGAACTCTATCTTTCAGGACGCACGAAGTATCAGGACGAAAAATTCCTCCGGGAACGCCTCGACCGCATCCTTCATTTTATAACCGAGCCGTTTAAGATTGCTGAGGAGCCAAAGAAAGGACCGAAAGGACTCGCCCTCGTCATCGAACACGACACGAAAAAGTAATTATCGCTATGAAAACCAACAAATCATACACAAAGCGCATCAAAATAACGAAAAACGGTAAAATGAAGGCGCGCAAGCCTGGATTTAATCACTTCAATGCCAAGCAGTCTCGCTCAAAGCAACTCTCCGGCAAGGTCGCGAAGGATTTCAAAATGAGCAACAAGGATAAGAGCCACTTCCTTCCGTTCAATTAATACTAGTTAGGCACCTATAGATATATGTCACGCGTAAAAAGAGGAGTAATCAAAAACAAACGTCGCCGAAATGTGCTCAAGGCAGCCAAGGGCTTCCGTTTTGGTCGCAGTACCAAAGAAGCACAGGCAAAGGAGGCTTTGCACCATGCAGGTCGCTATGCTTTCGCACACCGCAAGCAGAAGAAGCGAACCAATCGTGGACTTTGGCAGACAAAGATCGCCGCAGTCGCAAAAGCAAGTGGAACTTCATTCTCAAAGCTCATGGGAGCAGCGACAAAGAAGAATGTCACTCTCGACCGCAAGTCTCTCGCCTACCTCGCAGAACACCGCCCAGAGACAATGGCACGCGTCATGAAGACTCTCGCCTAACTACTCTACTCATAAAAAAATCCTGTCATACGACAGGATTTTTTTATGCCAATTTTTTTGTAAACTCACGTCTACGTAATTCATCTGCAATTGCTCTTACGAGTACTTTTGGATCATGAGAAACAAACAGCATTGAAGTAAGGTTTGAATGATATGATCGGATGCGTTCGTGAACAGCGCTCGGGATCTCGTCAGTAAGTATCCCAATTGGGATATGCGTATGGAGCATATGATCAAGAATAGCCTCAACCTTACCAGCTTGTGATCCAAAAAGAACAACAGCGTGCGCAGAGGCAAGCGCCATCGTATCGGCTCCAAGTGCTCCGCGACCAGTAAAAAGTAGTGGAATCGGCGGAACAGCCAATCGAAAGGCTCGCACATGCTCGTCCATATTTGATGCGGGAGAAAGTGCAAGCGAAACAACACTACTATGCGCCATCTCTGTAAACACGGTGTCCACGATTACAGGACCTGAGTGCGCAACAACTCCAAGGTGAGCCTCACCAAGTGCCTTACCGAGCTCCCGGGCAGTGATGCGATGTGCTGGACTCAAAAGATGCTCATGTTCAGGGCTCGCATCGTAGAGGGCGACAAATGTATGCTTTCGTACTTCCATAAGTAGTTATTACTCTCCACATTCTATCACAATACTCTTCCCCCCAGCTGGTGCTTCTGCTTTCAGTCCCAATTCATTTCTAATTTTCTGGGCAAGGAAAAGAGTGCTCTTTGGTTCTCCCATTACTGTATAGACTTTTTTAAGTGTCTTCGCAGAACCAGAAATAAACTCGACGAGCGCATCACTATCCTTGTGACCTGAATAACCACTAATCTTACGAATAGTCGCTTTCACAGGAATACTCGCGTGATTAATCGTTACTGTTTTCGCTCCTTCCTCAAGAAGACGGCCCATGGTGCCAACTGACTGGTACCCAATGAGAAGCAATGTGTTTTTGGGGTCACTTAAATAATTTTGCTCGTGATGCACAACACGTCCCCCACTCGACATACCTGAGCCTGCAATAATAACCTTTGGATCTGGCTTATGCAGAATTGCTTTTGAATCTTCCGCGCTCGGCGTTTCTACGAGACCTGGAAAGATAAACGGATCCTCGCCTCGCGCAATGTGTCGTTTGATCTCATCATTAAAATAGTCTGCATATTTGCGATAGATATCAGTGACCTCAATCGCAAGCGGTGAATCAAGATAAATCGGCATTTTGGAAATCAATTTGTGCTCAAGGAGCTCGTTGATTTCAAAAACAATCTCCTGGGTACGTTCAAGCGAAAATGCTGGAATAATGAGCGTGCCACCCTTTTGTTGATTCTCGATCAATACTTCCTTGAGCATGTCACGACGCATATCGCGTGCTTCGTGCTGTCTGTCACCATAGACACTTTCTGTAAGCAAGTAATCTGCTCCAACCAAAGGCGTCGTGTCAGGAAGAATTGGTGACGGAGAATTACCGAGGTCTCCAGAAAATACCAGTCTTGTTCCTCCGAGATTAAACTCAACATATGCTGAGCCAAGAATATGTCCTGCATTGTGAAGCGTAACTGTAATTCCTGGCATCAAATCATACGGCTTCTCATATTCAATAGCCGTCCAATTGCTCGTTGCTTGCACTACAATATTCTCTGCATATACTTTGTCGAGCTTGTTGTCCACGTCACGAGAAAGAATCATTGCAGTATCAGTGAGCATCGGGTGTGCAAGATCACAGGTTGGAGGAGTCGCAAAAATCTTTCCATGAAAACCATCATAGACAAGTTTTGGAATACGTCCGATATGGTCAATATGCGCGTGAGTGATGAAAAGATAATCAATCTCTTTTGGATCATAGGCAAATGGTTCCCAATTGGCTTCTGTCGCAAGTTTCTCGCCTTGTACAAGCCCGCAATCAACAAGAATTCGCACGAGAGGACGACCGCTTGCGTCAAGTGGTCCTTCAAGCAAAAAATCTGCTCCGGTCACCGTTTCCGCACCAGAACAAAATGTTAGTCTATATTGGTTCTTTGCCATAAGTATCTTTATGATACCACGCGAGAGGCCTTTGATTGCATTGAAATTGAATCGGTAAGGTGTGGAATAGTAAGATACGCTGCCAAGAGTGCTCCAGCTATATCAAAACAAACATCAGACATCGAATCGAGAAGGATAAAATCAGGTGTTCCGTAGCGAATATACAAAAAAAGTTCCAATGCTTCCCACAAGAGACCGAGCAAGAGTGCGGTGATCAAGCTTTCATAGAGAAAGCGCCACGCAGGAACATATCGAAGTGCAGGAGACCACACATATGCACTCAAATAAAACACGGCTCCTCCCCCAAGGAAATGCATCGGCATATCAAACCACCAAAGGAGTGAGTACCATGAAAAGTGTGTCGCAAAAAAATTTACTACCGCAAGAAAAACAATTGATAGCGCGAGTCGGTTCAATATATAGATTCGGGGCATCTCCATTTAGTGTATCAGATTGAACAAAAGGAAGCATCAGGCAAAAAAAATCCCTCACTGGAGTGAGAGGTTTTTTTTAGGACTATTTGCGTTGTGTTACCCTAGCCAGAGGCCAAGTGGGTATCTTATGCCAAACGCCAAAGCGGTTAACAACGCGGATTCCCGTACACAAAGTGTTCTAGGTAACAGGGCAAATAATCCTACTTCGATTATACTTGTGTGAACATCATGCGCAAGTGTGAATTACCTAAGTGCCACGCAAACATTCTTGTCGCAAGTTGACAAAAAAATCCTACTGTTTGTGTTCGGCGTACACGAAGTCGGTATCAACGCGATCATACGTGAAAAGTTCACCAAATTCAAAGAAACGAGAAATTTCAGCAACGCCTGCTTCAACAGAATCTGATGCGTGAACAAGGTTTGACTGAGTCGAGAGAGAGAAATCTCCACGGATTGTACCAGCTGTCGCTTCCCATGCCTTTGTTGGACCAACAAGAAGACGGATCGAGCTCACAGCATTGATCCCCTCAACAGCCATAACAATAACTGGAGTTGATTTCATGAAGTCACGGATGCCGGGGAAGAATGGCTTGTCTTTGATATGAGCATAGTGCTCTTCGATTTTTGCATCTTCGAGATTCATCATCTTAAGACCGATGATTTTGAGACCTTTTTTCTCGAGGCGTGAAATGATTTCACCTGCGAGATTGCGCTGAATTGCGTCCGGTTTGACGATAATGAGAGATTTTTCCTGTGTTGGCATAGATAAAAATAATGATTGCACACTGATAGTAATGCACGGATACTAACAGAAATAGCACGTATTTACAAATCAACCAGAACTACCGGCCAGCGGTATAGCGTGCCATGATTTCTTCTTCCACCTCTGTACGATCACGTCCGTATTTGAGATACGAGAGTTCTTTGATTTTTGGCACGATTGCCTCCATTCCTTGTGGTGGGGCAAACGTTGCTATATTAAACGGCTTCACTGGTGTGCCGTTCACAAGCATTTTCGCATACGCAGTTCTATTTTCGAGTTTGATAATATCTTGCGAGGTAAACACTGGATCAAATTGTTTCGCGAGATATTCTGCATCATCTGGACCGACGCGAAACACCGCCATCGAACCAACGTTTCCAAACACGGCATCGCGGATCTTTTCTTCAATCTGAGCGATATATTGATGCGCAATGTTCAGTGAGAGGCGATATTTACGCGCCTCTGAAAGAATAGATGCGATCGAGTCAGTCGTAACGTTTTGGAACTCGTCAATATAAAGATAAAAATCATTCATCGGTTTGCCAAACATGTCGACGCGAGAGAGCGCCGCCATCTGGATTTTACCGATAAGAATGAGACCAATCAGGTTAGCATTGATTTCTCCAAGACGTCCTTTCGAAAGATTTACGAGAAGAATTTTTTTCTCGTCCATAATCTTTCGGAAATTAAAGACAGATTCTTGTTGAGCAATAACCGGACGCATAATATCGTTACTCACAAACACATCAAATTTGTTCGTGATATACGGTACAAAGTTCGCGAGTGATTGCTCCCCCGTTGTTTTCTCTGCGTTTTCCCAGAATTGTTTAATGATCGGATTCTTACAGCGCGCAAGCTTCATATCACGAAATGTTTTGTCTGCGAGCACACGCCCAATTTCAAGTAATGTTGAGCCAGTGTCCGGATCCTCCATCACAAGCAATGACGAGTTACGGAAATACTGCTCAAAAGCTGGTCCTCCAGCTGTCTTCATATCAAAAAGCTTGTTGAAAATAGCAAGCAATTCATTCACCACAAACGTTTTTTGCTCAGGATAGTTTACATCGTATTCAAGCATGTTGAGACCCATCGGACGCTGAATATACGCTGGATCGAAATAGATCACATCATCAATACGTTCACGAGGAATATACGAAAGAATGTCTTGAATATCCGAACCGTGTGGGTCGATGAAACAACACCCATCTCCATTTGCGATATCCTGCGCGATCATGTTTTTTAAAATCGTCGTCTTACCCGTACCCGTCTGACCAATCACGTAGAAGTGACGTACACGGTCCTCTTTGGCCATAACGATCTTCTTTGTGTCGCCACGATACGTGTTTGTACCAAGGACAACACCTTGCGTTCCCATTTCGATCGGAGCCGGCGCTGTTGTACTCTTTGCCTGTTTGAGTTGAGGCATCTTGTTGATTCCATAGGGAAAATGGAAAATAGTCGAAAGCTCTTTGAGATTCATCGGCATACTCTGCGAGTCGTTAAACATACGGAAGGAAAAGTCGTGCAACAGAGCCCTCAAATCACTGCCAGTCACACGTTTCCAACTAAAACTATTTCGTCCTGCCTCAGTAAATTGATTGAATGCAGATTCAAGCTCAGCAAGGATCTGAGTAGAACGCTCACGATTCTCCGCTGATGCAACAATACGAATATTCGTCGCCATCAAAGTCGACTTCAATTTCTCAGTGATATGCTCAACTGCGCGATCATTTACTTTGTGCTCGTCTGCTTCTTTTGGTTTGCCTCCAAACACAAGCTCTTTGCCAACACGCAAAAATTCAAACCCAATCTGTCGTCCAATACTGCGGGCGGTTTTAACCGAATAGCCACTCTTTACGTCTTCGAGCACGAGATGAAAGCGATGCATCAATGCATCATCTTCCGGACAAAGTACAAACTGAATTGACGCTCCCTCCCCTTGTGCTTTCAGCTTACTAAATGCATTCAAAATAATATTCATTGGATCGTGATCAAATGAATCATATGTTTTGATTGGAAAAATATCGTGCTCGGCAAATTTAGCGTATGAAGCAACGGCGGTTTCGCGACCTTCAGCAAACACATTGTAATCATCTGTAACCTCGACGAGCTTTGCATCAGGCTGAACAGCAAGCAACTGTTTTTCAAACAAATCTACTTTACCGCTCGGGATCGAAGCATAAATAACAAACTGTTCGCCGTTGTTTGAAAGCGCAATCTCAAGAGTGAAGTGACTCTTGTCTTTGTTCTCGCGGCCAAAGCCAATCGAATGCATTCCGGCATAAAACTGTTCCATTGCTGACAGTAGTTCCTTGAGCCCTTTTTTCTTGCCTTCGTCGACTTCAGGGAGTGTCACTTCAAACAAACGAGTATCGAGTGCACGATACAACACTGTTGATTCTTTCAATCCGGGGACCTTCCCTGTTGACTGAAGATACTGAACGAGAAACCGATGAAAATCATCAGCGACGTGAGGATTCTCCATCCCATCAACAATATCAAGTGCGTTTTTAATTCCATTTTCTAGGAGCATTCCGAGAAGCTCTTCCATGATTGAGTCATGTGGCTCAGGTTTCAATCGAAGAACAAGCGCCTCCTGCTCTGAAGAAGTCAGCTTGTGTCCAGGGGCAAGAACATCCTTTGAATCCATCCCCCGGTACGCCTGGATTGTCTCGCTAGCAATCTTTTCTTTATCCGGAGTTTTCCCTTGGAGGGATAACGCACGCTCTTGTTTTTCGAGGTGGGCGCGAAGGTATGCGACTTCTTCCTCGGGAGATTTGAACTGAGGTATGTTCTTGGCTTCGAATGATTCCATATCAATCTATTATATCCCACAGATTGATTTATTTCACGGAACATACGACAATAGGGGTATGAAGAAAACTATCGGAAATCATGAGTGGAAGAAATTGGCAGAAAAAAACGCCAAACATTTGGCAAATCTCCATATTGAAACACATAATGCAAAAAAGATTGCCGAGGTCTTCAAAGACATCTCAACGGTTACCGCCCTCGAATATCTCTTTGAACAGGCCGAAAAATATCGTAAAGAAAGCAAACATACCAAAGTCGCTACAATCCTCGAGGCGGCCAATTTGATCGACCGATCCACGGGGCTCGCAACTGAAATAACACTCAAATCAAAAGGCTCAGGCAAAAACCAAGACAGCGAACTCTACGTTCGCCGCTACACTCCCACTGAAATTTTTGAGGAACCGATCACCTATCGCGAAATCATCGAAGAAGCATAAACTTTACTTTGTCGGTTGGTATAAAAATACGCCCTTTGGCTTGTCTGCGAAATCTTGCTCGCGTAATAGATTTTTGTGCTTTATATTCTTTGCTTTGAAACCGCTCGCTCGGTCAGTCCTCGACTGCGCCAAAGGGGTATTTTTTACCAACCGACGTGGTAATTCTGTATTCACAATTAGACAAGAGTCAATATTTCGTACCCTGTGTCGGTAATGAGTACTGTGTGCTCGAAATGGGCGGCTGTTGAGCCGTCAATTGTTTTAAGCGTGTAGCCATCCCCTGTCTCGTCAACGTGTTCTGTGCCAAGTGTGAGCATTGGTTCGATAGCGATAATCATTCCTGGGACGAGTGGATCACCTGTGTGCGCCTTTCCATAGTTTGGAATATATGGATCCTCATGAATTGCTTTGCCAACACCGTGACCTGCAAGCACTTTGATGATGCCGTATTTACCATGCTTTTTCGCGTATGAGGAAACAGCAAATCCAATATCACCAACTCGTGCACCCGGTTTTATCGCCTCGATTCCCTCGTACATTGATTGTTCAGTAACGGAGAGAAGTTTCTGTTTTTCTTTTGTGAGTGTGCCGACGCCAACTGTGACCGCGTGATCAGTAAAAAGTCCTTTGTGATTGAGACCAAGATCAAGCGACACAACATCACCTTCTTTCAATATTGTCGTATCTTTTGGAATACCATGCACGACTTCTGCATTCACGGAAACACACAATGCTGCGGGATACGCTTTGCGATGTCCGACTGGCTTATACCCCAAAAATGCAGGCGTGTCACCAAGTTTTTTGATTTCATTTTGTGCGAAGAGATCGAGCTCAGTCGCTGAAATTCCTGGGCGGACTTGTTTTGCCGTATCAGCAAGTACTTGGGCAAGTCGTCGTCCTCCTTCGCGGATAATTTCAATTTCTTTCGGTGTTTTGATGATGATTGCCATATACTATCGAATAACTGTTCCAACAAATTCTTTCCCGTCGAGATACGCTGAAAGATTTTCCAAATTCTTACCGTTCATTACTGCAACTTCAAGCCCGAGTTCTTGTGCCATCTTGGCAGCAATCGGATCAAACGGAGCATTGAATCCAGGATCCCATGTCTCTGGGAGCAGTTTACGGAAGTCGTCCCACGATGATGCTTTAATCGGAGTTGCGGTCGTATCTTTACGTGGGTCCGCGGTGTAAACGTAATCAATATTTGAAAGATTGATTACGTTCTTCGCACCAAGTGATTTTGCGAGTGTTACCGCAGCTCCATCACTCGAGTGACCAGGTTCATATCCGCCACCAACGAGTACAGACTTGCCGGTGAGTGAAAGCTCCCGCGGGTCGAGGTATATCAGAGGCTCAGCAACATCTCCTATCGCGAGGCGTAACAATTCGGCATTGTATCGAGTCGTATAAATTCCGAGCCAATCGAGTTCATCATTCGATGGAGTGCGTGCTTTGCGAAGTGCGTCTTGATATTCGCGACACAATTTTCCACCACCAGTGATGATCGCAAAGCGCTCCCCTTTTTCTGCGCGCGTACGAATGAGTGTACTAATTGCACTCACATAGTCGCCATCAACACGGTCAGGACAAATGAGTGACCCACCGAGAGAAATGACTGTCCAAGAAATATTTTCCATAAATTAAAAACCGAGCGCCTTTTTGATATCTTCATGCACAGCCTCGATCGACTGCGCGCCATTGATTGTGTGAAGTGTGTATCCAGACTTGGTCTTGAGTGCCTGCATCGCAGGAATGACGTTCGTCTCATATTCCCAGAATCTACGATTGATACCTTCGTCGGTATCATCAGAACGTCCGCGAAGCTTCATACGTTTGATGACTTCTTCTTTTGAAACTTCGATATATACGATCTCAACATTCTCGCGTTTGTAAAAATCCATCGCGCTCGTAAAGGCAGCTTCTTGCTCAAGTGTGCGAGGATATCCGTCGGCGATGAGATGGCAATCCGCTGTGAGTTCACGGATGAGAATATTCGTAAAGACCCCAATGGTCAAGAAATCAGGCTGAAGCTCACCACGCTCAAGTTTGGCCTTCACGAGGCTGCCTGTATAGCCATCACCGGCAGTCAATGCGCGGTATTCGTTGCCAGGGTAGGCATACACTATCTTGAGACCATCGCGCTCGGCAAGAAGCTTCTTCAAAAGCTCAACTTGAGTACCCTTCCCAGCCCCCACAATCCCAAAAAATACATAGGTTTTCGGTGCGTTCATATGGCTCGAATATACCATATCAAACGAGAAGTTACGAGTGCGAAAAAGGAGCTCCCTTTTTTCGTTTCGCAGCGATTTTCTTAGGGTCGAGCGTCGGCTGAAATGTGAGCTTTCGGTTCCTTCTACTTATAAATACAAAGCTTGCCCTCGGTCGTGCGTAAGCCACATATTTATACTATACTTGACAAGGTACCGTAATTACAGGGCTTAGAAGCAATGATGAAAAATGTACTCGTCATAATACTGGGTTTATTATTTTGAATTTAAAATAAATATTTTATGGGGCACGAATCATTTGGGTTTGGTGGAATTGATGCTGTTGTTGGCAAGTCAACAGATATGGAAAAGAAAGTCCTAGTAGAGAAGCTTGAAAATTTCTTCCACGAAGGAACAGTAAATTCTAATATAGGCAGAGAATATTTGCGATTTGAGGTTGGTAAAACACCCGAAGATTTGAAAATCATCGAAAAAGCAAATACTTCCACAAGTAAGTATAGGAGCCGGTTTAGACAGGATTTTTTTACCGTCCCTGAAAAAAATGTACACATTTTTTTCACACCCAAAACGGATCAACCCAGAGTCAGGTAGAGGGTCCTTTGTTTCAATTGACCAAAGTGTTTTCTTGGAGAGGAGTTCTGATTATGACAAGAATTTAGCAGCAGCGACTCATGAATTTTTGCACGCTAAATCACATAATAAACTGAAGGATAAAACATACAAAAGACTATTCGGGCTGCTAAGAAAGGGTCATCAAGTAGAGACATATCGCTCTGGCCTAATTGTCGTCAGGGAGAACGAGAGAGTCTTTGACAATCTAAATGAAGCAATAGCTGAAAATATTACATCAAAAATATGCTGGGGTGACATAAAAAACACGTTATCTCCCGAGCAATTAAAAACTTTTGAAGAATTTTCTCAAGAATTGGGTGTAAAAATTGAAAACCTTTATAGGTTCGGTAAAAGCGAACTAGAAAAAGGTACCCTTTCAATTCAGAATCCGTACCTGAAACAATTGCAAATATATAAAAAATTGATTGACACGGTGGCGCATAACCTAAAGATTCCTTCTGATGAAGTTGAATTTTCGTTCGAAGAAGCATTTTTTACCGGAAAGCTTCATAAAGTTGCTCACATGCTTGATAATGCGTGTGGCGCGGGTACGTTTATGGGCCTTGCTCAGGCAGATACTTGCAGTACTCTTGATCCAGTAGAATCTTCACTTAACTCACCGACAAACCTTGAAAACTGCGTGAATCTGCTAATTTCTGAATCAACAAAAAAAGAGGCGGCGAATAAGGAGATAAAAGAAAACGCATTGAAAGATTTAAAACGATGGATGTACGTCTACGACTATTCGAAATTTACGTGGGAGTCCATGTATGACTTTTTGAAGAAAATTAAAATTGAAATTAAAAAAGATGAGAATACCTATAATTATGACCTAAATAGCTTTGAACAAACAGAATTAACATCGTTGCTTAGAGAATTAGAAGATATTCTACTGACGCAAAAACAAAAATGGATTAGTTCTGTGGAAAAAGGAAGTAAGGAGTCCCTGCTTTTGAGTACGGGGAATTGGGATATGGGATACGACGGAAAACTTAAACCGCTAGCACAGAACCCTATACTTCTCGGCGGGGTTCATGGAAATGAAAAAACTTTGCCAGACGAACTGGACAAATTTTTGAGCTATAACAAAGAGACTGGTCAGTATAAACTTGACTCAACCAAGGCATACGTGAACCATAAAGTAAATTCTCCGGCGCTAGGAATGGGTGTTCGTTCATATTCGACAACTGATTCTCGTGCTTCTGAGGATGCGGATATGAACCGCTCAGAGATTGTCGACGAAGTAACAAAAAAAATAAAGGAAGAAACTTTGAGCCAAATTTCAGGATTTGAAAGGCCGTTTATTCTAGATATGCATAACGACGATAAAAATGAAATGCCATACGCGGCTTTTACTGTTCCTGACAATTTTTCTCCAAATGATGCTATCGACGATTCATTGTTATTCAAAATAAAATTAGCAGAAGAACTTGGCTTAAAAAATTTTACTATGGTGGATCCCGAATTCGCGAATGGAACAATGGTAGGCGATGCAAAAATTAAAAATAAAAATGCTGATGGGATGATTATTGAGGTTCCCAGTAATGATACAAGCAATATGTCCGCAAAAATTGCGCTGAAATATCTTTCTATGAACAATGTTGTAACGGGACTTGGGTTCAGCAAGACGAGTGTTCCATTTCAACTTGAAAATTCCTTAAATGATTCTTTTCTTGCCGTTACAACAGATGATGAAATCGAAATCGTTTACTATAAGGTAAATAAAAACGTTGATGAGAATCTGCACCCAAAAAATCAAGTCCCGGATAGAGAATATATGATTCGTAACAATGTACCGATAGAGGTCCAGAAACTAAAGATAAAGAATGGATTTTTCACTTCTGATTAACAGGAAAAGTCTACACCGGATCGTATAATTATTTATCAAATTTAAGAATGTTCAGTCCCCGAAATCAAATCGACGACCGAATCGAAACCGCATTTGCTTGCACAAAAAAGCCACACACTACGGGAAGGACTCTCGGAGCGCGACGGCGCGAGAGGGAGGCGACATTTCTTCGGAAATGTACGCCGGTCCTTACTGTAGTGTGTGGCTTTTGTGTGCGCGCAGATGCGGGCAAGAACAGTCTTAGTACTCGTGCATCGAAATCTGAGCATCAACCTTTTTGATGAGGTCGAGAATCACAGAAACGACGATGAGAAGTGCCGTACCTCCAAGCGCAATCGAAGTGATACCAGTGACGGCACGAGCAACGAGTGGCAAGACGGCGATGACACCGAGGAACAATGCTCCAACGAGCGTGATACGTGAGACCACACCTGAGAGATACTGTTCGGTCGAAAGACCTGGACGAATACCGGGGATGAAGGCACCTCCCTTCTGGAGATTTTCCGCCATCTGCTGTGGATCAAACGTCACTGCTGTATAGAAGTAGGTGAAGACGAACACGAGCACGAAGTAGATGATGCCGTAGAGCCATGTCGTCTGCGAGAAATTCGCAAGCGCACGACCAATAGCAAGCAAGTGACTATTGTGAGCAAACGTCGTCATGAGATTTCCAATGAGCTGCGGCAAGAGCAAGATTGAGAGCGCGAAGATGATTGGGATCACTCCAGCTTGGTTCACACGAAGTGGAACGTACGTTGAAACTCCTCCAGTCGATCCTCCTCCACGTACCTGACGTGCATACGTAACAGGGATTGGGCGCTCAGCTTCCGTGATCACAACAACACCAACGATGAGCGCGAGCCCAAGGATGATGAAGAGTGCGTAAAATGGAATCTGTGCGACACTGAATGTGAAGAGTGTCTGACTAATGTGTGTTGGAAGTGCGGCAATAATACCAGCGAAAATGATGACTGAAATACCGTTTGATACTCCAAATTCTGTCATCACTTCTCCAAGCCACATGAGGAAGAGTGATCCTGCAGTCACAACCACGAGACTCGTGATGAGCGCGACTGGCGCAAGATGACTAAAGATTCCCTGCTTCTCAAGGAGCAACATGAGTCCGAGACCCTGCAAGAGCGCAAGCGGAATTGCAAGAATACGTGAGTATTGTGCAAACGTCTTACGTCCTGCCTCACCTTCGTCTTGGTTCAACGCCTTCAAGCGAGCACTCATCATCGTGAGCAACTGCATGATAATCGAAGCCGTAATGTATGGTCCAACACCAAGCATGATGATCGAAAGCGTCGTGAGTCCTCCTCCAGAGAAGAGGTTCAACACTCCGAAGAACTGGTTGTTCGCGAGAAATTGTGCGAGACGAGCTGGATCAACTCCAGGAACTGGAATTGTCGCAAGCAAGCGGAAGACCACGAGCAAACCAAGCATGACGAACATGCGGTTGCGCAAAGCCTTATCGCGCCAAATGATCTTGAGCTTTGAAAAAAAAGTATTCATAGTGGTTCGAAAGCGATTACGCTTCTACTGTTCCTCCGACTTTTTCGATTGCTGCTTTTGCTGTCGCTGAAAGCGTACAGCCTTTGACTGAGAGTTTCTTTGAAAGTGTTCCACGAGCAAGAATCTTGACGCGTGGGTTGTTTCCTCCCTTCACGCGAACAACTTTCTTTGCCATGAGTGTCTCAAGTGACACTACCTCCCCTGCATTATACGCAGTGTTGAGTGCATCGAGGTTGATTGCGTAGAATGTGTTCTGGATTGAAGCGAATTTGTATCCGCGGAGCTTTGGGATCTTTTTGATCGCATCTCGAAGTTCTGGGCGGCGCTTGTTACCAGCACGAGCAGTCTGTCCTTTGCCTCCACGTCCTGAAGTCTTACCATGGCGTCCGCCACGGCCAAGCTGAACATGAGACTTTTCTTTTATGTTTCGTTTTACTGTATGTGTTTGCATATATTTCTCCTCGAGATTACTTCGCGACCACAGCGGATTCTTCAGCAAGCTTTACTGTTGCAGCAGCGGCTTCAGCACGGTCAGAAGCAATCTTGTGATGGATGACTTTTGTACCGATAGCTTCAAACGCTTTCATTGTTGCGCGAGCATTGTTGAGCTTGTTCTTTGAACCTGAGAGGATCTTTGTCGTTACATCCTTAACTCCAGCAAGGAGAAGCATGTCACGTGTTGCACTTCCTGAGATGAGTCCGCGTCCACGGTTCGGCATGAGCATAACTCGTGCTGAAGAGAACTTTGCAGAAATATCATGTGGGAGTGACTGTGTCTTCGTGAGCTTCAACTTGAGCATGTTTTTCTTGGCAGCCTTTTGAGCCTTTTGGATTGCCATTGATGTATCAATAGCTTTTCCGGTTCCAAGTCCTACCATTCCCTTGCGGTCACCAATAGCGAGCGCAACACTAAACGTCATACGACGTCCACCTGAGACCACACGAGTCACGCGACGAATCGCGAGAATCTTCTGGTCATACTCAGGCTTCGCGCGCTCAGTAAATGGGCGACGTCCACCTGGACGTGAGCCACCTGGGCGAGCACCTGCACCTCCTGCACCACCGCGAGAACCGCCGTATGATGAACCTCCGCGAGAAGCTCCACCACGAGCGCTTGATCCAGCTGGTTTTGTTGTATTTGTAGTTTCAGCCATAGAATTTAGAAGTTAAGGCCACTCGCACGTGCTGCGTCGGCAAGAATTTTAACACGACCTGCGTAGCGGAAACCGCCACGATCGAAGACGACTGTAGTAATTCCCTTTTCTTTCAAAAGGCCTGCAATAGTCTTTCCAACGAATTCAGCTCCTGCAACTTTGGTTCCCTTTTGTGCGGAATCACTTGCAGCAACGAGTGTGATCTGTTTGTTGTCGTCGATAGCCTGTGCGTAGATGAATTTGTTTGAGCGGAAGACAGCGAGACGTGGACGCTTTGCGTCACCAGCGATTCGCATACGGATCTTCTTCTTCAAACGCATGCGCTTTTCAGTTTTGATGTTTTTTGTTTTCATACTATTTATCTATTTACTGATTACGCAGCCTTCTTACCCTGCTTGCGACGGATAACCTCAGTATCGTAACGGAATCCCTTACCCTTATATGGCTCAGGCTTTTTCATTGCGCGTACCTTGGCTGCAAATTGACCGACCATTTCTTTGTCTACACCAGTGATCGTGATGTTGTTCTTCTCAGCAGTAACCGTGAGGCCTGTTGGGATTGGGACAACGACACCGTGAGAGAATCCAAGTGCGAGGTTGAGGTCTGTACCTTTGACTTCACTCTTAAATCCAACTCCTTCGAGAATGAGTTTCTTCGCGTATGGAGTGTTTACACCGGCAAGCATGTTTTTGACATGTGATGCGTATGTGCCCCAGAGTGCACGAGAAAAGATGTCTGAATCATTCTTTGGTTTGAGAGTGACATAGCCACCGTCAATGAGAATGATGACATCAGGTTTGACCTCGCGAGTGAGAGTGCCTTTCGGACCTGTAACTGTGAGGACACCAGCGTCGAGTTTGACCTCTGTACCGGCTGGAATTGGGATGGGTTGTTTAGCGATTCGTGACATATAATTTACCAGATAGAGAACAATACCTCGCCGCCGACGTGTTCCTTGCGAGCTTCTTTGTCAGTCAGAATGCCTTTCGGAGTTGAAAGGACGAGCAATCCCTTGCCATTCTTGATTGACCTAATATCCTGCGCGCCAGCGTACATACGACGTGACGGCTTCGAGATGCGAACAACTTCATTGATTTTTGGGATTCGGTCGACAGCAATGAGAGAAACCTCAAATACTGGTCGTCCGCGACGTGATTTCTTTGTAATAGCACCGACAAAGCCTTCTTTCGAAAGTTTTTGTGCGATTGCGAGACAGAGCTTCGATTCTGGAACGACAACGACGTCGCGGAGTGCGCGATTGGCGTTTTTCATTCCTGTGAGCATATTTGATACTGGATCCATAGATTTACTTTAGAGTGATTACCAAGACGACTTACGGACGCCCGGGATCATGCCTTCATTGGCAAGTTCACGGAAACAGATTCGACAAAGTCCGAAATCACGCATAAAACCTCGACCTCGGCCACACTTAAAACAACGATTCTTCGCCCTTGTTGAGAACTTCGGCGTGCGCGTAGCGCGATATTTTGTTGATGTCTTTGCCATAGTGAAAATAGGAGGCCCGCCAGCGCGTATCACGTGTTTGTTCTTTATATCCCTAGAGCAGGAGAAACCTAGGAAACTAAAGGAGAAAAACGGACGCCACTGACTTAATCTGCCTCGACGCTCATATTATCAGATTTTCGCTTCGTGTCAACTCACCTCACCCACCACGATCACTATCTTATGCAGATTACCACATTCTATTGACATTAGCATCTATAGAGTGTATAATGATAATACAACCAAAAATAAGTTATGTTCTCAACTAAAAATTTGTTAAGCCCAGGAGCACTATTCGGGCATTTCGCAACACTTGTGCAGATCGTACTGGTATTTACCGTGCCTACGATTCTGCCACTGCGCTTTTTGTTTTTTTCCCTGATTCCAATCGGAGTCAGCGAAATGATGTTCCTACTTGGAGCATTCGGACTTGCTAAGCAAAAGAGGGCGGCATTCGTGCTGTTCATATTAGCAGGAATGATGATCGTAGCAACAATGTTTCAATTATTTTTCTTGCGCAAGTAACAGCCCCTCAACCTTATTCTTAAGCAGGCACTATCAATTAGTGTCTGTTTTTGCATCTACTCCTCGATGTGAGTTCTCACGAGTGAGTACAAACAAGCCTCAATACCAAAAGCCTGCCCAATATCGTGCGCAAATTGTCGAACATAAAATCCGCTCGAAACAGTAAGCTCAACTTTGACCGTGAGTAACTCATCAGGTAGGTCTCGGGCACACTGTGTCCACGTCTCAAGAATTTCGGCTTGACGAAAATCACCCTGAACAATACTCGTGAGTTTTTGGACTCGATCAAGTACTTCAGCTCGAGTGCGTGAGCCGACCGTGAGGTCGGTGTATGAAATGAGCTCCACATCATGTTTCGGCAAAAGAACCTCATTCCCCGCCCGCGCATGCGTATGAAGCTGAATACCATCTACCGTCTTTGAAGAATATGCTGGATACTGTTGTTGGAATTTACCGATCATTTTTTTAAGAAATGCTTCAACGTGCGCAGAAATTTCCAAACATTCTTTTGAAAAGGCAACTCGTCGCGCGTGCTCGCGCGCGAGCTTCTCGGCGCCAAGCGCCTGCGAAAGGCCTTCTTCAAAAGAATGTTTGGAAATTTCTGCGCAGGTAGAAGGAATACCCAACAAATCATATGTATCAGTTGATACACTAAAAATAATTTCGGCTACATACGTTTTAGAGAGTCCGCTGTAAGCGTCTTTGTTTTTACATTCCTCACCCACGAGGATAATCAGTTCACCTTCCGCGGCTGGGTCAAGTCGCCCCGCATACGTCATCGGAACACTCGCATCAATCCCTTCGCTCGCGCGGAGTCGCTCCAAACAAACAAGCGGGGTTTCTCCCCACTCTTTGTATACGCGATATACGTTTTTTATACCTTCGCTTGCCACGCCGTGTACGCCTCCAGAATCATTTGCTCAACTGTCGGAATATCATTCACTTTTGTATCAATCACCAAATCAAAATGGCTCGGGTCCTGGTAATTTTCAATGGCGTAATATTTGTTGTAACGTTCTTTCTCACTCGCAAGTCGCTCAGAAAGTCGTGTCTTCACGTCGATGAGTGTCTCTGACATTTCCTCCTTGCGTTCAGATTTCTTGGCTTGAATATCGCCGAACACACGAGCACCCGCCGTATCCAAATCAAGATTCAAAAATACTTTGAATGAATCAGGTGCGAAAAACCATCCAATACGTGAATCAATCACAAAATTGTTATTGCTATCCATGAAGGCTTTTTGCTTGGCATCGATTTCACGATCAACCGCTGGGTCATTTTCTGCAAGGAGGTTGAGTTCAACGATAGTCAGCCCACGCTCACTCGCCATCGCACGCATGAAGTCCCCAGCCGAGTAGTGCGGATAGCCGAGCGCTGTGGCCACACGCTTGGCAGCGGTTGATTTGCCTGAACCGAGCATGCCACAGATGGTGATGATGTTGCGCTTTTGCATAGGCGAAGAATAGCACGACTCGAGCAAAATAAAAAATAACCACCCAATCCTGAGTAGTTATTTTCTATTATTATTTATATTTAATCTACGGAGAGACTGTTCTCAGTAGCAAATAGCTGTAGTTGGAAAAGGCCAACTTCCTCAATACCAAACCTGACAAAGATATCGAGCAGCAGTAGTAACTGTTGGCAATATTTTCGTTCTTTAGGGTCCTTTTTGGTCTCTTTCTCAGCCACAATCTTTGAACGAATGATCTCACCCTCCTCGACAATCCATTTTTTAAAGTTATCTTCAATTTTTTTCACATACCAATCAACCAACTGTTGATTGGGCTTAAGTGACCTTTTCAGCATCACTATTTTATGGGGATAAAATCCCCCGAGGTCCATCTCCCTTTTTATCGTCAAGAATAGAACGAAGACAAACTCGTCTATTGACCTTTTTTGCAGTAGGGTCAATTTCTTTTTGCAAAAAAGGTACTCCGCGAATATCTCGCGGTTTATTGATGTTAGCCAGGTAATCCTTTTGTGTAAACCTGGAAGACCAATCCCTAGGTCCTGCTTCTCAAACAGATACCTTTGAAAAAAATACCGAGCCAAAAAAAATACGGCGGGTAGAACTAAGAAAATCAATGCTAGTTTGCTCATGTGAACAATTGTTTTGTTGTGTGAAATTTTATTTACACTACAACATATCCACATATATAACAAGAGCCACACGTGAGTGTGGCTCTTGTTATATACTATGAAAATTGATTATTTCTTCTTCTTTACATCCTCTTCCTTTTTGAAAGGAACACCGATGAGTTCGAAGAATGCGAGACCTTCTGCCTTTGTCTTTGCACTCGAGACGATTGTGACAGAGAGACCGAAGACATCCTTGATATCTTCATCTGCAGTTTCAGGGAAGATTGTGTGTTCCTTGATACCGAGTGTGAGGTTACCGATCGAGTCAACAGCTGAAGGATTGAATCCACGGAAGTCCTTCGTGCGAGGGACTGCAATGTTGAAAAACTTTTCAAGAAATCCGTACATGCGAGGACCGCGGAGTGTTACAGAAACACCGACTGGGTCGCCCTGACGAATCTTGAATGTTGCGATTGATTGCTTTGCACCACGGAGTGCAGTCTTCTGTCCGGTGATCTTGGTCAAACGGTCAGCAACGAGATCGTTGTGATTCTTGTTACGCTTCATTGCGTTTCCAGTTCCGGAACCAACAACAACCTTCTGGAGCTTTGGAGCTCCCATGACGTTCTTGTAGCCAAACTTTGGCTTCAAAACTTCGTATGATTTTTGTGCTTTTTCTTTTACAGTCATATTATACTTCCTGTCCGCTCTTCTTAGCGATGCGGATCTTCTTTCCATTAACATCCTGAGCACCCAAACGAGTTGGCTTGCCGGACTTTGGATCGAGGATCGCGACGTTTGAGCGATTTACTGGGTGAGCAATGTCCACCATCTGTCCCTTACCACCACGGGTAGTACTCTTCTGGTGACGCTTCTTCATGTTGAGACCCTCGACGAGAACTTTGTTCTCCTTTGGGAATACTGCGAGGATTTTGCCTTTTTTACCAGCATCCTTGCCTTTTGTGACTATTACGTTGTCTCCTTTTTTGATATTCATATAATTGAAAGGTAGATTAATCGTTAGATAACCTCAGGGGCAAGAGAAATAATCTTCTGGTATCCGCGCTCTCCGAGCTCGCGTGGAATTGGTCCGAAAATGCGTCCAGCAATTGGCTCGAAGCGCTGCTTTCCAGAACCGATGAGCACAACTGCGTTGTCATCAAAACTGATGTATGAACCATCTTTGCGGCGCATAGCTTCGCGCTGACGGACAACAACTGCGTGGTGAACACCCTTCTTTTTGACACCCTTGCGAGGTTCAGCCACTTTGACCGAAATCACAACGACATCGCCGATGCGTGCGTAGCGACGCTTGGATGAACCAAGCACCTTGAAGACCATGCCGACTTTTCCTCCGGCGTTGTCTGCTATTTTGACTATTGTTTGTGGCTGAATCATATAATGTGTGTTACCTAAAACTATTACTTAGTGACGAGAGTGAAACGCTTGTCTTTTGAGATAGGTTTTGTCTCGACGATTTGAACCTTATCCCCTACTTTTGCAACTCCGTTCTCATCATGTACCTTGTACTTCTTTGTAAGTGTCTGGTACTTGAGATACTTTGGGTGCTTCTCGAAGCGTGTGACCGCTACAGTGACTGTCTTTTGCATTGCTGCTTTGACAACTGTTCCTGAGAGGACGGTCTTCTTTGTATTACTTTTTTCTGGTGTTTTTGTTTTCATAAAAATACTTATGCACGAGAGACGACGCGAGTTTTGACTGGAAGTTTGGTTCCCGCCTTGCGGAGAGCCTCACGAGCACCTGCTTCATCCATACCGTCGATTTCAAAAATGACACGGCCTGGGCGAATCTCCATACAGAATCCCTGTGGATCTCCTTTACCCTTACCCATTCCCACTTCTGGTGGCTTTGCCGTATATGGTCGGTCTGGGAAGATACGAATCCATGCTTTGCCCGTCTTGGTCATCTGACGTGCCATAGCCTTACGAGCAGCCTCGAGCTGGTTTGAACGAATACGTCCAGATGTCTCAGCCTTGAGGCCGAAAGATCCATACGAGATTGTCGTACCTCGGGTGTCAGGCTTCAAGGTACTCATGTCCTTGCGTCCGGTCTGCCACTTTCTGTATTTTATTTTCTTAGGGAAAAGCATAAATGTATCGTTAAATTAGATTATTTCTTGGCTATGGTCGAGTTCTTTGCATCTTCTTTTATATCGAAGATTTCACCGCGGTAAATCCACACCTTGATACCGATGTCTCCATAGGTCATGTGTGCACGCTCACGAGTGTAGTCGACGTCTGCACGGAAAGTCTGAAGTGGGATTGATCCACGCTTCTGCTCTTCGATGCGGGCGATTTCTGCACCACCGAGACGTCCTGAGATGACGATCTTGACTCCTTCAACTCCGCGAGTAGCGATGACACGCTCTACAGCCTGCTTCATAACACGGCGGAATGGAAGACGCTTTTCAAGAGCCTCAGCAACACCATACGCAACGATGTGTGCATCAGCATCTGGGTTCATAACTTCAATGATGTCGAGCTTGAGTTCTTCTGGAACTGGAATGCCCTTCTTTTTCATGAAAGTGACAATTTCCTGCTTGAGTTTGGTTGATCCCTCACCTGAGCGACCAATGACCATACCTGGGCGTGATGTACGAATGATGAAACGAGTAGACTTTGGTGAGCGCTCCATCTCAATAGATGAGACATAGAGACCGCGCATACGCTTCTCGAGGTATTCACGAACAAGAACATCTCCCTTGAGGTATTCTCGGTATTTCTTAGGTCCTGCAAACCAGCGAGATTTCCAATCTCGGAGGATAACAAGTCGGTGTGCGTATGGATGGACAACTTTTGACATATATTATTTCGTTACTGACTTAGCCTTAGTAGCTTTCTTTACTGGAGCCTTTTTCGCCTTTGGCTCAGCTTTCACGGCCTTGGTCTTCTTCTCTTCTTTGACACCGGTCTCAGCGAGAGTAAGAGTAACATGGCTTGAATGTTTGTGGATTGCGGAAGCGCGTCCGAAAGCTCGTGGCATATGGCGCTTCATAACGATACCCTTGTCTACAGTGACATCTTTGACGAAGAGGTTCGCAACATCGGCACCGCCTACCTTTGCGTTTGCAACAGCTGAAGCAAGGAGCTTTTCCATAGGAAGAGCAGCACGCTTTGCAAGGTGCTTGAGTTCGAGTTCAGCCACAGCGACTGGCTTGCCCTTAATGAGACCCGCTACGAGGCGGACTTTGCGAGGAGCTTGGCGATAGTTTTTGAGAAAAGCTTTCATAAGAGTTTAGATATTACTTCTTCTTGGCATCAGTTGTAGAAGCCTTTGCAGCCTGAGCAGCGGCGATGTCACTCTCCTTCTGCTTGGTTTCGAGCTCCTTCTGCATCTTACCTCCGTGCTTACGGAATGTACGTGTAGGAGAAAACTCACCCAATCGGTGACCAACCATGTCCTCAGTAACGAGAACCTCAACATGCACCTTGCCGTTGTGAACACCAAAAGTGAAGCCCACCATTTCTGGGGCAATCTGACATGCGCGTGCCCATGTCTTAATAACAGCGGAACCTTGCGCTGTTTTACCCTCAATCTTTTTCATGAGGCGCTCGTCTACATATGGTCCTTTTTTGAGTGATCGTGTCATACAGTAATTAAAATAGCTCCGAGGAGCCGTGTCCAGACATACTAGCAAAAACGCGGAGATTGTCAAATCCCCTGATTCTTTTATTCCCTTATTTGACGAAACGACTATTTTGTATTAAAGTTTCGTCAACCAAAAATTTAAAATCTAATGTTAACGCGACCACAACTCGAGGCATTCCTCATATGGGAACTCGCCGACGCACTTACTTCTAAAACGGGGAAAAATTCTCGTGCGATTAAAAAACGTATTCTTAAAACGAAGTGCTTGCACGTCTTTACAAGTTTAGTAAAGGGAGTAAAAGCTCTTGAAAAAATTGACTACCTTATTTCACTGAGAGAGAAAGATTCCCTCGCAAAAAGTTGTGCGTCGATAATTGACGCACAGTTCCTACATTTCGAAGGAGGAAAATTTTTTGACACTCGCGGTTACCAAATAGAGCCAAAGTGCCACGAAAAGCTTAAGCCGAGAATGATGCTGTTCGCAACCACACAGACTGATGAAGATAGAGTCTCGGCAGGCCTTCTCAGCGCAATGCAAAAAATAAATTTCAAAGGAACCTTCGTCGTGGTAAGCCATGATGAAGTACCTGGATTAATCAAAGCTGCCACCCTATTGGAAGTAGTCCAATTACGGGGAGAATGTGATGATAAGAAGCTTATTCAATTAAGGAATGATCTTCTCATCTGAACACTCAGAATTGGAAACAAAATGAAAATAGAAAAAGCGTACTTACAATGAACGCTTTTTCTTTTGCCTATTTTAAGTAAAACAACGCGAATACTTTTGGAAGAAAAATAATCATTCCGATGATTCCCCCGAGGAAGACGGTGATGAGTACGGCGCCGGCAGCAATGTCTTTGATATCACGCGCTTTCGGATTGTATTCTGGGCTCTTGAGATCAACGTCAATTTCGATCGCCGTATTCACAGCTTCAGCTGCAAGAATGAGACTCATCGTGAGGAGAATAACGATCCATTCAATATTTGAAATACGAAGCAAGAATCCGAGATACACAGCGAGAAGCGCAAAGAAAAGGTGGAGCCACGCCGCATGGGTATCCTTGATGAATATCCCTACTCCACGAAGTGCGTGATTTGAATGATGAATGCGCTTGCGCAAACTAAATGGCTGTTTCTGTTCTCCTGGTTGCATATGAAAAGTGTACCATAGAAAAAGACGCGAGCAGATAATCACTCACGTCTTTTTTCTTTTCAGATTTTCCTTTTTTTACTTTCTTGCGGGGACAAGAATCATCGAGCCAGCACCATAGTACTGGTCTGGGTTCGCAAACACGAAGCCTTCTCCGGTGAACTCATACAAATGACTATTGTACGAAATGAGGTAGACGGCTTTGTGTTCCCTCTTTACTTTTTTCCAACCATCCAGAGTTTGAACAGGGTATTCATGCTCGATCTGATTTGGCAATCCAGCCTGATGGGCATTTGCCATCATGAACACGAACGTGTCGATACTTAATTTAAATTCCTTGCGGTTAACTATTTGCTTTAGCCAAGGACATGAACATGCAATCGTGTGCATGATTTGAAATTGATTGCCAGCAATCATAAGCTGAGTGATTGTGCTCTTCATAAATTTTGGTTTTAAAAGAAAAGAAATACGTGGTCATTCATTTTGGACCACAGCTCTAAAGACTCTGAGCTTCTCGAGAGCTGTGGTTCAAAACCCATAATACAAAAGCCCCCCGCGTACGCGGGGGCTTTTGTATTATTGAATCAAAGATTTATACAATAAAAGCAAACCCCCGCGCCGAGCGGATAATAATGAGGGTGCTAATAATTGTGTTCTGAGCGAACATATTTTTAATTTAGTATTCTGGGGAGAAAAAGTCAAGCAAAAACGCGCCCGTAAGGGCGCGTTTTTGTGTGTCATTTGAATTATTTCTTCTTTTTTCCGACGACGCGTCGTGAGACGATGAGGTGGTTTGAGTATTTCTTTGGTCCACGAGTCTTGCGACCTCCGGTGACCTTTCCCCACATTGTCTTTGGGCGACGTGTTCCACGGCCCTGGCGTCCTTCTCCTCCTCCGTATGGGTGGTCAACTGGGTTCATGGCAGTACCACGAACTGTTGGTCGAATACCCTTATGGCGGGAGCGTCCAGCCTTACCAATGTTTACGAGGTGATGTTCTTCGTTTGAAACTTCACCAATCGTTGCCCAGCATTTCTCAGATACCTTGCGGACTTCTGATGATGGGAGTTTGATAAGCGTGTACCCGTTGTCGTTCGCCACAACCTGAGCAAAGTTACCTGCTGAGCGGACCAATTTGGCCCCGCCAAGCGGTTTGAGCTCGATGTTGTATACGAATGTACCAACAGGGATTTTTGAGAGCGGGAGACGGTTTGGAGACGAGAGTGTTGCTTCTGCTGAAACGATGAATGTTGCGCCTGGGCGAACAGACTTCGGTGTGAGCATGTAACGCTTCTCTCCATCCTTGTACACAACGAGTGAGATGAATGAAGTTCGGAATGGATCGTACTCAACTGAGACGACTTTCGCCGGAATTTCTTTCTTGTCAAAACTAAAGTCTACATCACGGTAGAGCTTCTTGTTTCCTCCTCCCTTGTGACGCACCGTAATGCGTCCGAGGTTGTTGCGGCCCATATCGCGCTTGCCACCAGAGGTGAGCGCTTTATGCGGTTCAGATTTTGTGATCACGCCACGGTACGTGACTGTAGTCATGTGACGGCGTGATGGTGTTGTCGGTGAATATTTTTTCATACGCTAAAAAGATTTCGTATATCTCGAGGGTTTCCCTTCGGATTACAGGACTTCGATCTTATCGCCCTTTTTCAAATAAACGTAGGCCTTTCGTCCACCTGCGGTGGTACCTACTTTGCCTCGGCGTCCGCGTGGCATGACCTTTTTCTCGGACATGTTCACGGTGCGAACAGCAACTGGAGTAACTTTGTACATCGCTTTGATAGCTTTGATGATTTCACTCTTTGTTGCATTCCCTGCAACATTGAATGTGTACACGTTCTGCTCTGAGAGCAATGCTGCTTTTTCAGTGATACGAGCATTCAAGATGATCGAACTCTTTGGAGCAACAACTTTCTCTTCTTTCTTGTCAGCTTTTTTGGTTACTTTTTTCGTTGCCATAGATTACTTCTTTGATACTGTGCAGCGCTTTTCAAGCGTAGCAACACTTGCGTCAGCATCGACGAAGATGACGTACTGGTGGTTGAGAACATCAAACGTGTTGAGGTCCTTTGCGAGTGAAAGTGAAACCTGTGGGATGTTGCGGAAACTCTGTGAGAAAACTTTGTCGACAGCTGGGATCACAACCATTGCCTTTGGAGTGCGAGCTTTTGCAAGCTTCTCAAATCCATTGATTTTGGCGAATGCCTGAACGATAGCTGCTGCGTCTTGTGTCTTTGGAGCTTTTCCAAAACCAAGTGTCTCAGTGAAGAGCACCTGACCATCTTTCATCTTTGCAGAGAGAGCGGTTGCAAGAGCTTTGCTTGCCATCTTCTTGTTGACCTTCTGTTTGTAATTCTTCTCAGCAAGAGGTCCATGAGTAACACCTCCACCTTTCCAGATTGGAGAGCGGGATGATCCGTGACGAGCACGTCCTGTTCCCTTTTGCTTCCATGGCTTCTTTCCTCCTCCACGAACTTCTGCACGTCCTTTTGTATCTGCTGTTCCAGCACGAGTGTTTGCGCGAATTGCACGAAGTACTTGGTGAACGAGGTCGCCATTCCATGAGACTCCGAACACATTCTCTGGAAGATTGATCTCTCCTTTCTTTTCGCCTTTTGCGTTGTATGTAGGATTTTTCATATGATTACTTCATTACGATTTCGAGCATAGTACCTCGTCGACCTGGAACGGCACCACTGATGAGGAGAGTATTTGTCTCAGCATCAACAGCAAGTACTTTCAAATTGGAAACGGTGATGCGCTCGCCACCCATGCGTCCTCCCATGCGCATTCCTTTTGGAACGCGATTACGGAGACCTCCACCGATGGATCCTGGTGCACGCTCAGAGTGTTTCTGACCGTGTGAACGAGGTCCTCCTTTGAAGTTATGACGCTTGATGACACCCTGGAAACCTTTCGCTTTTGAGATACCACTGACAGTGACAACGTCACCTGCAGCAAATACTTCACTCGTAAATTTGTCTCCACTGTTCATCTTTCCAGCCTCATCTGCAGAAACGCGAAACTCGCGTGTCGACATAAAAAGACCATTGTCACCGAAATGACCTTTGAGAGCCTTGGTAACATTCTTTTCTTTGCGGACTCCGTAGCCAACTTGGACTGCAGTGTATCCGTCTTTCTCCATGTTCTTGATCTGCGTAACGACGACTGGCTCAATAGCCACGATCGTTGCAGCGTGCATTTTGCCATCTTCGGCAAAATACTCGGTCATATTCTTTTTTGTTCCTAATATGAATTTCATTTTTTTCTTTTCAGCGGAACAGCTTATTACTACTGTTCATGAATTAATAATCTCCTACACATCCACAACGTGGATGGTTTTCTACACCCCCTTGCGGGGTTGGTTTCTACACCCCCATAGGGGGTAAGAAAATTTGGTTTGAGTACAAACCTAAATTTTCTACATCATCTTAACATCCACCTCGACGCCACTTGGGAGTGAGAGACTGGTGAGTGCTTCGATTGTTTTCGCACCTGGATTGAGGATATCAATCACGCGCTTGTGCACGCGAATTTCAAACTGTTCACGGGTGTTCTTGTAAATAAATGGTGAACGGTTGACCGTGTACTTTTTGATTTCCGTTGGAAGCGGTGTTGGTCCTGCGATGACTGCATCATGACGAAGTGCTGTATCCATGATCTGCTTGACCGAGTTGTCGAGAACTTTGTTCTCGTACGCTCGAACGCGGATGCGGAGACGAACTTCACCACTTTTTGCAGCCTCAGCTGTTTTTTTTGTTTTTGTTGTAGCCATAATGATGAGGTTTTAGTTTCTCGGTTCTCGGTTCGAGCGAATGCTCGAACCGAGCCCCGAGAACCTAAGAACGAGTTCTACGCGATGATACTGGTTACGACTCCGGCACCGACAGTCTTGCCTCCTTCGCGGATAGCGAAGCGCATTCCCTGTTCCATGGCGACTGGAGTAACGAGCTTAACCTTGAGGGTTACTGTGTCTCCTGGCATAACCATTTCCTTTCCTTCTGGAAGCATGACATCTCCTGTCACGTCAGTTGTACGAACGTAGAACTGAGGCTTGTATCCCTTAAAGAATGGAGTGTGACGTCCACCTTCTTCCTTCTTCAAAATGTAAACTTCACATTCGAATTCAGAGTGAGGCTTAACGGTACCCATCTTTGCGAGAACCTGTCCACGAGTAATGTCTTCTTTTTTAAGACCGCGAAGAAGGATTCCAGCGTTGTCGCCGGCGATACCTTCTTTGAGGTTCTTGTTGAACATTTCGATACCAGTGACTGTTGTCTTCTGTGTATCTTTGATTCCAACGATTTCAACTTCTTCACCAACCTTCACAACTCCACGCTCGATACGGCCTGTAACAACAGTTCCGCGTCCTTCGATTGAGAAGATGTCTTCAACCGGCATAAGGAATGGCTTTGTGATGTCGCGTTCTGGAAGTGGGAAGTAAGTGTCGAGAGCGTTTGCGAGCTCAAGAACTTTCTGTGCCCATGGATCATTGTTGTCTGCAGACTCGAGAGCCTTGAGACCTGAACCACGGATGACAGGACATCCTGCGCCGTCGAAGCCCTGCTTGGTGAGGAGTTCGCGGACTTCTTCTTCAACGAGCTCGATGAGATCTGGATCATCAACCATGTCGCACTTGTTGAGGAACACGATGATCTTTGGCACTCCAACCTGTTTTGCAAGGAGGATGTGTTCACGAGTCTGTGGCATAACACCGTCAGTCGCAGCAACAACGATGATTGCTCCGTCCATTTGAGCGGCACCGGTAATCATGTTCTTGATGTAGTCGGCGTGTCCTGGAGCATCAATGTGAGCGTAGTGGCGAGTAGGAGTCTCGTACTCGTTGTGAGAGAGGGCGATCGTGATTCCACGAGCCTTTTCTTCAGGAGCCTTGTCGATATCTCCAACACCCTTAAGCTTTGCACTGTAACCATTTCCCTGACGAGCAAGAACCGTAAGGATCGCTGCTGTAAGAGTAGTTTTGCCGTGGTCAACGTGACCGATGGTTCCTACGTTGACATGGGGCTTGGAACGGTTGAATTCTTCTGCCATATGTTTTTTGAGCTACTTATTAAAGTGAGCTTATAAAATTAAGAACTAATAATGCGCGAGCCTGCGCAAGGTTGGTTACTGGCGAGAGCAGGGGCACCAAGCTTGTCTTTGAACTATTCGTAAAAATAGCCTTGAAATGAAAGACAAAACTGCCTCTGCCACAGCCACTAACCGTTTGAAAGTCCGCACCCAGGCACGAAAAAATAGCCTGGGGAGAGCTATCGAGGTTGATATTAGCAGATTTAGGGGGTATGTCAACTGATTTTGGGTAAAAATTGACGATTTCAACGAATATAGTGTAGTATGCAACAAAATCATACAAAATGAATCGAAGATTATTGTTTGCGCTCATCGGCATCGTTGCCCTTCAGTGCATGCTTGCCTGTAATAGCAAGCCCAAAAAAGATTATTCTGCTCTCCTTTCGAGGATTGAGCTGATATGTAGGGCAGATACGTCTCTCCCGCCAACTTATAGCGACGGAGACAGCATTTTTCGCCACTATCAGGGTGGAGCGAAGACAGTTTTCTCGCTGAACCGAAATGGTGATAAAAAAACTGTAAGTACTGAGTACCCCTTGGATGATACCGACACGGTAGAGATTACCCTTACAATGGATAATGTCTCAGGGAGCATCATGTGCTTCGACAAAGAACACGAGTTCAAATATTATCAATTATTCTCTTCGGAAGAAGCAATAGATAAACTTGAACGAATTAAGTAACGCCTGTAGGCAAGAAAAAATCTGCCCACAGGTTTTTTCTTGCCTATTTCATTTTTTAAACGAGCTGAACGCGTTTGCCGAGTGCGTGGGCGATGCGATTGAGTGTATCGAGTGAGATGCTGTGCTGACCGCTCTCGATACGGGCGATGACCGATTGTGGCATCTTGGCCTTCTTCGCGACAGCGAGCTGAGTCATCCCCTTTTCTTTACGAACGCGTTTGATTTCCATGACGAGATTCAAGCGCATAGCTTCCTCGTTATAGGATTTGATAAAGGCCTTTGATTTTGAAGCTTTTTTGAAAACTTCGTCCACCGTATAAAATTCCAGTCCGTTGATTATTTCCATATATTTTTTAGATAATGATATATTCGCAATGCATTTTCGATTTCTTGAGGCGGTGTTTTGGCTGTCTTTTTTATAAACACAGAAACAAAATATATCTCGTTTGATTCTATAAAAAATAATATCCGGTAATGAAGCACAATCAGTTCACGAATCGGAAAGCGGAGCATTTTAGTGTGAACTGATTGAAAATGACCATACAATAGCGCATCGAGCGCAAGTCGAACTTTGCCTTGTTCTTTGTTTGAAAGATTATTTATAAATTCAGAAACATTTCTTAATACTTTGCTCTGGTACATAATGAATATATCAATATTGCTATAGTGCTGTCAATGAGCTTTATTAAGATTTACGATACCAAATCCGATATCAATTCTATGCAAAGAAATTGTCGAGGAATAGCAAAAGGCGCGCCCTCCGGGCGCGCCTTTTGCTTCTTTCATTTGTTTGTCGTCCGAACCTTAAGCAGTTGCTGAGCGAGCCTTTACGATTTCGTCAGCTACGTTCTTAGGGACGATATCGTAGCGGAGGAATTCCATTGTGAATCCTGCGCGACCTTCTGTCATCGAGCGGAGGTTCGTCATGTAACCGAACATTTCCGAGAGTGGCACCACAGCTTTGACGGCTTGGTTGAGTCCACGCTGTTCCATACCTTCGATGATTCCACGCTTCGCGGAGAGTGATCCAGTGACATCTCCCATGAATTTGTCTGGAGTGACCACTTCAACACTCATCATCGGCTCAAGGATAACAGGGCTTGCGCGTCGTGCGGCTTCTTGAACGGCCATTGAGGCTGCGATCTTGAAGGCCATTTCGTTTGAGTCCACATCGTGGTACGAACCATCCCAGAGTTCAACAGAAATATCTTCCATTTTGAATCCAGCAACAACTCCACGATCGAGACCTTCTTTGAATCCTTTTTCACAGGCTGGAATGTATTCCAAAGGAATAGCTCCTCCCTTGATTGTGTTGATGAATTCGAAGTGTTCTTCGCGCTTGGTGTTGCGTGGGAGATCTTCGATTTCTTCCTTGGTCATTTTGACCATAGGCTTCATCTTGATCTTTACGTGACCGTAGTTTCCACGACCTCCCGTCTGCTTGATATACTTACCTTCAGCTTCTGATTCAGTCGATATCGTTTCGCGGTAAGCAACTTGTGGTTTACCAACATTCACTTCAACAGTGAACTCACGCTTGAGACGGTCAACAATGATTTCAAGGTGGAGTTCTCCCATTCCGGCGATGATTGTCTCACCTGTTTCCTGATCTGTCGAAACGCGGAATGTTGGATCTTCTTGACCGAGACGGTTAAGCGCCATACCCATTTTTTCTTGGTCAGCCTTTGTCTTTGGCTCAATACGCATAGAGATAACTGGCTCCGGGAAGACGATACGATCGAGTGCGATTGGGTGCTCCGGCTCACAAAGAGTGTCTGAAGTGATCGCTTCTTTGAGTCCAACGGCCGCTGCGATTTCTCCAGCGAATACTTTCTTCACTTCTTCACGCTCGTTTGCGTGCATACGAACGATACGTCCAACACGTTCTTTGTTGCGAGTACGTGGGTTGTAAACGTATGAACCAGCAGAGAGAGTTCCTGAATACACGCGGAAGAAGATGAGCTGTCCAACGAATGGGTCAGATGCAACTTTGAACGCAAGTGCTGAGAGTGGCTCGTTGTCATTTGCTGTAATCACGACGTCCTCTTCTGTGTCAGGGTTGATTGCATGCATTGGTGGCATGTCAGATGGTGATGGGAGGTAGTCAACGACTGAGTCGAGGACGAGTTGAACACCCTTGTTCTTGAGCGCAGTTCCCGCAAGCACTGGGAAGATTGCATTCGCGATAACCGCTTTGCGGAGCACGACTTTGAGTTCAGCAAGTGATGGCTCTTTGCCGTCGAGGTATGAGGTCATCATCGCATCGTCGTTCGCAACGATTGCTTCGATGAGTTCTGCGCGATATTTTGCAACATCGGCCTTCATGTCTTCTGGGATGTTGTCTGAAACGACAACTTTCTCACCCTTGTCGCCTTCGAAACGGACGGCTTTGTTTGCAAGAAGATCAATAACACCTTCGAATTTTTCTTCGAGACCGATTGGGAGGTGGAGACGAACTGCCTTCTTACTGAGACGATCAAGAATAGATGCGAATGATTTCTCAAAGTTTGCACCTGTTCGGTCGAGCTTGTTGATGAAACAGATACGAGGAACATTGGCCTCGTCGGCGTAACGCCAGTTGGTCTCAGACTGTGGCTCAACTCCGGCAACACCGTCGAAGACGACGACTGCACCGTCGAGCACGCGGAGAGAACGCTTCACTTCCACAGTGAAGTCGATGTGCCCAGGAGTGTCGATGAGGTTGAAGCGGAACTTCTTGCTCAAGTCTTTGACGTCGGGGACGTAGGTCGGTGTCCAGAAACATGTTGTAGCAGCAGCGGTAATCGTGATTCCACGCTCACGCTCCTGTTCCATCCAGTCCATCACAGCTTCACCTTCGTGCACTTCTCCGATCTTGTGGGAGACACCCGTATAAAAGAGCACACGCTCTGATGTCGTGGTCTTACCGGCATCGATGTGGGCAATGATACCGAAGTTTCGAACCTTATTGAGAGGATAATCGCGTTCCATGGAATTACTTATATATAATCAATTCTAATAAAAAAAGAGACACCGAGTCCCATTTGTTCGGAAACTATACAGAAAAAGCGCTTTTTTTGCAAATAAAAAATCCCCATAAAGGGGATTTTTTAAAAATGAGGTGATATTTACCAAGCAAGGTGAGCAAAAGCTTTGTTTGATTCTGCCATCTTCTTTGTATCGTCTCGCTTTTTGATTGCGGCACCTTCGTTGTTGAAAGCTTGCATGAGTTCGTTCGCGAGCTTCTCGGCCATTGGTTTGCCTTTGCCGCCACGTGCAGCATCGATAATCCAGCGGTATGCGAGTGCTTGTTTGCGCTCTGGGCGAACTTCGCGTGGAACCTGATAGTTTGCTCCACCAACACGGCGTGAGCGAACTTCAATTGCTGGTCCAACGTTCTTGATCGCTGCATCGAAGATTTCGAGTGGATTTTCGTTTCCAGTCTTTACCTTGATGATTTCGAGGGCGTCATAGACACACTTGCGTGATTTGTCTTTCTTTCCATCCTGCATCACGTAGTTGATGAATTTTTCAAGACGCTCTGAGCCGAACTTGATGTCTGCTCCTGGGATATTTCGTTTTTTAACTGGTCTTCGCATAGTAAGTAGAGATTAGAGGATTATTTCTTGACGGCAGCCTTAGGCTTTTTGTTACCGTAGAGAGAGCGCGACTGGCGACGCTTCTCAACACCTGCTGCATCGAGACGTCCGCGAACGATGTGGTAACGAACTCCGATAAGGTCCTTCACGCGTCCACCACGGAGCATGACGACTGAGTGTTCTTGGAGGTTGTGTCCTTCACCTGGGATGTAGGCAGTAACTTCCATTCCGTTTGAGAGACGAACGCGGGCGATCTTTCGGAGCGCTGAGTTTGGCTTCTTTGGAGTAGTCGTTGTGACCTTTGTACATACACCACGCTTGAACGGCGCCGAATAGTAGATTGGGCGGTTCTTAAGCGCGTTAAAACCACGCGAAAGCGCAGTAGTTCGAGACTTTTGGACGACCTGTTTGCGTCCCTTTTTTGAGAGTTGATTTATTGTAGGCATGTAGTGATTAAAATAAAAAGCTAGGCTACACCCAGAAGCAACTCGAACAATATCTAGGGGGAACTCGCTTAGGTCAGTACTATACATAGACTCTCGAGAAAATGCAAGAGGGAGGCGGGAAAACCACAAAATGCCCTTGTGAAAGTATCCGCGGAGCGCGACGGCGCGAGCGTGAGGCGAAAATCCTTCAGGATTTTACGCTGGTACTTTCACAAGGGCATTTTGTGGTTTTCCCGCCTACACCTTGAATTTGCTCGACAAGTAGCCTTTTGAAACTGTGGCAGGCATGTCGGTGACCGCTGTTTGGTAGGTGCCGTCGGGCATTTTGCGATCAATGCGAATCTTGTAGTCGGCGTTTGGAAGGAGTGCGTAGTATCTTCCTTGCGCGTCGGCGATACGGTGCATGACTTCAACACCCGTTGAAACAGATGCTATACGAATAAGCGCAAATGAAAGTGGTAAACCTGTTTTCGCATCCGTAATATCTCCATATGGTCGTGAATGTTTGCCGTATTGTCGGAGGAAGAAAAGTCCAACATACAAAACAAGCACAATAATGTTATATGGCTTCGGCGCAAAGACTGTTGCGAGCATTGCGATAACAAATCCCGTGCCGAAAAGCACGTCAGATACTCGACGAAAGATTTTGCCGCGACGGGAATAGAACTTCATGAGGTTCTGCTGATTTTTTGCAAATTCATTCCAATCGAAATTCATTGGATCCATTGGAATATTTTTGATCACAACATCCCCCGCGTTCTCAACAGTGAAGTGTTCACCGAAATACAAGTCACGGTAGAGTTCGTCATGGTCACGTCCGACGAGCTGTTGTGATGGGAAAAGATAATTCGTTTTTTGAGCAAAGATTGAGTACACACCTGGCTTTGGCACAACGAATCCGAATCGTCCATCAAGGTCGGTCAAATTGGAAACAACATCTTCTCCTTCAATAGTTCGAAGTGTTACATATGCAGGATCAAGTGGTTGCTTTGTAATACTGTCATAGACAGTACCCCACGGCTGATGACGTTTGCGCAAACCAAGTGCGGCAAGAAGAAGCGACCACAAACGAGCTGGGATCAAGAAAATTTCAGAGAATGAAAGTGGATTCAAAAAGAGTGCCGTGAAAATTGAGGTGGCAGCACTTGCGACTACTCCGACTGTCGCTACAACAGCTTCGGCTTTTGTCGCAGTACCTGTTCCGAGAATTGCTTTTATTTTTTTGTACGTCGTGCCAACCGTCTGCGTCGTATTACAGTAACTATTTTTTACTTGCCCAATAACTTCTCCGACGATGTCAGTTGCAGTAGAAATCGGACAACCACCACCACTTCCAGTTGTTGTCGTCGTATGAACAATTGCGTAGACACACGTTCCTGATTGACGAAAATTGCTTGCCGTTGGGTCGGTACACTGTGTGCTTGCATAGGTGCAAGGAAAAGCGCCGAGATAATTGCTCGCGGTTGCATCAAGACACAGTGGTGGTGGTGCATAGGTACACGCACCAGTCGCTCCATAGTTTGTAGCTGCTGTATCAGTACACGTTGTTGCGTACGAACACGGCAATGCTCCGCCATAGTTTGTAGCTGAACGATCCCGACACAATAATGCATACGTACAAGCACCCGAAGCACCGTAGTTTGTCGCCGTTGTATCAGTACAAATACGCGGATAGACACATGATCCAATTGCGCCATAATTTGTTGCAGTTGTATCAGTACACGTCAGAGTATAGGTACATGGTAATGATCCACCAAAATTCGTCGCCGTTCGGTCCTGACACAATAATGCGTAAGTACAAATACCAGCCGAACCATAATTGGTAGCGGTCGTGTCGGTACAGAGTGTTGGATACACACACGGCAATGATCCTCCGTAGTTGAGCGCAGTTCGATCGAGACAAATGAGTGGAGGAGGCGGAGTTGTGTGTGTCGTGACAACAACAGTTGGGCGCCAATCAGTCTTCACACAGGCGTCAGTCTTCGTACAATCAAACAGCATCCAACCTCCACCGGACACCCATGCATATCCAGAAAATTCTCCAGTGCTTGGGTTGATTGTGACTCCTCCGTGCGTAGGGTTGAAGTTCACCCAACTCGCGGTCGAGCCCCACGCATCTCCCGTAACTGTACCGCTCGTTGTGTTGTGCACTCCCCCGCTTACTGGCGCAAGATTAATCCAACCCAATTTGTTTGACCAGATATATCCGAAAAGCGTGGTGTCACTCACCGAAACTCCTCCACCATTTGTAGGTTTCCAATTGACGATTGAATACGCCGAGCAGTCTTCATTCGAACACAATCGAGCCGTGTGACTCGTCGCGTCTATTCCTCCCGTCGAAGCAAAAAGTGCGACCGGAATGAGAAATCCGATAACACTCGCAATCAGAATGAAAAGACGTGAGAGACGCATGATGTAAGTTTAGAAACCAAGTGACGTGCCCGTGATGAGCGTGAACAGTTTGCCAACGACAGGAAAAATGAGTGGCCAAAGATAAAACAAAAAGAGGATGAGAAGCGGAAGTGAAAGGTATTCGACCGTCGCCTGAAATTTCATCGTACTTCGAGGAAAGAGAGAGAAGAGAATTTTGGATCCATCAAGCGGTGGAATCGGAATGAGGTTAAAGAGCGCGAGCAACAAATTTACAATTACGATCACTCCCGCGATGTCGGTGAATGCTTGTGCTGAACTTCCGAGCACGAGCGGGGCAACGCGAATCAAAAGACCAAACAAAACAGCAAGCGAGAGGTTCACAAGAATACCGGCAGAAGCGACAATGGCAGTACCCCAACGTTTGTTACGCAGATTGCGTTCGTTGTATGGCACGGGCTTGGCCCACCCGATCACAAATCCCGCATGAAAGAGCACGAGGAGAAGCGGGAGGATAACCGAACCGACCATGTCGAGATGACGCAGTGGGTTCATCGTAAGCCGTCCGGCATAGCGAGCAGTCGGGTCGCCCTGACTCTCGGCGGCGAAACCGTGTGCCACTTCGTGGACAACAACGGACATGATGAGAACGACGATATAGAAGATGGATCCGAGAAAGCCTTGCATAGAATGTATCTCTATGATAGCATGCACTTCGCAAATCCCTATGGCAAAAGTATGCGCAATAACTAAAAAAGGTTCGATCGTTGCAGGTGGCTATTCTAACCGCACCCGTGCTACGAAGTTCAACCCAACCGGCATGGTTCGTAAGTATCCGAACATGCAGAAGAAGCGAGTCTATGTTCCGGAGCTCAAGAAGACTTTCGTCATTGACGTCAGTACTCGTGGTATCCGCACAATCACCAAACTTGGTGCATATGCTGCGCTCAAAAAGGCTGGAATCATTAAGTAACTAATGGTATCTCGCAAAAACCGCCCCAACGGGGCGGTTTTTGTTGTTTCTATTCATTTTCCCCTTCACGGAGAAACGTGTGCCCGTCAGAAGTAACAATGATTGTGCCGAGCTCATCGGTCCGCAGGATTGTGGCGCCATGGCGCTTGAGAGTGGTGAGGGTTTCGGATTTGGGGAGGCCGTATTTGTTGTTGCGACCGGCGGAGATTACTGCCATGGTCGGCGCGACAGCGCCGACGAATGCGTCACTCGAGCTCGTCGTGGAACCATGATGCCCAACTTTCAAAATGGTGCTCGCTAATTCGTCTGCTCCATTTTCGGCGAGCACTATCCCCTCCGTCTTTTTTGTAGCATCACCCGTGAACATTATTTTTGTGGCCCCATACGCGAGAATGCCCATGATCGACCCATCATTCGTTGTCCACGTCGAGACATCGCGGTCAGGAAAGAGCACGGTGAATGTAACACCTGCATCAGGGTCGAGAGTGATCGTCATCCCCTTTCGCGCCATGACCTCAGGAATATTTTGCTCGGCGATTTCTTTTTGAAATTGTGCATGTGTTGGCGTATGCGTCACCGTCCCCGGTTCAATCACAGCACCAACGTCATAATCACGGAGTAAGTCTATAAATCCAGCATAGTGATCGGCATCAGGATTCGTAACCATAATCACATTGATCGAGCGGTCGAGATATGGCATGACAGCAGAGAGCGGACTCTCGAGCGAACCTTCTGGACCTCCGTCAATAATCATCTGCGCACTATTCGGAGCTTCGATATATATCGCATCGCCTTGGCCGATATCGAGAAAGGCCACCCGCATAACATTTTGCGCTTGTGTGGTAAAGGGAAAAACAAGCGACACAATCGCCGGGATGAGCAAAAAGAACGTTCGGATTTTCATACCAAAAAGAGTATACTAGTCTCGTCGTCAAGAAATAGTAAAGAAAAAATATGGATTACTTCACAGCAAAAACATTCGCTCTTCCCGAGCTCAAAGGAATCTCAGCCAAGAACGTCGAAGAGCATCTCAAGCTCTACGCTGGCTACGTAAAATTTTCGAATTATATCCAAAACCAAATTCGAGAATTGAGTAAAGATGCCGAAAAGAATTCGTATGAGATCGCCGAACTCCAGCGTCGCTTCGCCTTCGAACACGATGGAATGAAGAATCACGAGATCTATTTCTCACAATTTGAAGGTGGTCCTGCCTCACTCATGAGTAGTGGTGCGCTCGCTCAGCAAATCGAAAAAGATTTCGGTAGCTTCGATGCATTCCTCGCTCGATTGAAAGCGCTCGCAATGACACGCGGAGTCGGATGGGCAATGCTTTACTACTGCAGTGAATCAGGACACTTGCTCACGCAGTGGGTAGACGAGCAACACATGGGTCACCTTTCGGGACCAAAACTCATTCTCGCCATCGACATGTGGGAACACTCATATGTCTATGATTATCCGACGAGCGAAAAGAAAAAATACGTTGAGGCTTTTTTTGAGAATTTGAATTGGGGTAAAGTTGAAGAGCGATTCAGTAAATAAGGTTAGTAAAATTAAAAAACTCTTTTGAAAAGGCAACTCGTCGCGCGTGCTCGCGCGCGAGCTTCTCGGCGCCAAGCGCCTGCGAAAGGCCTTCTTCAAAAGAGTTTTTTAATTTTGCTCCACTTTTTCACTGTTCCATTTTCGATACAGCCAATATATTAAACACACATATATAAATAAGCATAGCCATAGTGGAAAATGTTTAATGACAACTGAGGCGAATGGAACACGCGCGAAGAATTGTACGGCTCCTGTGATGTAGCTGAGGAGATAGTGTGTGATGAGCGAGGCGGGATATGCGAGTCCTAGACTGAATGCTCCGATGAGTCCCGCAAGTGCGCCGAAGCCCATGGCGAGTGGTACGGCAGGCAGGATTGCTACGTTTGCAGGAAGTGCGATGAGTGAGAGCGTGCCCATTTTGTAGAGGATGAACGGCAAGACTCCCGTTTGTGCGCCGAGGGTCACTGACATTAATTCGCGCAGTGGAATAATGTATGCGACTTTTTTGGGAACACGCGCGAATGCACGCTCGAGCACCGGAGTGACAAAGAGGATACCGAGCGTAGCGAGGTATGAGAGTTGGAATGATACGTCGTAAACGAGATATTTTGGATCGTAGAGAATCATCAAAAATCCGGCGACGATGAGCGCGCGAAATGCATCGTACGTGCGACCCTTGGTCCGTGCAAAAAGTCCAATGAGTGCCATGATGCCCGCACGGATTGCCGATGATTGCATGCCTGTCATTACGACAAAGAGCACGATACAGAGCGCCCCACTCGCCGAAGCGACGCGCATAGAGAGACCAAGAATATCGACGAAAAAACTTTGCAGTGCGTTTGCGACAACTGTCACGTTGTATCCCGAAAGTGCAATCATGTGAATCGTGCCAGTCGTGACGAGGTCGTCGCGAAATTGTGGATCAATGTTTGCTTTGACTCCGAGATTGAGACCGGCGAGAAGATCGGCTTGTGGTGCAGGCAAAATACGATGAAACGATTTTACAATTACATTTTTTACGGGAATCAAATGAGCGACAACCCAATTGCCATGATTATGTTCGAGCACAGTCGCGCTCGCATTTTTGATTTGATACACAATGTTATTTTTATACAAATATGAAATGTAATCGAATTCAGTACCTTGATCGGTCATGAAATTCTCGGGACGTGCGAGTGTGCCGTGCACAAGCACAGTATCGCCGTACGCGAGATTCATATTTGATTTCGTGCGAACAGAAAAACTGAGGCCGGGTGTTTCGAGCGTAAAACTATCTCCATATGATTTTGCCGACGGTTCGTCGACGATGAGTCCCTCGACCGTAACGCTTGTGCCGATATTATTTTCAAAATCTTTTGTATTTGGTTTAGCGATTTCTGCACGATATGCCCCGAGCACAAATGCACAGATGAAGAGACTCGCGAAGAGTGTGTATGATCTCGCCCTCTGGATGAAAGTGGCGATGATGAGGAGGCAAACGCCGACCGCCCCCGCGACGATAGTCGCGGGGGCGGTCATATGAGAAAGCGAAGCAAAAATAATTCCGGTGGCAAAGCCTACAATACCAGAAGCCAAATATACATCTATGTTTTGTGAGCGAGCGTGCTCCATTCGTGTTTCAAAGAATCTTCTTCTTGCTTACTAAATACTTTTTTGAACTTCGTTGCCTTCTTCCCTTTCACTCGTCGTTCACATTCTGCCCATGTCTTGTGTGTTTCAATCTTACCATCAAGCAGTGAGACATAGGAATACGCTGGTGCAGCTGAACTTGATTTTTTCTTGGCTTTTTTTTGCACAATTTTTTCGTCACTCGTGCCAGAAAATACAGAACCGCCAATGAGCTGTTCATATTGATCGAGCGGACCAACGTAGAGAAGCTGTTGTGTCTTGTCGGCGCAATTGGTCGCAATGAGGTCGGCGCGCTCGTTGCCGAGGAGTCCGATGTGCCCGCCGACTTTGTTCCACATGAGCGCATGCTTCATCTTCAGTCGCGTAACGAGCGCGCCGAGTTCTCGCCACAAATCCTGATTGAGCACGTCGTCCCCCGTTTTTGTTTTCCAGCCATTTTTCTCCCAGCCAAATACCCACCCCGTAATCCCTTGCAAAAGATATGCCGAGTCAGTATTCACCTCAATATCCCCCACGAGTTTGCGTGATTCCACATGCGCGAGCGCACCAAGCGCCGCAGCAATCTCCACGCGATTGTTCGTCGTGTGGTCTTCTCGTCCGCCGAGCTCGTACACTTTGCCGGAGGCATCAATCACTACCGCACCCCATCCCCCCGGCCCTGGATTGCCCCGCGAAGATCCGTCTGTAAATATCGTAATCGTGTTTTCTTTCATGAGCAATTATTGTATCAAATACTTATTTCTATCGCACATCGACAATCCGCAAACGGATGGTGGTACGCCCAGCGAAGTAAGATTTTTCTATTGTCGCAATGAGGTCGATGATATCCCCTTCGCGGACGGCTCGTGTAAATGTGTCGCCATCGGCGAAGAAGGCCATGGCGGTGCGCTCGACCTGCATGTCGTCGGCGACGATGAGTTCGAGGTGATTTTTTTCTTTGCCGAATTGTTTAGTTTTGCGAACGGAGACGCGCGGAAAGAGAAAGAGTGGTTTTGGATTGCCGAGACCAAATGGTGAGAGACCGGCGAGCATTGTCGCTGTGTTATCGTTGACCTCAGAAAGTGAGAGTACGGCATCGATCTGCGGACCAGTCGTGTTTGATTTCCCGTCGCTTGTTGCGCTATCTCGCTTTTGGCTTTCATACAGCCCACACAACATATCTTCGAGTGTGTGCACGGTATCTTCAGTCACGGAAAATCCACCGGCGAGTTCGTGTCCACCGAAATCCAAAAAATGTTCGCGTCCAGCCGTCATGAGCTCGACGATATTGACCGCACCATTTGATCGGCAGGAACCTTTGACGACCGGTGTGCCACCTTCGGCAATCGGGCTCCCCTGTCTGCCCCAGACGAAGACGGGTCTGTCCCATTCTTCCATGATTTTTCCTGCGACGATACCGAGAATACCAACACGCCAATCGGGATTGCCGATGACGATGATCGGGCCGAGCTCACGCTCGGCCAATTTCGCCTTCACGTCTTTCATGATATGCGCGACAAGACTTTTGCGTTCATCATTAATCTTCGTGAGATGATCCGCCACCATGCCCGCCTGCACGCTATCGCGCACGGAGAGCAATTCAAATGCGCGCATCGGTGAATCCATACGACTCGCCGCGTTTAAGCGTGGCGTGACCATAAAGGTGATATCGTCTTCGCTAATCGTGCGCTGATCGATATTGAGTTTGCGCAAAAGTTGCATGATGCCCGGACGCGGAGATTTCTGAAAGACCTGCATGCCAAAGCGTGCGATGATTCTATTCTCGCCAGTAAGTGGCACCATATCTGAGAGTGTGGCGAGACCAGCCATGTCGAGAAGCCATTTTTCCCAGCCGGGGGTGATGGAAAGCGAGCTCGCGTAGCGAGCGAGATATGCTTGAACGAGTTTGAACACGACGCCCGAACCACAGAGCATCGGGTCAGGATATGTGCCGCCAACTTTTGGATTCACAACGGCGAATGCTTCTGGCAATGTCTCATGCGGAATATGGTGATCCGTCACAATCACATCCACACCTTTTGATTGAGCAAATGCGATATCTTCATGATTACTCGTGCCGAGGTCGATCGTGATTATGAGCTTTGCCCCATTCTCAACAAATTGTTCCACGGCTTTTCGATTGAGCCCGTACCCCTCAAGGTGACGATCGGGGATATATACAGACATATTTTTGTATCCAATTTTTTCAAAAAAATCGTACGCAATGACCGCCCCTGGAATACCATCACAATCGTAGTCAGCATAAATGACGATCGTCTCGTTCTTTTCAATTGCTTGGTGAATACGCACAATAGCCTTCTCCATGTCATGCATGAGAAACGGATCATTCATATGTCCGTCGTAACTTGGTTTCAAAAATCGCTCAGCCATCTCGGGCGTCGTGTATCCACGATTAACGAGCAGCCGTGTGAGGAGCGGACTATATCCAACAAGGCTGTGTTCCTCATCTCGGATTTGGCGGGCGTCGATAAAAGTCCTTTGCATCGGGGTATTCTATCACGCCTCCCGCATATGCTAGACTATTCCCATATGAAAGACACAAACTGCCTCTTTTGCAAGATCGTCGCGGGAGAAATCCCGTGTGAGAAAATCTATGAGGATGCCGATACCCTCGCCTTCCTCGACATCATGCCCGTAAACCCAGGGCACACACTCATCATTCCGAAGGAGCACTACATGAATGTGTTTGAAGCTCCAGCAGATGTGTGGGCCAAAGTTATGGATACCGTCAAGAAAGTCGCTCATGGCATTCAAGCAGGTATTCCCTCACCCGATCTGAATATCGCAATGAACAATGGCAAGCTTGCCGGACAAGTCGTCTTTCACGCGCACGTCCACGTCATGCCTCGACATGAAGGTGATGGATATGAATTGTGGCACGGTAAAAAATATGCCGAGGGTGAAGCCCCACACATTGCGGACAAAATAAAAAACGCCCTCTAGTTTTTGGTTTCGCGTAGTTGTAAAAAGGTCTCTGGTTAGACTCTTTTTTGACCTTTAGTAACAATATGTTATTGTGCTAATAATAATTACATTTTAAATAACCTCCATATGCGAATTGAAGATCTAATCGGCGAGTATGAAAGAACCTGTGGTATGATTTCTAATCAAATAGAAAACCACAAGCTGGTCTTAGCCCACGCAAGTGCATTTACTGCTGTCATTACCGCAGCATGCGAAGAAATTGGTGTTACCTACCCAAGCGGTTTTGATAAAACAGAAATGAGAACTGTATTGAAAAAATTACAGGATTGTTCTGTATTTACTTCAACAAAGACCGAGACAGCGTTTGGTGACTACCTGTATTTTACAAGACAGGATATTACTCATCAATGATGAGTAATAAAAATGGCACAACAATTGTGCCATTTTTATTACCTATTTTATTTCAAAGCCTTAATTCCAGGCAATGTTCCCTTCGCGAGATAGTCGAGCGTCGCACCGCCACCGGTTGAGACGAAAGTAAATTTGTCTGCGAGCTTCTTGCGTTCGACGAGTACTGAGGTGTCCCCGCCGCCGATGATTGTTTCCGCCTTTGCTTCAGCAAGCAGTTTCAAAAGTGCGCCTGTTGCCTTTGTATATCCTCCTTCGTAATATCCCATTGGTCCATTCCAGAGAATGAGTTTCGCTTTTTTGATTATCGGTGCGAGCGCCTCGATCGAGGGCACACCGACATCGAGAATTGATTCATCTGTTTGAACATCATTCACAGAAGTCGTGCGAGATTTTTTGTTCGCATTCGCGACGACGACACTTTCGGGCATAATGAGTTTCTTGTTCTTGATCATCGCGCCAAGTGGAGGAAGATTCTCATCAGTCTTCGATGTTCCGACGTTTGCACCATTTGCTTTGAAAAAATTGTTCGCGAGAATTCCTCCGATGAACACGTTGTCTGCTTCTTTAAGGTATCGTTTCAAAAGTGGAATCTTGGTTTCAGCTTTGCCTCCGCCGAGAATGAAAAGGAATGGACGTTTTGGTTTCAATACTTTTGAAAGCTCTTTTACTTCCCGTTCAAACTGTAACCCCGCATAGGAAGGCAGGAGTTTTGCGAGAGCAACAACTGACGCATCTGCACGGTGTGAGACAGGAAATGCTTCGTTGACATACATATCACCAAGCGCGGCGAGTGCTTTTGCAAATACTTTGTCGCCAGCCTTCTCACCGGGATTCGAACGAAGATTTTCGAGCAAAACAACATCGCCATTTTTCATATCTGCGAGTGCTTCCTCAACTTTTGTTCCAAGCAATTCTTCGACGAAACGTACGGGTACATGTTTTTTGAGCGCACGATATACGGGCTTGAGGGATTCTTCTGGGTCACGACCGATGTGACTGATAAGAACAACACGTGCCCCTTTTTTCTGAAGGAGCTTGATTGTTGGCAATGCAACGAGAATACGTGTGGCATCGAGAATCTTGCCATCGGCAAGTGGAACATTGAAATCTGCGCGCACGAGTACGTATTTGCCTTTGCAATCCTTGATTGATTTAACGGAGGTCATTGGTTGTATTAATAGTATTAGCGACTTGTAATAGTGCGACGAACTTTTTTGGAGTAAGACTTGCACGTCCAGGGAGTAATCCGTCAGCGTGTCCCCCAATGAGAAATCCGATCGCGTTCTTTTCGTCCACAGAACCACCATACAAAATTTTTATTTTCTCCATCGCAGCATTGCCATACAAATCAGAAAGGACTTTTTTGATATAAATGCGCATTTCAAGACAATCTTCAGGAGTAGCGTCTCGGCGATTCTCTGTCGTCGAGAGTGCCCAAACAGGCTCGTACGCAATAACAATTTTTTGAGCCGAAGCTTTTGAAATACCAGCAAAACATTCTTCAATTTGTGTCTTGATTGTACTCAAGTACCACATATCGTGATCTCGTTCCGTTTCTCCAATACAAAGAACGGGGGTCATTTGAGCCAGGAGCACAAGCATGAGCTTCTTGTTGATAAAGGCATTCGTCTCGCCAAGTGTCCGACGCTCTGAATGACCGAGAATAACGTATTTTGTTTTGATCGATTTGAGCATCGATACTGAAACTTCACCAGTGAATGCGCCTTCCTTTTCTGCAGAGACGTTTTGGGCGGCAATTGCGAGCGACGTAGTCGCGAGCTTTCCGAGTGACGAAAGATACACAAACGGAGCAGCAATTCCGGCATCAACATTTCGTAATTTAGGAAGTTGTTTTTTAATTTGGGTAAAATGAGCCTCGGCCTCACGGAGAGACTTTGGATTCATTTTCCAATTACCAATAACGAGTTTTTTCTTATGCATGGGTGGATTATAGCACGCCCGCGCGCGCACAAAAATGCACTCTACGCCAAATACTCGAGGCGCGCGGGCGTGCTAATTTGTCTCTTTCCAAAACAGAATTGTCGGCGGTGTGCTTGCCCCAGTTGAAAATACCGTTCCGAGAAGTGCCGAATCATATGTAACCGAGGAAGTATCAGCAAGATGCACGGCCTGCCCCGCCACAAAACTCGCTGAGGCAGTCCCATTGAGTACTGCCGTTCCTCCACGTGCATACACGATTGCAGAACCTGTTCCTCGATACAATACAGCACTGGTACTTGTACTATTTGAAAGGAGTAAAACATAGCTTCCCGGAGTCCCCGAACCGACAATATGACTCGCACCTGAAGTTGTAATCGTACCATCGACAATAATCATTCCACTATTTGCTCCAAAACTTGAAGAGAGGTTGATGCTTCCTGCCCCTGTAATCGTAAGATTCCCTGTCACCCAGAGAACACCCGAGAGCGTCAAATTCGCAGAATCTGGTATCGTCAGGTCGCCACTAATCTTTTTTGGGCCAAGCGTAACTCCAGCCAAAGAAACACTGTAACTTCCAGAGATAACTCCCCCGCTCACAGCATCTGCTTCCCACCCCGAAATATCAGTACTCGTAATTGGAAGCTCTTCGTAGACAGGATCAGGATAAGTCGAACACGGACCAGAAGAACTCACCACGAGCGTACAGTAGAGTACCCCCGTCGCGTTCGTATAATCAACAGTATGTGCATACACATTACCAACACCACCAACGCCCACATGAATCGGATGCGCAGCATCTTCTCCCGTAATCACCCCATACGTCCCCGACGATGAATTCGCAACAGTCGCAGTACCACCAATACTTACACCATCTTGTCCATGAACCTGCGCGTCTGCGTGAATATCACCCGTAACTGAGGATGAATCGGCCATGTCCAAACCTCCATCGTCAGTCATTACCGCGTAGCGAAGTGGGATTCCCGTGCCAACAATCGCACGCAATGTACTGGTACGTTCGTCTCCTAATGAGTTCCCAGTGCCGGCAATCTCCTCAACACCTCCACCCATATTTGTGATTGTTGTCGCAGCAGAAACATTGCCAATAAAAAATGAGGTGCTTGAACCAAGGTGCATTCCATTTTTAAGACGATAATATGCATCCTCAACTCCAGATTCTCCTGCACTATAACTTTGACGTGAAGTAATTGCATCAAGTCCAATACGATACTCACGTGCCGCGGGAGCAGACAATCCAAGCACGAGAAGTACCGAGGCGAGAATAAAGAAGATCACTGCGATCATCATCGCAGCTCCCCGTTCAGTATTTTGTTGGAATAATTGCATACTCATATTCGTTTAATAACTTCCACGAAGCGCGACAGTATCAGTCAACGATATCGAACGATCAATTGGCGAGCGGAGTGAATGAAGTGTCATTTCAACACGCACGGCACTTCCGTGTGCTGAAACAATTTTCCGGAAAATAAGAGACGTAACTGAAACACTTTCTCCCGTCAGATCTGTTGCCGCACCATAACTGCTATCGGTCATTTCAAGCGCTCCACTGACCGTATCAAATACTACTGTTTTTGGTGCACCTGAAACATCAGTCGCGTTTAATTTAAGGACCCCGGGATTTGTAGCAAACACGCTTGTGGTCAAATCAATACTTGTTGCTCCACGTATTTCACGAGTGACTCGCTCCATTGATACATGTGCCGAATCAAGTAGATCGTTTGTCGAACGCATCACTCGATAACTCTTGGTCATGCCGATCAAACAACTAATCAACACCGTTGAGAGTGTAATAAAAAGCATCATGTACACAATAATTTCAACGAACGAATACCCTCCCTCTGAATGAGTCTTATCGCCAGTATGTAATTGCTGTTTTCTATTCCACATATATTATGAAAAAATATCCGAGAGATAAAATGAATCCGTCTTCGTCTGTACCTGTCCGTTACTCTCTCTCCACGTAACAGTTTCCGTAAAGAAACGTGTCCCCGTATCAAGCGTCCCCGAAACATCAATATCATCCCCCGCATTACGTACGACGTTCGATGGAACAATCGATCGAGTATATGCACCAACCTGTCCATCTGCCGGGTTTGTTGAAAGCGACCAAGTATTCGTAGCTGAATCAAATAGAGGATAGTATGTATCGCCGGCCGTTAAGCTCGAAATAGTTGCCCAGCTGTCGTCTCGAACAATCCGCGTTGCCTCTGATCCCTCTTCAAGTAATAAGGCAGCCGTATACGTGTTGAGTGCACGATGAGACACCGCAATGGATCTTCCCGCAATCGCAATAATTGAAACGAGTGACAAAGAAATAATCCCCGTTGCGATAACGATTTCTACAAGGTTAAATCCTTTCTCTCCTGAATTATGTACAGATGAAAATATCATTTATATTCAAGCACAAAAAACTTATCGACTACTCGCTTGCCCGGCATGAGTAATTGTAACTGTTTTCGCACCACTTGTAGATGCAGCCTCTCGCACAACAAAAGTGCCGTCTTCTTCTGTATCACCTGTAAGTGAATCAAAAATAACATCACTACCTCCACCGGTAAGCGATATTGATGTAATCTCTGCAGAACGATCAATCAGTACTACGCGGTTATCTACGGCAGTAGACGAATATGTCGTACCAGAAAAGAGAACTGCTTTTGTCGTCTCGAGATGTACACCGTATTGAGATCCAGATTCATGAGCGAGCGTACGCGATCGAGCTTCGTCGAGAAGTGCAGTGACGTCTCCCACACCGTTATCAATCGCTTGATGCCCAAGAAATGTTCCAAGGTTCAACGCAACGACGCCAGACAAAATACCAATCACAACAATACCAATCATAAGCTGAAGAAGCATGAAACCTCGTGATTTTTTTTGAGAGAAGAATGATTTCATACAATACATTTGTTATGACGAAAGTGTACTCACAAGACCGTACATCGGTGAAATCATTGATACGGCAAAAAATCCAACGGCAGCCCCGATAAAAATCATAAGTATCGGCTCAACGATCGTTGAAAGATTCTTTGTTTGGGCATCCACCTCTTCTTCATAATACGTAGCAATATCGGCAAGCATCGATGTTAAGGCACCAGTCTCCTCGCCGACAGCAACCATCTCTCCCACCATGATTGGATACAGATCTGGTGCTCCTTTAAACACCGAAGAAAGTGTTTCTCCCTTTTGGAGAGCTATACTCGCGCGCTCAAGCACGTCTTTGTAGTATGAATTTTGCACAACATCTTTTGTGATTGAAAGGGCGCGTGTCATTTCTACGCCCGCAGACAAAAGTGACGAAAGTGTTCGAGCCGTGCGGGCAGTATTTACTTCCTGAACAATACTTCGAATCGCTGGAAAAGCCAGTGCGATGCGATCATTCGTTCGTTGCATTTGTTTAGAATTAAAAAAGTAGAAAAAAGCAGCAAATACAACAACGAGACAATCAAGGAAAAAGATTGGATGAGTTGAAACAGCATCTGAAATCGTAATCACGAATTGAGTCGATGCTGGCAGTTTTGTTCCAAAATCCTTAAAAATTTTCGTTAGTGTCGGAACGACGAATACAAGCATCAATGCCCCAATAAGCAGAATCGCAGAAATGACAATCGTTGGATACATTAATGCTCCGCGAACTTTGCGATTCAATTTATAACTTTTTTCAAGGTTGTCACCGATTTCCTTCAACGTCCCTGCAAGATTTCCTGATTCCTCACCCGCACGTACCATTGATACAACAAGCGGAGGAAAAACATCGGCAAATTTTGCGAGACCTTCGGACAAAGTGCCTCCTTGATTGATCGTCGCAAGTAAACCATCAAAAATGGTGACAAGCATCGCGTTCTTGTTTTGTTTCTTTTCGACTTCAAGCGCTCGAAACAACGGCAACCCAGCGGAAAGCATGCCCGCCAAGTTATGCATGAATACGATTTTTTCATGCAAACTCACATGAGCGAAGATGCGAGAAAATCCAAGTGCTACTCGATTTTTAGGTATGATCTCATGAACAGTAATCGGGGTCTGTGCTCGTTCACGAAGTTCCTTTGCGACAGTAAAACGATCGGCCGCTTCAAGCGTGCCTTCGATTGTTTCTCCTTGCGCATCTCGCGCTGTATAAGCAAATAGCATTGTAGTAAAAATTATTCAGAGATAACACGGAGCACTTCCTCTGTCGTCGTCAGTCCCTGCACCGCAAGGAAAATCCCATCCTCAAGCATCGTCATCATTCCCTCCTTACGTGCTTGATCGTTGATCAAGTCTTGAGACGCACCCTTCAAGATCAATTCTCGGATTGTTTGTGTCACGGTCAGCACCTCGTGAATTCCAACACGTCCTTTGTAACCATCTTCTGACTCTTCGCTTTTCTTTGGGCGGTAAAATGGAATTTGTTGCCAGGTAATCGTCGCATCAATAATTTTTTCTTTTTTCAAAAGTGCGAGCATCGCATCAAGATCAATGAGTTTACCGAGGGCTGCGAGTTCGGCATCGTTCAGCACATACTTTTCGCGCGCATGAGTGAGTCGGCGAACAAGACGCTGCGCCATCACTGTCTTTACTGTTGATACGATCAAGAATGGCTCAATACCCATATCAATCATACGAGGAATCGCTCCAGCGGCACTGTTCGTATGTATAGTTGAAAGCACTAGGTGACCAGTCAGCGAAGCATTCACTGCAAGGCCAGCTGTTTCTCCGTCACGAATTTCTCCCACCATGATGATGTCCGGATCCTGACGAAGCAATGTGCGAAGGCCGTTTGCAAACGTAAGACCGATCTCAGGTTTTACTTGTGTCTGGTTGATGCGTGGTACCTGATATTCGATTGGATCTTCAACAGTAGAGATGTTCACATCAGGAGTATTCAGAATATCGAGCATCGTATAAAGTGTGGTTGTTTTTCCACTTCCTGTTGGTCCAGCCGCAAGAATCATTCCTGCGCGTTGCTTCATCGCCGCATGAATACGTTCAAGCGCGTCACCGTGAAATCCAAGATTCTCAAGTGTATATCCATGTGAACTTTCACGGAGCAAACGAAGTACCGTCTTCTCACCATAGTAGGTTGGGAGTGTCGAAACACGGAAAGAGACTTTTTCTCCATCGCTTTCCATCTTGAAACGACCGTCTTGAGGAAGACGTTTTTCGTCGAGCTTCAATCCTGAAAGCACTTTGATACGGGCAGTCAAACCTGGCGCGACATCTTTTGGTAACGTCATCGCATCATGCAAAATACCATCGATGCGATAGCGAACAACAAGCGATTCCTCTCCTGGCTCAATATGAATGTCAGATGCATTCTGACTGATCGCATGAGCAATAAGCGTGTCGGCAATTTTAACAATAGGCAAATCTTCGGCAAGTGCTTTCAATTCCTTTTCACTTGCGTCAGCAGGCAATCCTTCAGCAATCGTTTTCGCAGAAACTGATTCCTTGGCGATAATCGCATCGAATTCTGCTTTGAGACTTTTCTTGTATTGCTGAAGTGCCGATTTGATCGAAGCCTCATCAGTCAAACATGGAACAATCTTGAGTCCAGTCTTTTTCTTTACGAAATCAATCGTCGGGAGATCGTCAACATCAAGCATCGCGACCTGAAGACGATCGTCATTGCGCTTGAAGGCAACGACATTGTTTGTGCGAGCAATTGGTTCTGGAATCAGTGCAAGTACTTCTGGCTCAATTTTTTCATTTCCGAGGAATACAAACGGAATACCGATCACGTAAGCTTCAATACGTTTCAAATCTGCTGCTTTCAACTTTCCAGCTGCGACGAGCGCTTGTCCAATTTTTTCTCCCTTCCCTTCAATTGTTTTTTCTGCAGCGGTAATGTCTGTTGTCGACACAAGTCCACTTTCAACAATAAATCTTTTGAGTTGCTCAGGATTAATTTGCATTTGATGAATTAAATTACTCCTAGTAGTATACCAAAAAAAGAAATCTTACGACAGTAAATGAGACAAGTGGAAATGTATTTACTGATCTAAAAAATGAATCTCCGAGCTATTCAAAAAAATAACCTGTCTCGAAATCGAGACAGGTTATTTTTTAAATGATTTATGTATTCAATTATGGTGTGACTGGCGTCAACAAGTATCCAGCGACAGGGAGTGGCCAAATATAGTGACCAGATGATCCTCCACAGTAAGGGTGCGTTGTGGTAATACCATTCCAATAATAACCACTGTATGTACCAGCTCCACCACTGAGATATGATGAGCCATTGTCAGAAAAATATGCACATCCATAACCGTTTGAAGGATTTGAGATAACAGTGTAGAGCGGTGCGATGTTACCAGCGTGCAAAACGGTCGTAGCAACAGATGTCGCTTTGATCGCGTAAGCATATCCTGGAGCAGGATCTGTATACGTTGTATTCGCAAAATGCGATTCATTTCCAGTAACATTTATTCCTCCACCGACTACATCAAGCTTCGATCCAGAGGTGACAGCACCTGAACCTCCAAGTTTCAATGCACCTTGAATAGTAACCTGACCAGTCGATCCATCAATAGACATATGTCCACCAAGAACACCCGGACCATCAAAATTCACAGTACCAGGAGCGACACTCAACACGGGGCTTGTTCCGTAATCGACGTCTGCACCGATACGTGATGTACCTGAGACAAAGAGTTTTGTACTTGGGTAGATGTTTGTAGCCGTACCAAGCATCACAGTACCAGGGTTCGTATTATAAAGGCTGGTTCCTGAAACTGTCCAAGAGGGAGCAGTGGTTGTTCCGGTTGATGCCGTTGGACAATTCGATCCGTTCTGAAGACAGACTGGAATACCTTGAACATAAATTGTGTTGTAACCACTTGTACTTGTCGCAGGGACAGTACTTCCATCGTTTTGTGCGATACCGAGCGATCCACGAATACCAACACTTCCCGCAAACAACGCAGCACTTTGAGGCAAATTGGTCGCCGAATATGTTCCAACCAACGGATCGGCCTTCACATATAACTTAGGGACTTTTGCTGTTCCACTAACAGTAAACGTCGACCCGATAGAGACCAATCCTTGCAAGAAGGTAGCTCCCCAGTTTGAAAATCCATCGGTATCGGTAATTCCATTCACAGTGAATTTTGATACTGGTACCCAACCAGCAATTGGCGTAGGACACGGAATCGTTCCAACGGTAAGATGTCCGTCCTTTTGTTGATCGAGTGATCCCACATTGATTGGAGCAGTAACATTTCCGGCCGGAGCAGTCGACGTTGGTGGTGTCCACGATGAAGCACCGTATGTTGAACAACCACTCGTACCTGTTGTCGTGGTCGTTGAACCAGAGCCTCCGGATGAGACGAGTGCAGCGTTTGCTAGTGGAGTAAAAGCAAGAAACGCGAGAACAAAAACTGAGAGACCGATTTTTTTTACCATATACATTATATTAATTGATTAAATAATAAGGATTATTTCTCTTGCCAAGGGAACGAGCCTCGAATTCCAGTACCACCTGACGAACCAATCGTGATCGTTGCTGGACTACATGATGAAACTCCAACAACTGAAACACTTGGCCCCGCATTCACGACTATTGAACTTGAGACTGTTGGCATAGGTCCATCAATCATGAGTCCAAGACGTCCTGCTGAAGTCGTGATGCTTGAGGCAGGCAGACCTGTCGTCATATCTACAAATGTAGCAGTCAGACCAGGAGCCCCAGTTAAATCTACCGTGAAATCTGTACTGTGGAATGTCGGAGTCCACGCAATATTTAACGAAACTTCGAAATGTACATGCGTACCTGATGGCGCAAAGTATGGTCCTGGACGGATAGCACAGGAAGGAGTGTCTGTCGGAGGAACATTCACAAGAACTGTGTCGTTTACAACAGAAGTACCCGTACATTGTATCTTGTAAACATATGTCATCGTACTAACCGTAGTATTTTCTGGAAGAGTAATGAGCGTACCGGTACTTGATGTTCCAATCGTTGTTGTTGGACTCCAGTCTGACATCGAAGGTGTCGATGAAGCAGTACACGAGGTCACGTCAGTAGATGAAGTCCACAAAAGTGTCTCTGCGCCACCGGACCAGTCAGGCATCGTGATCGGTCCATCAGTTGGACCACTTGATCCTTCGATCTTCAGATCCACGTACGGAGCACTTGTTACGCCTCCAACAATCACCTGTATCGAATCAGAAATAGGTGATGATCCAGTTGCCGTAGGATTACAAGTGACCTTATAGGTATATGTTGCAGGTGTACTTAATGAGTAACTCACCACAGAACTTGTACTCGAAACAGGTACTGAGCCAGACCAATCGGTCGCAGATGAAATAGTCGAAGGAGAAACTGAAGCTGAACAAGAGGAGACACCGGTTGAAGTCCACTTGAGCTGTGCTGTGCCAGTGCCTGTCGACGAAACCACATTCAATGGCCCATTCGTAAACGTGAGGAGTGCTGGATCGAAAACAGTAAGATCAACGGTTGCTGAGACAGCCGAACTCATTGTTACGCGGCTAAAATCAACCCATCCAATAGTATATGAGCCCCACGCATAACCTGAATAGGTGCCAGTAGATGAGTCAACAGTAACGCCATACAAACTACCGCTTGTCGGGCTAAGACTAATACAACCGTCAGCGCCATTTGTATATGCACTACTTATTGCGCGTGCCCATCCCGTCATGCGTCCGCTAGCAAATGAAGCTTGTGATCCACAAAATGAGACGTCGGCCGGATTAAATGAAACCCATCCAACGTTTGAACTCCACGCATAACCAGAAAAGAGTTGCGTAGTAGCATCAAGTGTAACTTTATAGTTTGAAGTAGAACAAACGCTTCCACCAACCGTGCTTCCTTCAGCGCAGTTAAGACTAAACCAGCCCACCGTTGAGCTCCATGCATATCCGTGAAGATCACCAGAAAGACCTGAAGCCGCATGAGCGGTACGTGGTGAGGCAGAAGTGTATGCGATTGAAGCAACTAATCCAAGAGCACAAACCAGTACTCCTAAGATAACGCTATTTTGCTTCACTATTTTTTTAAAAGTATTCATATTGTGTAGTGTTTATTGATTCGAAGCCTTTCCAATCGAATCGAGAATCGCCGCTCTGTCTGTCATGTTGGGAGCCGGAGTCTTTTTTTCGAGCGTCTTAAGAATATCCGTTTTTTGTTTGTCAGTAATAGAGCCTTGTACTGAATTATTGCCGATCTGGTCAATTACTGCCTTGTGTTCACTTTCAACAGTAGTAGCGGGTGAAGTAACACTTTTTTTTATGAAAACAAGACCAACAGCAATAAGTGCTGCGACAACTATTATAATAAGAAGAACTTTTGGCTTTGCACGCGACGAACGAACTGATTGCTTCATTGGAGCATCCATATGTCACATATTGTACCATTTATAGTTCGGGTGGATAACAATCATCTGGCTGTGGAAAACCAACAACCCCGCATTTGCGCGCAAATGCGGGGTTGACACGTTTTGCCGAGCAGAGTACTATATATATGTTACTAGATAAGGTGTTTAGGTATGTCGGCCATCGGGCCGGCTCTTTTTTTTAAAAGGACCCAAAAACCTCATCAAAAATTAGAAAATTTAATAACGAGCCTTGTAAAATAAGGCTAAAATCATATATGTTAGACCTAAAAGCACTCAAAATAGCCCTCGACCAACTCGAAACAGAGCGCCGAGTACCCCGCGAGAAGATCATCGATGCCATCGAACAGGCACTCGCCGCCGCTTACAAAAAAGACTACGGCAAGCGTGGGCAGATCGTTCGCGCCCATTTTGACCTTGAAACTGGCCGTACCGACTTCTTTCAGGTGAAAATCGTCGCCGACGAATCAACTGTTTACTTCGTAGAGGATGGTGTCGATACTCCAGACCTCCCAGAAGGCGACGAGCGTGTTCGCTTCAATCCCGAGCACCACATTCTCCTTGAGGATGCACGCATCATGAAATCAAACGCTGTTGTAGGCGAGGAAATCAACTTCCCCCTTGAAGCCAAAGAAGATTACGGCCGTATTGCAGCCCAAACAGCCAAGCAAGTCATCATTCAGCGCATCCGTGAGGCAGAACACGGTGCAATCATGAGCGAATTCGGCGGTCACGAAGGTGATATCGTCAGTGGAATGATTCAGAAGATGGAACGTGGCAATGTCTTCGTTGATATTGGTCGCGTTACCGCTATTCTTCCTCGCGAAGAACAGATTCCAAACGAATACTATCGTCGTGGTGAGCGTATTCGCGCATACCTGTATGCTGTTGAAGAAACTCCTCGTGGCGTATCGCTCAAAATCTCACGTACACATCCAAAATTCATTACAGCGCTCTTCGCTCAAGAAGCTCCAGAAGTTGCAAGTGGCACCGTAGAAATAAAATCAACTGCTCGTGAGGCAGGTGCTCGAACCAAGATTGCAGTTTTCTCAGCTGACGAACATGTTGATCCAGTTGGTTCATGTGTCGGACAGAAGGGTATCCGTGTAACAACTGTTATGAGTGAGCTCGGAAACGAAAAGATTGATATCATTGAATGGAATGCAGATCCAGCAAAGTTTGTTTCAGCTGCTCTCTCACCAGCAAAAGCGCTCTCAGTCGTCATCAATGACACTGAGCACACCGCGAGTGTTGAAGTCGCTGACGATCAACTTTCACTCGCAATAGGAAAGGGCGGACAGAACGTTCGTCTCGCCGCAAAACTCACTGGATGGAGAATCGATATCAAAGGAGTCGCCGGTGAAACAGTTGGATCATCAGATGGTGAAACAGTTGTAGAAAAGAAAGAGACAGTAGCCGAAGAGACTGCTTAATCATATAATAGAAGCATATGGCAAACATCAATCACGAACCATCGAAGTACATGCTCAACTTGTTGCACGTACTCCCAGCCGTTGTCGATGAATCAAAGTGCATCATTAATGCAATCGTCGAAGTTTCTGCTGGATCTATCAACAAGTACGAACTCATCACCGAGAGTGGTCAGCTCAAGCTCGATCGTGTTGGATATTCTTCAATGGCATATCCATTCACATACGGAGCGATTCCAATGACATGGGATCAAGACAATGACCCGCTTGATGTTGAAGTTGTAAATGTAACTGAACCACTCGTGCCAGGATCTGTCGTTGAACTCCGTGTCATCGGTATCATGAAATATATTGATGGAGGTGAAGTCGATGACAAAATCATCGCCGTCATCAGTGAAGACAAACGACAAGATCACATCACACATGTGGATCAGCTCGGAGAGTATTTCAAAAAACAAACACAGTACTACTGGGAAAATTACAAAGCGCTCAAGAAACCTGGTACTGGCGTTGTCGAAACATTCCATGGACCAGAAGAAGCAATGAAGGTCATCAAAGAATGTGTTGATGTGTACGCAAAGAATTACGCTTCAAAGGTAAAATAGTACTCAAGACTAAGAAAAAATCACGCCCCGAATCGGGGCGTGATTTTTTCTTTCATTTTTTGTAAAATTGTATATACTCACACCATATGGAAAGAATGTCTCAAAAATCTATCCGAGAAAATGGTGGCGCTCTGGCCGGCATTGTCATTATCCTCGCTATCCTGATTATTGCAGGCTATTTCCTCTACCAAAATGTGCGCAAGCAAACTGATCTTATTCAAAACCACCAAGCAAAGACAGCTGCCGAAGCCGGCATCAACCTCGACGCAAACGCGTCAGGGTCTCTCTCAAACTAACAAGGCCGAGCAGGAACAAAAGCACACACCTCCTTTGAAGAAGGCCTTTCGCAGGCGCTTGGCGCCGAGAAGCCCGGCCGCGAGCACGCGGAACGGGTTGCCTTTTCAAAGGAGGTGTGTGTGCTTTTGTTCCTGCTCGGTTTTTGTGTTAGTATGCGAAAACCATGAAAAATACAATCAAAAAATTAGCTAAGAGTGAAACCCAGATTGACGTAGTAATCCCAGCAGACGTATTTGAAAGCTACCGTGCGAAAGCGCTCAGTCGCGCAGGCGAGCACGTCGAAATCCCTGGATTTCGCAAAGGCAAAGTGCCAGCAAACATTCTTGAAAAAGAGCTCAACCCAATGATGTTGCTCGAAGAAATGGCAGACATTGCAATCAACGAACACTTTCCAAAGATTTTGAAAGATGAGAAGATCGACGCTATCGGTCGCCCATCAATCACACTTACCAAGATCGCAAAAGATAACGACCTTGAGTTTACTGCGGTCGTTGCCACCCTTCCTGAAGTCAAACTTCCTGAATACAAAAAAATCGCGTCCGTTGAAAATAAAACTGTTGCCGATGTGACTGTCACTGACGCTGAGCTCGACGAAGCAATCAAAGAACTCAAAAAGGCGCGCAAGCATAATGAAATTCATCAGTCAGGCGAGAAGCATGACCACGCAGAATTTGAGAAACTTGAATTCGATGCAACGCTTGATGATGAGTATGTGAAATTACTTGGTGAGTTCGAAAATGTTGACGCATTCAAAGTAAAATTCCGCGAAAACATCAAAGCTGAAAAGATTGCTCGAGATCTCGAGAAGCGCCGCATCGCAACGCTTGAAAAAATTGCCGAAGCAACGACGATCGAAATTCCTCAAGTACTGATCGAAAACGAAGCAGAGAATCTCATCAATCGTCTCAAGGCAGATATTGCTCAAGCTGGCATTCCATTTGAAGAATATCTCAAGCACGTGCAAAAATCAGAAGCTGATATCCAAAAAGATTTACTTCCTGATGCTGAGAAGCGCGCAAAGACAGAGCTTATCATGATGGAAATCGCCAAGGCAGAAAAACTCGAACCAAAGGCTGAAGAAGTTGAAAACGAAACCAAGCGTCTCATCCAAACATACCAAGACGCAGACCCACTCCGTGCTCGTATGTATGTTGCACACATGATGCTCAACGAAGAAATCTTTAAGTTCCTCGAAGCTCAGCAATAGAAACTATTTTTGTGGTATAGTCAGAAAACATTACTAGTAATACTTACCTTATATGCTCATCCCAACAGTCATCGAAAAAAGTCAGTTTGGCGAACGCGCGTACGATATTTATTCGCGTCTCTTGCGCGAACGTATCATCTTCCTCGGTGGAGCGATTGATGACCACATGGCAAACATTGTCATTGCTCAATTACTCTTCCTTGAAAACGAAGATCCAAAAAAAGATATTAAACTTTATATCAATTCTCCGGGTGGTTCAGTCACAGCTGCAATGGCAATCTACGACACGATGAATCACATCAAGCCAGATGTCTCAACAGTGTGTGTCGGTATCGCCGCATCTGCTGCTGCAGTCCTCCTCTCAAGTGGAGCGAAGGGAAAGCGATTCTGTCTGCCAAATTCTGAGGTGATGATTCACCAAGTCATGGGTGGCGCAGAAGGACAAGCGTCGGACATTGCGATCGTGGCAAAACACATTCTTCGCACCAAAGAAAATCTCAATAAGATTCTCTCGAAGAACACCGGCAAGCCAATCACACAGGTTGAAAAAGATTCTGATCGCGACTACTATATGAGTGCTGATGAAGCCAAGAGATACGGCATCATCGATGAAATCGTGATGAAGTCAAAGAGCGGAAAATAAAACGACCCGCACAAAAAAACACCCGACGTAACATCGGGTTTTCAAATAAGATTTCTGTTCCCATGCTCTTGATACTATATATTGTATCTCTACACGGACGACCCTTGATCGTCAGAGGTCCTCTGTCACCATTTCGATACGCATAACGCGAACGAATTTAATGAATTTATAATGGCGTCTGTTAAAAGAAAAAGTTGCCTCGCTTGCGTCTTCTACCTCAACAACGTCTGCCTTTATCGGATACCTACCAAGTCGAATGACGTGATCGATGACCGATAGCGGAGCTACCATTACAATTTCATCAAATTTACCTACAGTTATTCTGTCAACAATTTTGGCAGCATTCATATAGGCCTCGTTCTCCGATACGTGTTCCAGTACCATGTCCTCACCGAATATTTCTTTGAGTATTAGTATCTGGAATGCCATCGGAGGATGGCGCGAGAACCAAAGAATTCTCTTTGGCATTATTTTTACAATACAATTTTTATATATCAGTGTCAATATACACCCAAAGTACCTGGAACTCTTCGTGCCATCATTTCTCGACATTCCACCAAAGCTCTGGTATTCTATGAATATCGAACTTTAGTATATTAGTTTGGCCGTTCGTACAGAAAAAGCTCCGTTTACTCTTCAAACCATTATGAATCTCAGGACTTCCCGCGCTGTGTGTTCCAAATATTCCGTCATTTTGATTCGAACTATTCGAAGCGTTTTCTAGACGACCGGCTACAGGTCGTGTATGAGTACATTTATTGTATTGCTCATCGTTATCATCGCTCTCGCAGGTGGTGTGGCAGGTGGATATTACCTCCGCAAAGTCACAGCTCTCGGCAAGCGACGCTCGATTGAGATAGATATCAAGCAGATGCTCGTCGGTGCGAAGGAGGAAGCTCAACGCATTCTCGACGAGGCAAAGAAGAAAGCCGACGAAGCAGATTCGGACATCCGCATGACGGAACGCCGAAAAGCCGAAGATTTCAAGCGTACTGAAGAGCGCCTGATCAAAAAGGAAGAGCTCCTCGATGCCCGCCAAACAGAAATCGACAAGGAGTCAGAGATTCAGAAGGGCAAGATCGAAGAAATCAAGAAGATCAAGGAACGTGCCGATCATTTGCTTGCGGAACGTGTCACGACACTCGAAAAAGTGGCTGGCCTTTCACGTGACGATGCCAAGAATCAGCTCATTCAAGAGATTGAACGTGACAGCGAGGAGGATCTCATGGTTCGTATGCAGAAATTAGAGCAAAACGCCGAGGAGCGTCTCGGTCGTCGTGCAAAAGACATCCTCGCGACTTCAATCCAGCGTCTCGCATCAAGTACGGCAGCTGAGATCATGACGACCAACGTTGCGATACCATCCGACGACATCAAAGGCAAAATCATTGGAAAAGAAGGACGCAATATTCGCGCCTTCGAACGTGCAGCAGGAGTTGAGCTCATCGTTGACGAGACTCCAGGCACCATCATCATCTCGGCCTTCGATCCAGTTCGCCGTCAGATTGCACGAGTTGCACTTGAAAACCTTATTCTTGACGGACGTATTCAGCCAGCCAAGATCGAAGAAGTTGTTACCAAGGCGAAGGACGACATCAACAAGATCATCAAGGAAAAGGGCGAGCAGGCAGTCTACGAATGTGGCATCTTCAATTTCGATCCTCGTATCATAGCTATTTTGGGACGACTCTACTTCCGAACCAGTTACGGCCAAAACGTTCTCCAGCACTCAGTGGAAATGGCACATATTGCCGGCATGATGGCTGAAGAACTCGGTGCTGATGTTGCTGTCGCCAAACAAGGAGCACTCGTGCATGACATCGGAAAGGCACTCGACCATGAAGTACAAGGTACACATATCGAAATCGGTATTCGTATTCTTCAGAAGTTCGGAGCTGATCCACGCGTCGTCGTTGCAATGAAGAGTCATCATGATGACTGCCCTCACGAATCAATCGAAGCGGTCATCGTGCAAACCGCCGACAATATTTCTGGTGGCCGCCCAGGTGCTCGACGCGATAGTGTTGAGAACTACCTCAAACGACTTCAAGAAATGGAATCCCTCGTAAACGCATTTCCAAATATTGAAAAGTCATACGCACTCTCTGCTGGACGCGAAATTCGTATCTTCGTTACTCCTGAAAAAGTCAGTGATGTTGAGGCCAAAGAAATGGCTCGCGATATCGCAAAGAAGATTGAAGCTGAACTTAAGTATCCTGGTGAAATCAAAGTAACGATGATTCGCGAAACACGTATCATCGAATACGCGAGATAGCAAAAAATAAAAAACGCCCCGTTATGGAATTAAAAAATTGGCACAATCTCGCCCCAAAGCTCCCTCGTCAACGCATCATGATAGAGGGCCTCACAGATCGTCTCTATACGGAAGATGATATCAAGGATTTTATGAGTAAACTCACCGAAATCGTTGGCATGCGTCCACTGGAAAAGCCGTTCGCTTATCCAGCCCTCAAAATGGGATATGGTGGCTGGCAACATTGGGTGACATCAGGTGTACATGTATACACGTATCCTGCGATAACGACTGGTTCAAGTAGTGTCACAGGCAAAGCCGACCAATGTCTCGTCTCAGTTGATGCGTATACTTGTAAGCCGTTCGACAACGAGAAAGCAGTGGCTTTCACAAAAGAATACTTCAAGTGTACAGAAATCGTATGGCAAGAAGTTCGAGTGTAATCGGTGCGACTCAATATTAAAAATGGCAGACCTTAAGTAGGGGTCTGCCATTTTTCACTTACACAAACTCCTGCTGATAACAACTCACACAGTAGACTATTTCTGGTCCCTCTGGATTATATGCAGTCTGTATGTCAGTTCCACATTTTGCACAATGACGATCCCATAATTTCGGTGAATTCATTCGCTTAAAGCGTCGATTCTCACGACATTTCAAACACAATCGTGGAAGCGGAAGATTCATTTTTAACAACAAATCATATTCCATTTTTGCAATTCGATATGCACGGCCACATTCAATACAGCCAATCGCTTCTTTCAAAATAGTCTCGTCGACTTCTTTGATCGTCTGCGGGAGCAATTCCCCGTCAATTGAATTCGCAACAACCGGAGCGATTGCGTCACTCCACGTATACCCTTCGGCGAGTGCCTGCTCTTTCGTCTTTGGGAAGAACCGCATTGCATTTGATTTATTGTACGGAAAGTTACTAAACTCAAGCGGGAAAAATTCTCCATACGGAAATGTTCGCCCGAGTGCGTCAACGTACGGTCGAACCTTCATGTCCTCAATAATCTGCGCACGTAGTATTTCAAATGCTTCTTTTGTATATTCTTTATTCAAAATGCAGTGTTGTTTGCGTTTCAAATTTGCACAACCAAAATTATTCTTCCCTGCTGTGTTCCAAATACAATACTGCAAATTCATAACATCCGGCCAGCATTCGAGTGCAAACATAACAGAGTTCGCATTCTCGCCAACGGTCACAGCCTCATATATCTCTGTGGCGTTATTTCCCCATCCAGAATAATCTCGACAGTCCTTCGCCGAATGTACTGTGATGAACTCAACCCATTTACAATCCTCGGCGCCATTTGCAATATACATTTCGTGAGAATTCTTTGATTCATATACATATTCTCCTGATACGTTCACATTAAGCGGACTCCCGTGATATGCACGATACGACTCGGTCAAAAAAAATACGTCTGCTTTTTTTTGGAGAGCATCAATACCCGAACGAGTATCGAGGCGCATCTCGGCTGCTCGAGCGATATACTCTTCATGACTATATTTCACATTAAAAATACAATTTGATTCTCCGCGCAAATTTGCACAACCGATACAATTCGTACAGTTATAGCAATTGCGCGAGAACCATACGTCAACACAGTTATCGCATTCTTCGGAATAAAATGTTCGATAACATTTTTCAAAACCGATTGATTCATAACACAATTCTGACTCGAATCCGCGAATGCAGTCGGCACTATTTTTAAGTGTGTTGAGAAGAGATGAATTATATACGTTTTCACAAAAGTCCGCCCAAAAAACAAACGAGCAATCTTTACTCCAAGCAAGCGCGTTCGAGTAATCTGAGTTTTTTAAACTGGTATACAAACTCGTAAGCGCAGAATATGGTGTCTTTCGAGCAAGCTCCTTGAGCTGATCCAAAAATGGTCGCGCCGGATCGTAATCCATCGCGTACTCAGTGCCGTCCCAGTCATCCTTCCACCAGCATGGCTGACAATACACGGTGAGCTCTTGCTCTGGAGAGTACAAGGATAACGTTCGATTGCCACACTTGTCACAATTGCGCCAGTGAAGATTCCACGTATTTTGAAACGAAAACCTTCGCACTCGGCGACATTCCGAACACCACGAAGGATGAGGGACTCGTATTTTTTTATAATAATGAGCATCCTCTTCCGTGATTTCAAATTCGTGATTACAATTTTGGCACAATTTTGTTTCCATAATCAATACTCATAGTATGCCATATATGGGCACAAGATAGAAAAATCCTTGGCTAAACGAATTCTTGCTGGTAACAACTCACGCAATACACGGTCTCTGTACCCTCCGGAGAAAACGCGGTCTTGATTGGTCCTGAACATTTCGCACAACTTCTGTCCCAGAGCTCGGGTGGGTTCAACCGCTCAAAACGGGCATTCTGGCGACAAGACGGGCATGTGTGAGGTAACGGCAACTGCATTTTTTGAAGAAGTGCAAGCTCAAGTTGTCCGATCTTATAACCACGTCCACATTCTACGCAACCAATAATCTCACGTAAAACTGAGTCATCGATACCAGCCACTGTTTCTGGAAGATCTTTTGATAGAAGCGTCACAGAATGCTGCACCGGCTCATCGTCATACCAACTATATCCTTCAGAGAGAGCCTGTTCTTTCGTCTTCGAAGCATACTTACTCCCTGAACATTCGTTATATCCAAAGTGACTCATCATAAGAGGAAAGGACTCGCCGTATGTCCATGTTCTTCCCAGCTCATCAACATAAGGATTTTTCTTCATATCAGCAATTATTTCTCCACGCAATTTCTCATATTCTTCCTTTGAATATTCCTTATTTAAAATGCAATATTTTTTGCGTTTCAAATTCACACAACCAAAATTTTGTTTACCAGAAATCACCCACCATGAATATTCAACATCGAGACAATCAGTGTACGTACAATAGGAAAACCGAATATTTGCGACATTTTCTCCAGTAGAATGTGACTCGTATATTCGCTCAGCACCCGCACCCCAACCTGAATAGTCATAACATTCTTTCGCTGAGGGGACAGTGATGAACTGACAATACCGAGAATCTTCGGCGCTTGTACAAAGATACATATCTTCGGAATTTTTTGATTCAAAAATATATTCCCCAGTAACATTCAAATTCATTGAATTTCCCGTATATTCACGATATGGCAGTGTGTGCCAAAATTCATTGATTGATGATTTCATTGCCTCGATTCCCGAGTGTGTATCAAAGCCAAATTCAGCAAGTTTCTGCATATATTCATCTTTTGAATACTGTACATTAAAAATCATATATGAAGCTCCTCGTACATTCACGCAACCAATACAGTTGGTACAATTGTAACAATTACGTGAAAACCAAACATCCGTGCAAGCATCGCATTCCTCTGAATAAAATGTTCGGTAACATTTGTTGATGCCGATAGATTCTGAACAAAGCTGGGATTCACGTGCACGAAGACAATCGGTCGAATCTTTCAATTCAAGAATGACTGACGAATTAGAAACATTTTCAGAATAATCTGCCCAAAATGTTAGGTAGCAATTACGCAAATACGATGCTCCATTACAAAATTCAGAATTAACCATTGTCGGCGCAAGAACTTCTTGTGCCACCCACGGTGTCTTCCGTGAGAGCTCATAGACCTGTTCAAAGAAGTTTCGAGTCGGATCGTATTCCATTCCGTATTCAGTTCCATCCCACTCATCACTCCACCAGCAATCGTTACAATACACCTCGATTGGAACAGTTTTGTTGTACATGGAAAGTGTGCGCTTTTCGCATTTTGCACAATTCCGCCAGTATACACTCCACACATTATGTGTAGACATGCGGCGCTCGAAGCGACATTTCGAACACCATGTGGGATGCGGAACATCAATCTTTTTATAGTAATTTTGGTCGCGTTCATCGATGACGAAATCAAGGTGGCAATTTTGACAGTTTTTTGTTTCCATATAATTTAAGTATTTGTATTATCTCACACGCGCCTCCTAATGAAAATCAAACCCAGTACTACCCGCCGACTCCGTGCACATGTACCACACAACCACAAACAAAATCATTGGAATGATAATCATATATTGCTATTAGCTATTATTTCTCACAATTAATCCGCAAGTGACTCTTGTGAACTAAAAAGTGAGGGCTATAAATTGGTTTATAGATAGCCCATGTAATCACAGCAACTCACGCAATTGTTCGGGAGTGAACGGGAGCTGCAAGTGTTGCTCCTGTAAGTCCTTCGGTTTTGTAAAACCGAACCGAATCAATTTTTGACCAGGGAGAAGCGAGCGCTTCAAATCTCCATAACGTCGCTCAGTTTGAGCCCACCGCTCAGCACTTACCCCAGACTCGACAAGACACACAATGTATGAGGGCATTACTATTGAGATAATCCGAAAAGCGTCGCTATGCACAACACTAATGCTGTCATACCCCTCAATCGGACCCAACATGTGTTTCTCTTCGACAAAAACAATTTTTGTCGAATCTAGTTTTGACACTCGTTCGAATGCACAACCAAGACCCAGCAATTCCGCAACCGATTTCTTCCAATCTTTTCGATCAAGAGAAAAAGGAATACGTCCATACTTATACTTCTGGTGAGTCGCGAGCATTCGTATCGGAGCTTCTACATATGCACAATAGTGGTGATCCACATCAGTACACACTGAAACTGGGATATTGTACTCAACACACTGAGCGACCATGCTCAACCCGTTTGGCTTGTCTGCATCATGATCGTTTAAGTTCATCGACGGATAATGCATATCCGTTACAACTCCAACGAGCTGATCTTTGAGTTCCTGTAACAGGCGAAGTCCATCAGCCAAATTGTGAGCAATTACCGGGAAGCAACCGGAAGAAAGTACTGCCTCTTGGGCCAGTTTTGCTTGATCGAGCTTATCCTCGATTACTAACATTATTCTGTTCATAACGAATTAATTTATGCATATAATAAAATGATTTGAGAGTAACGTCAAAATACTCTACATTCTGATTCTAAAATACCCTTTATTTATAAAGCTTATTTTAAACATGTGATATTATTTCGTCAAAATTCTTGACATAAATATAGCCCAAAAGGTATACTTTTGACATGCCCATAGAGCTCACAACCATCCTCGAAAAAACCGGTCTCTCCAAGAAGCAGGCCGACGTATACCTCGCTCTCCTTGAGCTTGGTGAGGCATCAATGACAGAAATTTCGAAGCGTGCGAACCAGAAGCGCCCTACCACCTACCTCATCGTCGAAGAACTCGAGCTCGTTGGTCTCGCCTCGTCCGTCAAAAAGGGTAAGAAAAAAATCTATATGCCTGCACATCCTCGTCGTCTCGCCGAACTGACAAAGTTTCGTATGGACCAAGTCGGCGACGTAATGCCAGAACTCCTTGCTCGTTACAAATCGGAATCAACCAAACCAAAGATTGAAATGTTTGAAGGTATCGAAGGCGTTCGTAAGGCATACCGTGAAGCATTTAGTTTACTTTCTGAACACAAGGAAGGCCTCTGGATCAGCGACATTGAACGTGTGCTCGAAAAATTTCCCGAAGTCCTCAAAGAATACGACAAACTTGTACGAAGTATTCGCGACCCACGCATTCGTGAAATCACATTTGGCGGAGGGCCGGCTCGCGCATGGGTAGAACACATGCAAAAGGATCACAGCAAATACTGCAAAGTAAAGTATATGGGCGATCGTGGCCACATCGGTGCTCTCGATCAGCTCATCGTCGGAAACAAGGTCATGAGCTTCTCGCTCAACAAAGATATTTTTGTCCTCATTACAGAAAGCGAAGCACTAGCAGAAACTCAGCGTGGACTCTTCGAACTTTTGTGGAATCAAAAAAACTAAATCACTTCTGCTTGATAACATGCTTCGCAATACACAAGCTCAGCACGATCCGGTGAATATGCAGTCTCAAATTGATTCAAGCACTTTCCTTCGTGATGAGGGTGGCTATTCTCACACATACATGCACGGTGCCAAAGCTTGTTTGGGTTACGATCAACTACGCGCATGTAGTGACGGCAGTTCGGACAAAGTCTTGGAAGTGGCAAACTATGAGCGCGATAAAACTGTAATTCCTGTGCTGTGACACGGAATGCGGTAGCGCACTGATCATTACATTCCCCTTTATGAGCACAGCCTATAATCGCAGATACAATATCGTCATCTATTTCCAGAATATCATCCGGTAATTCTTCCGGAGAATGTGTGATTTCATAATTTTTAATTTTTCGATTTTTCCATGGAAAACCGTTTCCTTCAGCAAAATCTTTTGTTATCGGGAAAAATTCTTGAGCTGAGGTTTCATTGTACGCAAATTGTGAGATTTCAATCGGCATAAAATCTCCGTAGGAGTATCCCCTCTCCTTCGAGTCGATATAAGGCATCATTTTCATCTGTTCTATTATTTTTGGGATCAGTTCATCGTATTCCTCTTTTGAATATTGCTTGTTCAAAATACAATACTGTTTACCCCGAAGGCCGACACATCCGAAACAATTGTTATTATTGTTGAATAAGTACAAACAATATCGTAACGCCCGTGCTTCGATAGAATTCACACAACCAATAATGTCACTAATATTTTTCCCACATGTTAATGATTCATAGACGCGTTCGGTATTTTCACCAAATTGAGTAAAATCATAGCACTCTTTATTCCCCTTAATTATGAGCCACATGCAATACTTACAATACTCAGACTCATTCACGATAAACGAATTGTCGGAAAATTTTGAGTTGTAAATATAATCGCCAGTTGAATTCAGATTTTGTAAACCGTGCATATATTTATGCGGAAACTGTAACCAGAAATCTCGAACCTGTTTTTTCATGTCAGCCACGAATGAATGCGAGCCAAGGTTAAATTCTTTTATTTTTTCCGCATACTCATCTTTACTAAACTGCTCGTTGAAAATACAGTATGACTGATTACGCAAATTGATACACCCGAAACAACTCGAGCATCCTGAAAGATTTTTTGAGAACCATGTATTATGTGAACTCTCGCAGTCGACAGAATAATATATCTCATAACACTTATTACAATTCAAACTTTCATACCCCATCTGTGTACCCTCAATCATTGTCACATCGACTGAATCACGTGAACGCTCAACTTCTTCTCCATACATACACGACTCGTTATAATCAGAATTAAAAAGATAATAACAATTTTTCAATGCATGGTTCATGTTTGTAAAACTACTATTCTCAAGTGTTTTGTAGCTAACAGCAAGATGCTGATACGGAACTTTTTTTATAAGCTCTGCGAGTTGGGAAAAAAATGATTTTGAAAAATCATATTCCTTTCCGTATGTCGTCGCGTCCCATTTATCGCTCCACCAGCACTCACCACAATAACTCGTAATCCCTGCTTCTGGATCGTACATCGAAATCGTACTCACACCACACATATCGCATGGTCTCTTATAAAGAGAGCGTTCATTACGAAATGAAAGACGACGTTGCAATCGACAATCGGGACAAAACGTTGGCGCTGGCACATTCATTTTTCCGTAAAAATCAAAGTCAGTAGATGTAACAACAAAATCATTTTTGCAGTTTTGGCACACTCGTGTCTCCATATATTTTTTGATTATCTCACAATTAACCCGCGAGCGACACTCGTGGACTAAATAGTGGGCTCATCATTTCCGATGAGCCAACCACCACAAAAGATTATACTTTCGGAGCAGCCATAATATACATGTCCCAGTTATTACAAATACCATCGCCAAACTATATCTATAAACTGCATCAAGCCACCAAAATAGTTCACTGGCCAGTAGATGGCAGAGTAGGACCGTCATTATTTGATCGAAAATCTTATCAAAAATGGGCTTCCATAATTTACGAGGATTGGCAGAAAAATTATGGACATAGATCAATAACAGCAAGAATAAATTTATCTTCACCGAATGCACACTTGGACACAAGGACTTTGTCGCAATAACACAGTGTATTGTTGGTGCTAAATATCCTGTAGAAAGTACAACAAGGCCAAGCTCTACCAAAATGAGAATAAATACTAATGGATGACGTTTTTCCATGTTACATATTTTGAATGTGAAATTATTTCCTACATTATCCAACGGTTTGCTTTTTCTGTCATATTTGTCAACAAATTCTTTATATATGGACAAAAAACCATATTTTATATAGTATAAATGTTGTAGGATTTTCCAACAGATTATGCGAAACGACCAAAAAATCATCGATTCTCTCACAGACTTCGGTCTCGAGAAAAACGAGGCGACTGTGTATCTCGCTTCTCTTTCGCTCGGCCCGACCACAATACTAAAGCTTGCGAACCAGTCTGGCGTGAACCGCACGACTGTATACGAGATCGTCGAGGCGCTTGAACACAAAGGACTCATGAAAAAAGAGATCCATGGCTTAAAAACACTCTTCTCCCCCGAGCATCCCGACCGCCTCGAGAATACACTCTCTCGAAAACGCGAGGCGCTTACGAAACTTCTCCCAGAGCTTGAGAGCAAATACCACCTAAAAGGTTCTGGAAGTACAATCAAGTATTACGAGGGACTCTCCGCCATCAAAAATCTTTACGGCGATCTTGCACACGAACTCAAACCAACTGATTTCTACTATGTCGTTTCAAACACAGCCGAATGGGAAGCAATCGATGACAACTATTTTCGCAAAGAGCACGTGGAAATTTTTTCGCAAAAACGTGTCGATCGACGAGTACTCTTTGTCGATTCACCTGAGGCACAAGCACGCAAAAAATATGAGCGTAATTTCAACGAAGTCGTAAAGATACTCCCGCCTGACTCAAACATCCACGTCGACCTCTGCATCACACCGTACAAGCTTGTTATCTTTCAACTTCATCAACCGCTTGTCGCCCTTGTTATCGAAAATGAAACAATGATCACTACCCAAAAGGTCATGTTTGAGCTCTTGTGGGACAAAAGCTAAAAAGGTGCTACACTCGCCCTATATTATTATCGTGTAACCATTCATACTCATGAAAAAAGGCACAGATACCGTGAAACGAGGTTTGGCACAGATGTTGAAAGGCGGAGTAATCATGGATGTAGTAAATCCTGAACAAGCAAAAATTGCTGAAAAAATGGGTGCGATCGCCGTCATGGCACTCGAACGTGTTCCCTCTGATATTCGCGCTGAAGGTGGTGTTGCCCGAATGAGCGACCCCTCAATGATTCGCGGAATTCAAAAAGCTGTCACGATTCCCGTCATGGCAAAATGCCGCATTGGACACTTCGTCGAAGCACAGGTTCTCGAGACGCTCGGTGTTGACTACGTTGACGAGAGTGAAGTACTCACTCCAGCAGATGAGAAATTTCATATTGCAAAATCTGGTTTCACCGTGCCGTTCGTATGTGGCGCTAAGAATCTTGGAGAGGCACTTCGTCGCATCAATGAAGGCGCCGCAATGATTCGTACCAAAGGCGAACCAGGCACCGGTAATATTGTCGAGGCAGTGAAACATATTCGGACAATGAATTCGGAAATCGAAGTTCTCGTAACTCTTCAGAAAAAAAAGAATTCGGCCGGCTTAAAAAAACTTGCAACTGAATATCGCGTACCAGTTGAACTTGTATTAGAAGTGGCTAAGCTCGGGCGTCTGCCGGTAGTGAACTTCGCCGCAGGCGGGATTGCAACACCGGCAGACGCCGCTCTCTGCATGCAGCTTGGCGTCGACGGAGTCTTCGTTGGCTCAGGAATTTTTAAAAGTGGAGAACCAGCAAAACGTGCGAAAGCTATCGTGGACGCTGTAGCGCATTTTACCGACGCAAAGAAAATCGCTGAAGCCAGTGAAGGTCTCGGCGTCGCAATGAAAGGAGACGAAATGTCTACGCTTGCCGTAAAGATGGCAAACCGTGGAAACTAAAATCTCTTGCGAATAAAAATTCCAAAAAATCTAGTCATGAAACATTTGACCATCGGCATACTCGCCTTCCACGGCGATGTCATTGAGCACAAACGAGCGACAGAACAGGCCGCAAAAAAATTGCGCCAAAAAGTCACTGTGATCGAAGTCCGCACAAAAGAAGAACTCTCGACAATTGATGCGCTCATTCTTCCTGGCGGAGAATCTCCCACACTCCAAAAACTCTGCGAACGCGAAGGCATGTGGTGCGACATAAAAAAAATCCCCAATATCTTTGGTACTTGCGCTGGTGCAATAATGCTCGCAAAGAATATCGGAAATAAAAGTGATGGTCAGAAAACACTCGAACTCATGAATATCGAAATCGACCGCAACGCATATGGTCGCCAGACAGATTCATTCGAAACGAAATTGATGACGGCACTCGGAGAAATGGATGCAGTATTTATCCGCGCGCCGCGCATCAAATCGATCGAGAAAAATGTCACAATTCTTGCCGAGAACAATGACGAGATCGTAGCGTGCGAGCAAAAGACATCCACCACATTTTATCTCGCCACCTGCTTCCACCCCGAACTCACAACCATACGATTCCACGAATATTTTTTACGAAACATATTGTAAGTAATGCTCCTTACAGTATACGTTCGGAGTTCCAACCTTATATGCAGTCAGAAATTCATTAGTGCACCCTTCGTGCGAACACATACTTGTTCGAAATGTGGGCTTGTTACGATACTCCATGCGTTCAGCGTGACGACAGTTTGGACATTTTGAGGGAAGCGGAATATCAAATCTGCGATAAAACCCAAGTTCGTCTGGTACAACACGAAATGCCGTCGTACAATTTTTTGTCGCATCACCTTTGTTCGCGCATTCAATAATATCTTTTGTTATTTCATCACCGACTTCAGCAATCGAATCAGGGAGTGTACTAGTGAGAATAGTTGGCAAATAGTTTCGTGCCTCGCGTTCGTGCCATACGAATCCAAAATCTGAAACGCCCGACGCCGTGAGCGGAAAGAATTCCTGCGCCGATGTTTCGTTGTACGCAAATGGCGAAATCTCGCTTGGGAAAAATTCTCCATATCGATACTCAGCTCCTTGTGTATCGATATATGGAATATCCATCATTTGAGCCATGATTGCTGAACGGATTTTCTCATACTCCTCAGGTGAATACTGCTTATTCAAAATGCAATATTCAGATTTGCGCATGCCAATACACCCGAACATATCGTGACTTGTCATGACCTGCATACAATAATCAAGATTTTGGTTTTCATTTGGGGCAAACCAACAAAATCGTACACGAGAACTACCTCCCCCACCTTGCAAGACTTCGTAGTGCAATTCCGACCTGTCTCCAAACTGTGTGAAGTCGTATGAATCTTTTGCGCCAGATGCAATAAGATACTGAGAATATTTTACGTTCCATCCTTCTTGAACAATCCAACTTTCGTTCACATTTCGCGAATTATAAATATAGTCTCCAGAAATATCATCCGACTGTTTTTCGTGCATATATTTCTTCAGTGATGAATCCCACATCTCTCTGATCTGTGGCTTTAATGCATCAATCTGTGCACGCGACGTAATACCCATCTCGGCGAGTCGCGCTTGATACGCCTCTTTGGTCCCCATCGGTTCATTAAAAATACAATATGATTGTTTACGCAAATTCACGCAACCAAAACAATCCGTACACCCTGTACAATCTCGACAAAACCAAATATCGCTCGAGCTTTCACAATCAACGCTATAAAATGTGCGGTAACAATTTTGTACATTCACACACTCATAACACATTTCTGATTTATCAATCAGATTGTTATCCACGCAATTTTTTGATCGCTCCACTTCGCATCCGTATGAACAGTCCTCATTAAAGTCAGAGTCAAACATCATGTAGCAATTTCGTAAATCAAGCACCATATTGTTGTACGGAGAATTCACCATGCGCGATTCATCAACGACGAAATTCGCAACAAAAGGAACCTCGTTCATGAGCTCACGATACTGTTCAAAGAACGGTCGCGAAAAATCATAATCGCGCCCGTAGGCTTTCGGATCAAAGTCGTCACTCCACCAACATTTCTGACACACGACTTTTTGCCGCGCTTTCCCTTCTACCGAATCCGGCCGATATATTGAAATCACATCCTTCTTACAAATCTCACACGTACGTTTGTACAAAGTACGATCGTTGCGAAATGAGAGACGTCGTTGAAAACGACATTCCGGACAAAATGTTGGCGCAGGCACTCCACCAACCATTTCGTAGAAATTCATATCCTCGGCTTCAACAACGAAATCCTTTTTACATTTCTGACAATTATTTTGTTCCATATATTTGATCTAGTAATTATACTGTTATTTTTTTTAATGAAAATCATTTGGGTTACGATTCCCTTCACCTGAACAAAGCGCAAACACAACAAGCGAACCAAAAAGTAATGTAAGTATCATATAAGTTTTATTGAGTAGTCTGTTTCGTCCTTTTGGACTCATCAGGCAAAGCATTCACTTTGCGACAGTGCTAGCGAAATTATTCACTAGCAAAAAACTGTAGGACATTTTACGATTAGGCTGTCCTGTTTTCCTTGATACAAAAATTTCTGTATCACGATGATACTCGCAAGGATGAGGCCGACAAACTGTGCGGCTCCAGCTACATACTCGCCTTTTACAAGCAAATATATTCCAAACACGGAGTACCCGATGATCCTAAGCACCCAAGCAACTAGTGATCCGCTTGAGTATTTCTGGCTCCTATAATTCTTTACTATATCTACAGGCATAGCCATCAAGAAGAAAAGTGTGCCAAATGGACCAAAAACAAGAAACTGCTTCATAAAATTGTTTTAAAAAACGAACCATTTCGTCTTGCATATATTATCCAATGAATTCCAATTTTTGTCATATATGTCGTCATAATAGATATTTTTATATAATAAGTCTTATTATATAAGGAGATATTGTTGACGAAATACCCGACAAAAAAATAAACCCCGCTGCGTTAAACTCGAATATTCCTATTTTTATTCAATAATCTGTTTCGTCCTTTTGGACTCATCAGGCAAAGCATTCACTTTGCGACAGTGCTAGCGAAATTATTCACTAGCAAAAAAATTGTGGAACATTTTACGATTAGGCTGTTCCGTTCTCCTTCAATGTGTTTCCTTAAAAAGTGATAGTAAATTCATAATCTGAACAGGCCACGTACTGTCTGTTTTCGCTCTCGATATTTAATAAGCAACAAAGAATAGACCGTGAATCTCTGAAGTATTCAACAGACCAAACCCTAACAGTTGTACTGCCGTGCAAAGGCGTAAAACAACACTTGTTTGCACCTCGATTTCTTCCGAAATCCTTCAGGGCCTCTTTAAGGTCCGTCCCGTTCATCGAGCCAATATCTTGCATCTCACTACGATTAGTAAGAGAAAAGCTTTTAAAGCCCACCTCTACGCTTCGGAAAAAATGCAATTGAAAACTAGACATAAAATCGTTTTTTTTAGTGTTAAAAACATATATTTAATTAAATTATGCAACACATTCAAATTTCTGTCATATATGTCGTCATCTGTATGAAAATATTGCAAATAGTCCTACAAAATAATATACTTATGTTGTCGAAATAATCGACATAATATGCAAAATGACAAACTTTTAAGCATTTTGAAGGAGATCGGGCTCTCAGAGGATGAGGCGAATGTGTACCTCTCTACCCTCTCACTCGGGGTCACGAGCGTGCTCAAAATCGCACGCGCAACGAATATCAAGCGCACGACTATCTATGGCATCATCGATTCACTCAAGGAAAAAGGCCTCATACGCATTGAGCTCAAAGGCCTCAAGCAATTCTATGTAGCTGAAAATCCTGAACGTCTCGAAATCATGCTTGAACGTCGCAAAAATGCATTTTCAAAAATTCTGCCTGAGTTCCAGGCGCTCTATAATCTAAAAGGTGTCGAAAGCGTCATCAAGTATTACACGGGAATATCAGCAATGCAGGACATCTACCGAGATACACTCAAGGAAATCCGCCCGCACGAAGACTATCTCGTCATCACCAACCAAGAGAAGTGGTACAACCTCGACCCAAATTTTGCGCTCTCATACATTGAAGACCGTGCAAAACTTCCGATCAAAACACGCATGCTCTTTCAAGACTCCCCCCTCGCGCGCGAACACAAAAAACTCGAGCGCAATTTCAATGAAGAAATCAAAATTTTGCCCACGACAAACGCTCTCAACGTTGACACAGTCCTCCTTCCTGAAAAATTAATTACGCTCGAACTCACTCCGCCCTATATGACAGTCGTGATTGAGAACAAAAGTATCGTTTCCCTCCACAAAGAAATGTTTGAGATCATTTGGAAATCAATTTCGGTAGAATAATAAACAACACAAATTCGTTTTTTTGTAAAATACATTGAAAAATAAGGATTTTTTACGCAAAATGCCGTACAACCCTTGTAAACTATAGCCAAAATCGATACAGAGGCTATAATAACCTTAGTTTTAAGCCTCGTGCTTAAAGCTCAGAGAGTATTACTAGCAAAGTCGACTTAGCTTTGTGCCCGTGTGGGTTCGCCCGCGCGTGTACAAGTCAATCATATGAATAAAGCAGCACTTGTTGACTGGGTTCATGGAAAGATTGGCGGTACAAAGGTACAGGCTGAGGAAGTCGTAGACGGCTTGATTGAAGCTGTCACTAACACCCTCAAAAAGGGCGGTGAAGTTTCAATCGCAGGTCTCGGAATCTTCTCAGTCAAGCATCGTGCAGCTCGAATGGCTCGCAATCCAAAAACTGGAGAGCAGGTCAAGGTAGCAGCGATGAAGGTACCAAAGTTTCGCGCAGCCAAGGCGCTCAAGGACGCAGTTAAGTAACTTAACTCGGAGCGACTCCAAAAAACAAAAAAGTCCGGTTGCCTATCAGCCGGGCTTTTTTGTTGCCTATTAGACTATTTTTAAAAACAAAAGAAACTACTTTATCAGGAGCGCTGTCTTAAAAATATTACCTTTCTCTCCATTCCATGAGCGACTCGATGAGATCACGAGATCCGTTGTACCAGACTTAAGGACACTAAAATTCCACGTATCAATACCAAAATCCCCCATTGGCGCACTTGTTTGTGGTGATGCGTGTGTGTGACCATCAAGGTGAACAAGCGAAGTATCATATTCTGGGTTATCAAACTGATACCCACCATCTCCTGGGTTTGGAAGCGTCACAGTAAATTTCTGTCCGACGGCAAGAGTCTCGATTTTCCCATTTCCTGCTTCTTGAATCGAAACAACAGGCATATTTTTTACAATAACTCCACGGTTTTTATACGTAAGTACTCCAGCAATAACCAACAGCAAAACAAGTATTAAAAAAGTTGATTTCTTATTCATACATACAATAGTAGCATGGGGGCTCGACTATTTGTCTATATTTTGCTAATCTCTTACAGGTATGAACAAAAAGAAAAAGCAGGCACACAAGAAACACGCAAAGAAGGTCGCTGGAAAGAACATCTCTCTCCGCAACCGCTAAGCGGAAGCGCGGGATTAGTTTATCGGTAAAACAACAGTTTTCCAAACTGTGGTGAGGAGTTCGACTCTCCTATCCCGCACCAATTTGGGTCTTACGATATTTTGTTGGGCTATTCTAACGAAGCGAAAATGTAAACGTGTACTCCGATGGAAATATCAGAGATCCTTTTTTCTTGCTTGGTGTGACGTCCGTCAATGTAACCTCGTGATTCTGTACTGTGTACGGATCATTGAGCGCAAGCACGATGTTTTTCGAAAGTACACCGTATGATGCGTGCACTTTTACTTTTACTGTGCCAGCCCACACACACTGAACGCCTTCTGCACAACGGCTATCCTCCTCAACTCCCATTATCTTTGCGGTAATTCCTCGAACTTGTATTGTGTCCCCTACTTTTGCCGTTACAGTCTTTCCAGCGTTTTTTATACTCGAATCTGTCCCCATCAACGGAGCAGTCGGACATGTCGTCGAACCTTGAGCGAGCGCAGCGGATGAACGGGTCGTAGCGCCCGACGAATCGGCGCAGAGGTATACCCCAGTACTCAATCGTACCGAGGCTGCCCACGCAGTATTCGTTGCCGTACAGCTCACACCATCCTTCCCAAGCTGAGTCAGCGTAGTACCTATAGAACAAAGTCCTTGATACGTACCCTGGGCTTTTTCACTATACATTTCAGCTTGGGCTCTCATATTCGAAATACCTTGTTGTAAATGTGCATCGTTTTCTGGATTCGTATCAATCTCAGAGTCAGGAACGACAACGATTTTATTCACAGTACTATCGCTTGAATTAGAACTTGAGCTCTTTTGAAACCAAGAAAAGGGATTCCACCATTTTGCGGAAGCAACTCTTGGTGAAATAGCTACAAGTATGACAAACAGTACCAATGCGATTGCTCCTTTTTTCATAACAAATAAAAGTATTAGCAATAGTAATACTCAAATCATAGCACTTTTACTTCAAAATTGTCGGGGCGCCGAGAATCGAACTCGGCCCTCGTGTTCCCAAAACACGCATACTACCGATATACTACGCCCCGTAGCACCGAAACACTATACCAGTACTTTGAAAGAAATACAATTTTTTGCTTATAAAATAATGTTATCTAGATATTTAACCTGTGCCTGCCGAGCGTGAGGATTCAGCCAGAGAGTAATAAGATCAAACTGCCACTTCCCTTTCCAACACTTCTCAAGAAGATACTTCATGATGATCTTACGCAAACGCCTCACTTTTTCTGTATGCATACCGTCAAGAGGACTATATTCTCCTTCACGCGAAATTGCTTCAGGAATAGTTCCCGTCTTCGATTTCACTTCAATAAAATGCAAAACCTGCCCGCGCCGAGCGACAATGTCGATTTCACCACAAGGTCGAGTGTAATTCCGCTCAATAATGATAAAACCCTTATGTAGCAAGTATCGGACAGCGATTTGCTCTCCAAACTCACCCGTCCTTTGTGATTTGGATGTAAAGATCTTCGGCATATATATGTGACTTATTCACATCAGATTTTATAAAGTCTGTACTTTATAAAATCCTTATTTATCAACGTATTTTCTATACGAGCACGATTGAGGGGTGTCCTTTATGCACACAGTCCCCACCTTTATCCACAGTTTTGCACAGATATTCCTATAGGATGGAACTGTGTCTTTTTTCAATCAAAATAGTTCCAATACAAATTCTTTGTGCGGCCAGGGAGAATCGGACTCCCGTCTCATCCTTGGCAAGGACGTGTTCTACCACTAAACCATGGCCGCAAAAATCTACCGAGCAATTCTACCCTTTTTGTCTGAATTTTGCAATTGTATATCCACCCTTATTTCTCAAAGAATATTTGGCACATTGACGAAAATAGCGTATAATCGCAAAGAATTATTAATTAATTTTGCACCCGTAGTGAAATGGATATCACAACGGTCTTCGAAACCGTTATTCCAGGTTCGAATCCTGGCAGGTGCACAAAACGTTTCAAATGAAACAGACAACTGAATTGATCAACAGAAGCCTAATCCCCTTCTATGTTACACATGTAACAGAAACACTTGAACAAGCCGGCTACGAAGCATATATCGTAGGCGGCTGCGTTCGTGATCTCCTGATTTCACGTGAACCAAAGGACTGGGATATAACTACAAATGCTACCCCAGAGGAGATCGTTCCTTTGTTTGAAAAGACAGTTTACGAGAATAAGTTCGGGACAGTGGCAGTTATTGTTTCACGTGAAACAAATTCTGAAGTTACACATGTAACTTCAGAAAATTCTTATACCGTAGAAGTTACTCCATACAGAACAGAGTCGACATACAGTGATGCGCGCCACCCAGACGAGGTAAGATTCAGTAAAAATATAGAAGACGACCTTATGCGTCGAGATTTCACTATAAACGCTATGGCGTATAGCATTTCACGTGAAAACTTGATCGATTTGTATAAAGGACAAGAGGATTTAAAGGACAAAGTCATTCGTACGGTAGGAGATTCTGTCGAACGCCTCACAGAGGATGCTCTCCGTATGCTACGAGCTGTCCGATTTTCCGTACAGCTTGGCTTTTCCATTTCACATGAAACACTTTTGGCTATAGCAGGGAACACAGACAAGCTCAAAATGGTATCGGCAGAGCGTATCCGTGATGAATTTGAAAAGATAATCCTGTCATCTGAACCAGCCGTAGGTGTAGGAATGTTGCAAAAGCTTGGTCTTTTAAAGCTTTTTGTCCCTGAACTTGAGGAGGGTATCAAATGTGAGCAAAAAGGGGAGCACATTTACGATGTTTACGAGCATCTTTTGCACGCGCTCCAGCATGCTGCCGAGAAGGGTTGGACCTTAGAGGTACGCCTTGCAGCCTTGTTTCATGATATCGGCAAGCCTCGCACACGCCGGTGGGATGGGACAAAGGCAGGGGGGAAGGGGAAGTACACCTTTTATGGACATGAGGTCGTTGGGGCGAGAATGACCCAAAAAATCTTCGAACGTATGAAATTCCCTAAAAAGACGACTGATTTAGTTGTAAAGCTTGTCCGTCAGCACATGTTCTTTTCGGACACAGAGACGATATCGCTTAGTGCCGTCCGTCGAGTAGTCGCCAAAGTAGGGAAGGAGAACATCTGGACGCTCATGGAAATCCGTGAATGCGACCGTGTGGGTATGAAAAAGAAGGAGGCTCCATACAGACTCCGAAAGTATCACGCTATGATTGAGGAAGTCCTTCGCGACCCAATCTCCGTGGGGCAGCTCGCAATAGACGGGAACACGCTCATGAACGAGTTACACATGAAACCCGGACCTCGTATGGGTTGGATGCTTCACGCCCTCCTTGAGGAGGTTCTCGACGACCCAAAGAAGAACAATCGTGCATATCTCGACACAAGAGTAGGGGAATTGGACCTTTTGTCTGATAGCGACCTCCGAGCGCTCGGTGAAAAAGCCAAAGAAGCCAAAGAAGAACTTGAAGAGGAGGAGGTCGCAAAGTTACACGCGAAACATGGGGTTACAAAATAATTAGGCAGATTCTTGCTGGTAACACGCCTCGCAATAGACAATGTCTCCCAATTCGGGATCATATCCTGTCTCAAACTGGTTTTCACATGAAACACTTCCGTGGCTATGCGCTGCGGAGTTTTCATATACACCATTATCTGAGTGAGCTCCGGAACAAGAACATTTGCGTTTGTAGAGACTCATCGGTAGACGCATTTTGAGACGTTCCATCGTACGGCATGCGGGGCAGAGTGTCGGAATAGGTACTCCGATTTTGCGATAGAAGGCGAGTTCGTCGGGAATGATGCGGAAGGCTTTCGTACAATTCTGGTTACAGGTACCTTTGTGTGCGCATTCGATGATTTCCTTCGTGATTGTATCGGGTGTCTCTGTGATATTCTTTGGAACACTGTCGAGGGTCAGCGTCGGAATATACCCGCGGTCCTCTGCATCACGCCATCGATATCCTTCGGCAACTGCTTGTTCTTTGGTGAGTGGAAAATATTCTTGAGCGAGTGTTTCATTATATGCCCACGGACTGAATTCGTTCGGGAAAAATTCTCCGTACTTATAGACACGTCCATTTTTATCGAGATAGGGAACAGTCATCATGTGCTCACGAATTTTTGGAACAAGTGCTTCGTATTCTTCTTTTGTATATTGTTTGTTCAAAATACAGTATTGTTTTTTGCGCAAACCAACACATCCGAATAAATCTGCGCATCCTTGCGTACATGCCATACAATATTCAGTATCCTGTGTGTTTTCTTGATTGATCCATGCAAACTTACAGTTCTGCACATTCGTGCCGCATGTTGCAGCCTCATACAATAGTTCTGCACTATCACCCCAATTGGAATAATCGTAACAATCTTTTGTGCCAGGAGTCTCTTGTTGATATTGGCAGTAGCGAAGATTTTCTCCCTCACGCACAAGAAAACAATCTCGACAATTTTTTGAATTTGTCACGTACGATCCTGAGCAGTCTGTATTCTTGAGCCCTTGATGTTCCTTGAGCGGGAACTTGCTCCAGAATTCTGTGGCCTCGCTTTTTGCACGAAGTAACCCTTCCCGAGTATGCAGTTGATACTCTCTGACTTTTTGTTCATATTCTTCTTTTGAAAGCTGCTCATTAAAGAAACAGTAATTTTGTTTGCGAAGATTTACGCATCCAAAACAATTCATACATCCTTGGCAATCACGGCTAAACCACAAATCTGAAGAATCAGCACACTGTGATGAATAGTGCGTGCGGTAGCATGACTGAAGCCAAAAACTTTCGTAGCATGTTTCTGATCGAGAAATATGTGAGACATCAACACAGTCACGAATATGATTCACGCCATTTGCATACATCGAATCTTCCGGGCTCGTTGTATTAAATACGAGATAACAATTTTTCGGGTCAGTCGCATTGTTCGAATAGTCACTCTTGGATCCACGAATAACATTGTTTGATTTAAACGGAACCTCGAGCATGAGTTCACGAATTTGAGCGAGCAACGGACGAGACCAATCAATATCACGGCCATAGTCCATTGCGTCCCACTGATCTGACAGCCAAATATCACGTTCGTAGACTTTGACAGGGGAGTCCGGCGCGTACATTGAAAATATGTCTTTCCCAGAAAAATCACACTTACGTTTGTAGAGTCCGCGCTCATTACGATACGCGAGACGACGTTGCGCGCGACACATAGGGCAAAACGTAGGCGAGGGTACCTTCATTTTTTGATAAAATGAGTGATCAGCTGAATCAACAACAAACTGCTTCGAACAATTTTGGCATGTCTTTGTTTCGTTCATAGTGACACTATTATACTGAACTCAGACCCACTACGTCAAATTATTTACAACAAATCCGCCACGATTTTATATAAATATAAATTATATAAAGGTATAATCTGTTGACAATTTTTCGACAAAAGATACACTTAGACCATGTTTGACGAAATTCTATTGAAACTTGGACTCAATGATAAGCAGCGGCTGGTTTACAAAACCATTGTTGAGTCAGGAAAAGTCTCCACAGCTAGAATTTCGCGTCTCACTCATATCAACCGTACTACGGTTTATAGTGTATGCGCAGAACTCAAGATTAAGGGGCTCATTCAGGAGAGTACGGGAGAAAAAGTAGCCTATTGGGTGGCACGAGAGGGAAATGAGCTTGATCGAGTAGTTGCGCGCGAGCGCGAAGCGCTCGCGCGCACAGAAGAAACAATGACTAGTCTCAAAGAGGCCCTCAAAAATATCCCGGGCTCGAAAACATTTTCCATCCCAAAAATACGATTCATCGAGGGAGATGAACTCGAATCATATTTATTTGATGCAGTACCGAGATGGAATGAAAGTCTCAGCGCAACAAATGAAACAACCTGGTGGGGATTCCAGGACCACGCGTTTGTCGAACACTACGAAAAATGGATCGTCTGGTATTGGAAGCATGCACCCAAAGAAATTGATCTGAAACTTTTTTCTAACGATTCAACTATTGAAAAACATATGGTCGCACAAAACATTGATCGAAGACAAATTCGATTCTGGGACGGGAAAAATGATTTCACGGGAACACTTTGGGTTACGGGAGATTACATAACCATGATTCAAACATCTGAGCGGCCATTCTATCTTGTTGAAATTCGAGACGCCGTTCTTGCACACAACATGCGCGAAGTATTCCGTACTTTATGGGAAACACAAAACGTATAGCCCTACTTTAAAACTATAGATATTGGGCAGTGGTCAGAGCCATACCAATCAGACAGAATACTGGTAGACAAGACACTGGGCATAAGCTTTTGTGAGGCGAGAAAATAATCGATACGCCAACCGACATTTCTTGAGCGCGCATGAGTGAACTGATCCCAGTAGGTATACGCATCTGTTTTGGTTGGATAGAAATGACGAAATACATCAGTGAATCCTTGCGCGAGAAATTCGTCGAGCCATGCGCGTTCAACAGGCAAAAAGCCGACATGAGTTCTATTCTCTTTTGGTCGAGCAAGATCAATCTCCTCGTGTGCAACATTCACATCTCCTGTCACAAGCACAGGCATTTTTTTTGCAAGCTTTGCAGTAAATTGTAAAAAGGCATCATAGAAATCAAGTTTATACTGCAATTTTTCTGGAGCACCGCCTCCATTCGGGAAATAACAATTAATGAAAACAAAATTTTTGAAATGAAGCACGAGTGTACGACCTTGTTCATCGAAACGGGGGATGCCAAGACCATATTCCACCTTAAGAGGTTCTTCCTTGGAGAACACGGCAACGCCACTATACCCTTTTTTATAAGTGGAAACGGCGAAATATGAATGGTACCCTTCAATATGAACAGCCTCATCTGGTAATTGGGAAGGATCACATTTCGTTTCTTGGAGTGCTAAAATATCCGGCTGTTCTTTGTCGAAAAGCGGGAAAAAGAGATTGTCACGTAAAGTAGCACGTAGGCCATTTGTATTCCACGAAAGTATTTTCATCTTTTTTTGAGAAGCATCACCGTATATATTGCATCTTTTGATCCGTAGGGCAAATCATGAGCGAAATCAACAATTTCAAAACTCTTTTCAAAAAGATCTTTCAATTCCTGATCATGAAAAAAATGATAGCGAACTCGTTCATATTCATAATCACTAATTTCGTCTTTTGCTGGGTGCCATGAATAAAAGGCGGGGGTATTCTTAGACAAAACAACTAGAAAAAAATATCCGTTTGTTTTTAATACACGCGCTGTTTCACTCACGTACATTGTATAATCCTCAGGGGAAATATGATGAAGAAGCCCAATATCAACAAGCCCATCAAAACTGTCATTCGCAAGAGGAATATCAAGCGCATCTCCTTCAAAAAAACGAAGTTCCTTCTCTTGACCCCGAAGTAAAATTGCATTATTACCTCGAGCAACAAGTTCAGGATTATTCTCTAGTCCAATCGCTCGGTACCCCAATCCGGCAAGATCAAACAAGAGTCGTCCGCGTCCTGTTCCTAAATCAAGTACAAGTGATCCTTTTGGAAGATGCTCGGTAATCTCGTGTGCACGACGAGTAAACGGGATGTGACTCCAGTGATCAGTACCGGTGCGATATGCGCGAGCGAAATATGTATTCTGATCTTGGTAATCCATCTTTCTATTTTACTACACCTCGCTATTTCTTGCTGTGGAATTTCTTATGAATTTCTTTGAGTTGCTTATCAGTGACATGAGTATATATTTGTGTCGTCTGGATATTTGCATGACCGAGCATGACCTGTACACTACGAATATCAGCGCCGTTCTCGAGAAGGTCGGTCGCAAAACTGTGGCGCAAGATGTGCGGAGTTACTTTGCGCGAAATACCGGCTATGATCGAATATTTTTTGACGAGACGCTCTATGGAGCGCGGCGTTAGTCGCGCGGATTCATTGCGATCACCATCCGAGACACTCTTGTTGCGTGAAAATTGCACGAACATTGGCTCATCCATATCTTTACGCAAAGCAAGATATGACTTAATTGCGCTCTTTGCACTTTCTGATAGAAACACAACACGTACTTTTTCGCCCTTTCCTCGGATCGAGAATTCATCTTTGGACAAATCGAGGTCACGATTGAGCGAACAGAGCTCGGCAAGACGAAGTCCTGTCGAAAAAAATAATTCTAGAATTGCCTTATCGCGAAGTGCAGAAACATTTTTTGAAGCATCAGGTTCTTGGAGTGGAGCTTCGAGCAATCGCGTAAGTTCTGTGCTCGACATAAGATCGAGTTGTCTCCCTCCAACCTTTGCAAGTTCGATACGATCGGGGGACAGCGCCGTGATCCCGCGTTTCATAAGATATTTCAAAAATCGGCGAGTTGCGATGAGATGATAGTTCTGACTATTTTTTTTCATCGTCCCGCGTGACTGACCTTTGACCGCGACGCCGGGGGATCGATTGAGGTGTAGACGAAATTCACGAATTGCATCGTCAGTGATATCTTTGGGTGACGTGAGTTTTGAAAAAGTGATCAGTCGGGTAAGATATCGGTCATAATTACCAACAGTTTTTAGACTTGAACCTCGTTCAATCTCCATATATTCGAGAAATTCTCGCTTCAATCGTTCAATCTCGGTACTCATGTATATATAGTATAGCAAACAAGAGTCGCAAAATGATAAATTGCCCTCGTTCGCGGTGTGGGCGCAGGTATGTTGCCCGTCTTGTCTGCGAAATCTTGCTCACGTAATAGATTTTTGTAGTTTATATTCAGTGCTTCCGAACCGCTCGCTCGGTCAGTCCTCGACTGCGCCCGGCAAATACCTGCGCCCACACCGCGCACGAGGGGTACTTGCATCATTTTAGAATCTATGCTACTATTGCCCTAGCTATGTTAAAGACAAAAAAGAAGCAGGCAGTCGTCAAAAAGCACCAAATTCATGATAAGGACACTGGTTCACCAGAGGTTCAGGTCGCGATTTTGTCTACACGCATTGATGAACTTGCAAAACACCTCAAGGAGCACAAAAAGGATAATCATTCCCGCCGTGGCCTCCTCAAGATGGTTGCAGATCGCCGAACACACCTTAAATACCTCGAACGAAAGAACAAGTCTCGCTACGAAACTGTCGTAAAGAAACTCGAACTCAAGTAACAAAAATCCGGCTCACGCCGGATTTTTGTTTAGGTGCTCATTTTTTGTGCTACACTAAGCACGTTCACATTTTTAAAAGTCGTTTGTATTTTTTAATAATAAGTAGGAAGTATTTTTTATGAGTATCGTAAAACACCCAGACCAACGTGTCGCTATTTTTATCGACACACAGAATTTGTATCATAGTGCCCGCAACCTTTATAAGTCATACGTTAATTTCGCCGGAGTTTTGAAGGATGCACTCGCAGGACGCAAGCTCATCCGTGCAATCGCATATGTCATCACAAGTGAGGCTGGGGATGAAAAAGCATTCTTTGATGCACTGACCAAAATCGGTATCGAAACCAAAACGAAGGATCTCCAGGTATTTTCAAGTGGTGCAAAGAAAGCTGATTGGGACGTTGGCCTCGCCGTTGATGCGATCAAAATGGCGCACAAAGTCGACACCGTCATTATCGCCTCGGGCGATGGTGATTTCATCCCACTTGTCGAATATCTTCAGATGAATGGTGGAACCCAAGTAGAAGTCGTCGCATTCGGAAAATCCTCCTCAATGAAACTGAAAGAAGTGTGTGATGATTTCCTCGACCTATCCGAAAATCCCAATAAATATCTCATGCGTAGCAACAGCCGAAGATAAAGTCCGCCCGCAAAAAATCCCTCAC
>CAITQP010000010.1 GCA_903894565.1 uncultured bacterium
ACCGCATGTTTATGCGGTGGTCTTTTCTTGTGGAAGAGCGTATCATGAACAAATGAAAAAGAACTCGTTTAAAGTGGTTGGTATATTTGTTGTTTTGGCTGTACTGGTTGGTATTTTTTTGGCAAGTCGTCGCACTACCGTGCCGTCACAAACTCAAGCATCCTATAAAAATGCATCGTATACGATTGAAGGAACGGCAGTAACTCTTGTTGATGGTACTTCGATTACACCAATTGGTTCGAGTTCAGCAACAACTACGACGCGTTATTTTGGGAATGAAGCATTTGGAGATTTGAATAATGACGGAGTGCCTGATGTCGCATTTTTACTTACGCAAAATACTGGGGGCAGTGGCACCTACTACTATCTCGTTGGAGCACTCAAGACCGCGACTGGATATCAGGGAACAAATGCCATATTGCTTGGTGATCGTATCGCTCCACAAACAACTGAAATTAAGAACGGCATGATTGTCGTGAATTATGCAGATCGTAAACAAGGTGATCCGATGACGACCGCTCCCTCAGAAGGTGTTTCGAAATATGTACATATCACGAATGGAATAGTGAGTGAAATTGCGAATCCGGACGAATTTCCTGTGGTCTATGCGAACACTGAGTTTGGATTTACGTATGGACTTCCTCTCGATTGGCAAGGATATTCAATTGTTACCAGCACATGGGATGGTAATCCGTTGAATGGTAGCGCTCCAACATCTGGTACAAAATTATTGATTCGTCATCCACTTTGGACGACGAGCGCTCACTATGAAGATATCCCTGTGGTCGTATTTACAATCAACCAATGGAATTCGTATCAGAAAGGTGACTTCGCAATTGGCGCTGCTCCTGTTGAGGCAAATGAAATTGCACGGAATACTACGTACGTTTTTGCGCTTCCTCCACGATGGGATTTTGATTACAGTCTCGGTGTAAAAGAGGCCGAGCACATCGTTGAAAGTAAGACTCTTCATGTATCGTGGTAGAATAGGTAAGTAATGAAACAGTATCCAAAATCAGAACTCTATTTCCTCTTTGCGCTTCTTGTCGGTGCTATTGTGCTCACATTCTTTATCTTTAAGCCATTTCTGTATGTGGGTATTTTGGCGCTTGTCGGAGCGACAGTGTTTCAGCCTGTCTACACAAAGATAGTGAGCGCCACGCGAGGCCGAAAGGGTATTTCTGCTTTTCTTTCAACGTTGTTTGTCTTGTGTATTGTTGTGACACCACTTGTATTCTTTGCTGTGCAAATGGTGCGAGAGGCGACAGTACTCTATGCGTCACTTGCGACGGGTGGCTTGACGCAAGCATCAGTTTTCCTCACACGCGTTATGCAAAGTGTCGGACGTGAGTTTCTTGGGTCCACACAAGTAACATTGAATATTGATCAGTACATTAAGTCTAGCCTCGATTTTTTGATTCAAAATATTGGTTTCGTGTTTTCCAATGTACTCGCGCTCCTTGGTGGTGGAATTATATTTTTTGTATCACTCTACTATTTCTTTAAAAATGGAGACAGCTTGCGTGACACTGTGACTTCGGTCAGTCCTCTCCGGACTGATTATAATGAAAAGATTTTTACAAAATTGAGGATCAGTATTATCTCTGTCGTGCAGGGGAGTCTTTTTGTTGCCGTGCTTCAGGGATTGTTTGCAGGATTTGGGTTCCTTGTGTTCGGAGTACCGAGCGCTCTGTTGTGGGCCGGGGTAGCAATGTTTGCCGCGCTCATTCCTGGTATCGGAACTTCACTCGTGGTTCTACCGGCCGTCCTTTATTTGTACCTTACGGGGAATCCGATCCATGCAGTTTGCTTGCTTGTGTATGGATTGATTGTTGTGAGTTTGATTGATAACGTTTTGAAACCAAAATTGATGGAACGTGGGATGCTTATCCACCCATTCTTTATTTTACTTTCTGCTATTGGAGGAATTTTTTTCTTTGGTCCTATCGGATTTTTGCTTGGACCACTCGTACTCGGATTTCTTTTTGTAATACTTGAGCTTTATTCTTCAACAAAAACCGAGTTTGGATTTGATGAATAGTATCGTATGAGTTTCTCTGAACAGTATGGGCGAATGTTTTCTGGTTTCGGGCACATAGTGTTCCGAAATATTTTTCAATTGGTGAATGTTGTCATTCTCGGTGTTGTCATTTTGCTCTGTATTTTTGGAAGTATGCAATCTGGTTTGTTTCTTGGAATTGTATTTTTTCTCAATACTACAATCGCAGTTGTCCAAGACGTTCGTGCTCGGTTGCTCCTCGAGGAACTCGAGAGACTCACTGCCCTTCAAGTTGTTCGAATTGCATCAACTGGTATCGAGGAAAAAGTATTTGCACAGGAAATCAAAGCGGGCGACAGGATCAAAGTTCTCTTGGGTGATCAAATTCCGTGTGATGGTGTTTTTGAATTAACTGAAAATATCGAAGTTTCAGAGGCGCTCATTACCGGCGAATCAACTGCGTCCTCGCGCGATGTAGGGGATGCAGTTATTGCGGGTTCAATCGTGACGTCTGGACAAGGAGTTGTAGCATTGAGGACCTCGTACGCGGATAGTAGAGTGGCTCGCATTTCTGACGACGTCAAAACGTACGTAGCCAGTCCGAGTTCGATTCAACGTGCGATCTCACTCGTCATTCAATATTCAGGATACCTCCTTGTGGGCATTGTTATTTTTGTTACTATCCGAGGCCTCATCCTTCATGTTCCGCGTGTTTCCATCGTAACTACGATTGGTGCACTTGCGAGCACTGTCGTGCCACAAGGACTATTAATCGTGGTGACACTTTTGTTTGCGATCGGAGCTGCGAGTTATGCAAAAAAGAATGTCTTGTTTCAAGAAATGAATGCGACGGAAAAATTAGGGAGGATAAAAAATCTGTGTCTCGACAAGACTGGTACACTGACAGACACAAAACTTATTGTTGAAAATATTTATTTAGGTCAAGGAGTTTCAGCAGAAACAGTAAGTGTCTCTGTGAATGCGTATGTGGCCGGAACACACGATTCTTCGGACACTATTACGGCAATACAAAAGTACCAGCAGTCAGGGAGTACGGCTGCTTTGAGTGTGCCAAGTTTTGGAAATGCACTCGCATTTTCTTCGTGGAGACAGTATGGAGCAATCGAAATTGTTCGCGACAGCGCGACGGAAACTGTTTTCATTGGAACACCAGCACTTTTTTTGAAACTCGCGTTGTCAGACAAAGAAAAAGCATGGCTTTCCGCACTCGTAAAAGAACATACGGAGAAAGGAAAACGTGTACTGTGTGTTGCACGAGCACCAGGCGCGCAGTCATCTGCCGAGATGAGTGGGTCAACCATTTCGATTCTCGCAGTCGTTGTTTTTTATAATACCTATCGTGTAGGGGTCAAAGAGACCATACAATTTTTCCAAGGTAGAGGAGTTCGTATTCGAATATTGTCTGGAGATAATCCAGCGACTGTCCTTGCTGTGGCGCAGGCTGTTGGTATTCACAACGCAACAAAAGTTGCGACGGGCGCTCTGGTCGAAAAGTGGACAGATTCCGAATTTGTAAAAGAAGCGCATGAGTATGAAGTGTTTGCTCAAATTCTTCCAGAGCAAAAAGTGCGATTGATTGAAGCATTTAAAAAAGACGGATTTACGGCGATGGTGGGGGACGGTGTGAACGATGCACTCGCGATGAAAAAAGCCGACCTCGGGATCGCCATGTTTAGTGGTGTGCCGGTGACTCGACAACTTGCCGGTGTCATATTGATGACGAACAGTTTTGCGGATTTGCCAGGAGCTGTCGTACTTGCAGATCGTTTTATTCAAAGCATTGAAATTAGCTCAAGTATGTATATCAATCAGAGTCTTCTTGGAGCTCTCTTTTTTATTTTACTGAGTTTTTTTGGCTATGCCTTTCCGTTTACTCCGCTGAACATTACGTTTATGAATTATTTTACGATTGGATTGCCTGGGTTGCTCATTACGTATTGGGCCCTCCGTCCGCTTCGAACACAAGCTCCAGCAAACGAGGAATCGTTCCTCACAAGAATTTTTCGTCTCGTCATTCCGGCTGTGTGTATCGAGGCGATTGGGCTCCTCGTTTTATTCTTGGCGAGTCCTACGGCATTCAAACTCACTGAATCAAATACACTTATTGGAGTATCAATTATCTTCCTCGGAAACTTGTTTCTTGTATTTGCTGTACGTACCTATTGTGGACCACTGCTTGCTTTAGAAAAAAAGCACCTCATTATTCTTATGCTTGTCGAACTTGGAATAGGAGGAATTTTGTTACAGATACCTTCCGTGCTTCGATTCTTCAACATTTTTAAACCATACCCATCACTCGGTATGATGATTGGAATAATGACAATGCTTTGTGCGTGTGGATTGGCGATGCACGTGTATTTTTTATGGAGCACTTCACGCCAGAAGTCACGGCAAGCAGAAAATAGGTAGTAAAAATGTTTTTCCACTATTCAACCAGATAGTCGGCTTGGTACAATACTAGTACACAAATGAGGAGTCCTTCTCGTTGAGAAGAGCGCTCTATTTTTGTTTTTTAAATCACATATCAGTATGTGTGATTTAAAAAAATTACTAGTAAATTAGAAGTACTCTCGTATGATATGTAACCGCATTCGTTCGTGTGCACCATTTTCTTTTTTGAAAACAATGCTTCTGTTTTTTGTTTTGGTCGGAGCATTTTTATTCACCTCACAAGTGCACGCAGCGGTTGGCGATGTAAAACTTACTATTCTTGGACCTGATACAAATCCTGTGAGTGGAGCACAAGTATCTGTCTGGTGTACGGGTGGCGATTTTGTCGCCCTTGGCACAACTGATACGAACGGTGTCGTTGAAGCAACTCCTTCAGTTGGTGCTGGGTGTAGTGGTGCAACAACGATTGCCTTTCGTGTTACTAAGGCAGGATACCTCACACGAACAACGGCACCCCAAGATTCTTTTTCTCGCACATATGAGAGTACGATTGATCCAGAAGATGCTGGAACTTTTGACGGATCCGATCACAATACATTTTCACTCGTATTCTATCCACTTGAGGTAGGGAATACTGATTCTTATCTCGCACAGTACTGGACTGAGTACAACAGTGGGATAATAGAATTTCCTGATGCCTCTGCTGATTTTACGACATCAACAAATGCAATTAGCTACCATCTTCTCGATGGAGCAAAGCCGAATGATGCGATCGGTGTTTGGTATGCGGCACGTTTTAGCAAGACAAGTCATTTTGATGCAGGCGATTATACATTCAATGTATGTAGTGACGATGGAGAGCGAACATATATTGATGGAGTGCTGATTGGTGACTACTGGACGACTCGCGGACGTACTTGTGACGCGAACGAGACAGTTATAACAGCAGGAACACATACAATAACACTTGAGTACTTTCAGCAGGGAGGTGGTCAATCTCTTGATTTTTCCTACAGCTTGACTACTACTCCTGCCGAACTCATCAATGGATATGAGAGTGCTGATACAGCAGTGACTCCATCTGCACCAGGCACACAGAATGATGCTTATACAAAAGCAGGCTCTACTGATGGGTCATACTGGACGACCGCACTTTCAACGAATGACAGTGGGTACGATACTCAATTGTTTAATTTCAAACCAAACCTTTCGGGAATTACGACGCCTCACGTAACTGCAACATGGACTGGGCACGGGGCTGTTCCGGATGGTAAAAAGGTATATCTTTCAGTTTGGAATTTTTTAAGTTCAAGCTGGGATGAAATCACTTCGGGTCACTGTGCAACGGATTGTACTTTGACTGGAGCAAAGGAAGGAGCAGGGTATAAGGATGGTGACGGCAACGTATGGTTGATGGCGAAAGCTGACAATAGTTATGTGCCACCAGTTATATCCGACGTAACAGACAATACAGGATTGTTGCCTGTACAGTGGACGACAGATCAAAACACAACGACAGAGCTCGCTTGGGACACCGAATCTCATACGAATTTTGCTGACTATGCCAATCATGTGAGTGATAGCGATTTGTTGACTGCTCATTCAGTTACTCCAGCGGTTTCAGATAACAATACACAAGGATGGCGATCCGTTGCCGGATCATCAGACAATACAAAACTCGCAGCTGTTGTTGCGTGTGGAGATATTTGGACCTCGACGAATAGTGGTGCTGAGTGGACAGATCAAACAGGAGCCGGTTCACGATGCTGGATGTCGATTTCTTCATCCGCTGATGGGAACACCCTCGTAGCTGTTGAATCGAACGGAGATGTTTGGTCAGGTACTTATGACGGGACGAGCTGGACCTGGACAAACTTGTCTACCATTTCAACAAATTATCCAGGCCAACTGAATTGGAATAAAATTTCTCTTTCTGCAGATAATTCGAACGGTGGGTGGAAGCTTGCACTTGAAGGGTGGGGCTCGGGATTGTGGACAGCTGTGAACGCAAGTGGTACTTGGGTATGGACTCAGCAGACAGAATTTACTCCAACTTCCTCACAAGGAATGGGAATGTCTGCTGATGGAAATACTGTTGTAGCAGGACAGTGGTGTGGAGATATTTGGGTGGGAAAATATGATGGTACAAGTTGGGCATGGTCTGATCAATCAGGAACTTCGAATTGCTGGTATAGTTTTTCAGTTTCAGCAGATGGAACCAAGATTCTTGCCGGACAGAATGGAAATAGCCCCCTTGTTGGAACATATGATGGAACAAATTGGACATGGAACTCGCCATCTTCTATCTATGGATGGTGGGAATCAACCGCAATGTCAGCAGACGGTACATATCTTGCTGCCGGTTCATACTGTGGGCCGATTATCACCTCAAATGATGGTGGAGTGTCATGGACGACACAAAATGGCTCAGGGTCTCATTGTTGGGATGGTCTTCATATCTCAAATGATGGAACGAAACTCGCGGCATCAGCAAGTTCGTCAGACGTGTTTGTTTCAAATGACAGCGGAGTTACATGGACGTCGGGAACTGGCACGAAATGGTACTATCGCGTGAAGTCAGTCAATGCAAATGGTCAGGCTGCAATCAGTAATGAACAAAGTTTTCATTTTGCCTCTACAAACTCATGTCCGTTCGTGTTTACCTGGAACGGAAGTAAGTATCAATTCGTGATTGATGCTTCAAACTCTGGAAACCTTGGTATTGGACTTGATCGATTACTCTGGGATGCAACTCCATGGTACAAGGATCCAAACGCAAATAACGGATATCCAAATCCCGTTTCGTATACAAAAATTCCCAATGGTGGACTTGTTTCGAGGACAGTAGGAGGTCAGACATTTTATGACATCAAAACAAGTACCGAGCTTGATGAAGTAAACTACTACGACAAGGCTGCACTTGAGGTTGTCGATCACGATCCGAGCGTGGATGTCTATCCTGACTATCGCAATAATGGACAGCTTCATTCGATCGCGAAGATAGCACCCGCTCCGGTGTCTGTGACCGATGAAAGTGGTCGTGATGTGAAGAGTCTTATCGCAAGCGACGACAATCAGTATTGGCACAGTCGACTCGCAGGTAGTGCAAATGATGCAACATATCTCACGATCAAACTTACAAATGATGTGACGACGCCTGCGAATTTGAAATTGCTTATCAAGGGAACAAAGGAAGGACCGCTTTCAAGCGGAAAGGGAAGTGATAAGTTGCAATATGAAAATTCATCGGGACAATTTGTAAATGTTCCGACGAGCAAAGATATTTTTGTAGTCACACGCGCTGGCGCGCCACATGCTTCTCGAAACCTCATGAATACCTACGGTGTTCAGTACAAGGTCATTGATCTCTCGGGGCTTACAATCAAAGATAATACGATTCGTCTTATGACGACAAACACACAGCGTCAATGGGATATTGATTGGCTTGCTGTTGATACGAACGCAGATAGTATTGGTACTGTTACGACAGAGACACCATATTATGCAGATCTTCACGAGCGTGGTATTTCAGCAATGACGCTTTCAAACCCGACCGATCCAAAGATGGCAGTGCAAGAGCCGATCTACGATCAGCTTGTAAAATCAAAGGGTGAAGGTTTCCCATTGACTGGAAATGCAACACGCTACGGAGATGTCGTTCCGCTTCTCTCGAATGTTGATAACAAGTTTGTCATCATGACGCAGGGAGATGAACTCGCACTCAAATATGCGGTACCAACGCAGGCAGATGGAACAACTCGTGACTTCATTTATTACACATGGGATTATCATAAACCTCATCATGATGCGCTCGGACATACTATTACTCCGCTCCCATTCAATGAGATGACCTCATATCCATACCATGAAGATCAGGAACACTATCCAACTGATTCAGATCATCAAACGTACCAAGCTACATACAATACGCGCGTGATCAATTGGGGAACAGTTCAACAAAACGGTAATCAGATTCACCACTCACTCAATACTGATTTTGTGGGAATGACGGTGACTGAGGGTTCTCCAGTTGTTGCCTCAACACGTTTGAGCGGACATCCACCTGTTGGTGCAGTTGGTGGTGGATTAACACTTGCTCTTCCTGTTACTTCATCAACGCCATCTCCTGCTACGACACCAGTTGTGAATCCGTCTCCGGCAACCGGAGGTTCGTCTGGATCAAGTGGTGCGCCGACTGTTTTCTTGAGAGATTTGAAAAAAGGAAAAACAAATACTGACGTACTTCGTTTGGAACAATTCTTGAACACAAAAGGATTCACAGTTTCACAGTCAGGTACGGGTTCAGTAGGTAAGGAAAGTACGTACTTCGGTCCAAAGACAAGTAAAGCGCTTGCGAAGTTTCAGAAAAGCGTAGGACTTCCAGCAACGGGGTACTTTGGTTTAATGACACGTAAGTATATTAACAACATGATTGCGAGTGGAAAATAGATAGTAACGAAAGTTCAGAAAATAAAAAATACCCTTCGAGAGAAGGGTATTTTTTATTGTAAGGATATTAGAAGAATCGTCCGAAGAAAGCGCCAATTTTACCAAAGAAACCTTGTTTCTGTTGTGGTGCTGGATTTGCTCCGGTGTTTGTTGTGTCCGGTGCCTGAACTACGCCCTGGTCGATGATCGAAGTAGCAGAAACGGTTGTTCCGGTGACTGTTCCTTGAACGATAACCATATCACCAACAGTAAGTGAACTTACGGTTGTAGCGGTACCTTTTTGTTCAACTTTTGCATTTGTCACATCAATTGTGTAGGTAACATTTTCACGATTGGTGACGGTAACTGAGTTTCCTGAAATGGTTGTGATCTTTCCAGCGATAACGGGCATACCGTTTCCTGTAAAGCTAGGTGTCGTTCCTTCTGGGCGTCCGTTTTGCATGTTTGGGAGTCCGTCCATGATTCTTGTTGCTGTGATTGTTGTGCCAGCTGTCTGACCCATAACAACGAGTGTGTCACCATTTGCGATATCAGCGACTGTCATTTTTTTACCACCCTTCATTACCGTTGCGTTTGTTGCGTCGACTGTATATGTGGTAGTTGCTGGTACTGTAGCAGTCTGTGCGTTTCCTGCACGCATCGGTCGAGCTTTTACAGTGAATGTGAATGTGTTGCCGTTAATCGCTGAGACAGTTCCAAACATTCCGCGCTGACCTTGGCCCTTACGCATCATGCCCTTAAATCCTCCAGCCAAGCCATGGTTTGCTTGTGGGGTGGCTGTTGGAGCCTGTGTGTCTGCAAATGCCTGTGCTCCGTAGAGACTTGTCGCGACGATCGCGGTAAGTGCGAGTGCAGTGATGTATTTTTTGTTCATAATATATATGTATAGAATTAGAATGATTGATAATTTATGGCGAACAGCATGTATCTGTTCCTCCACTTAGTATACGTGATTTTTTCATTTTTTGGTGCATCGAGGGAGACTTTCGTTTTTTCGGGCGAACCTGTAGTATGGAGACTATCAATTATGAATGAGCCATATGATGTTGTGATTATCGGAGGTGGTGCAAGCGGAACTTCGCTTCTCTACACTCTCGCGCACTATAGTACCGTACCTCGTGTATTACTTATTGAAAAATATGACAAGCCTGGGCAAGTAAATTCTCGAGCTTCTAATAATAGTCAGACACTTCACGTGGGTGATATCGAGACGAACTATCCGCTCGAAAAAGTTCGCCAGGTTCGCCCTGCCGCACTCATGCTCGTTCGGTATGCTGAAATGCAGCCAGTGGCTGTGCGAGATGCAATTTTGTTTACGATGCCAAAAATGGTGCTCGCCGTAGGCGAGCACGAGGTTCTGGTACTTGAAAAACGATTTTCAGATATTTCTCCTTTATTTCCTGATGTTCATAAAATTGATCGAGATGCGATTGCGCTTATCGAACCAGCCGTTGTTGCTGGGCGATCTCCGCATGTGCCGATCTGTGCGCTCGCAACGCTCAAAGGGTATGCCGTTGATTACGAGCGATTAGCACAATCATTTGTTGACGAAGCACTCCGTACTCGATCAGAATATTCTGTGCAGTATGGGAGCGAGGTGACTTTGATTGTTCGTGAGGGGAGTGAATATGTGATACAGATCAAAGGGCGCGCGCCCGTACGGGCGCGCGCCGTGGTAGTCGACGCTGATTCATATAGTCTTTACTTCGCCAAACAGCTCGGTTACGGAAAACAATTCTCTCTCATTCCAATCGCGGGATCGTTTTATTTTTCCAAAAAAATACTGAACGGAAAAGTCTACACCGTACAGGAGCCACTACTTCCGTTTGCCGCAGTGCACGGTGATCCAGATGTATGTGTATCGAATGTTACTCGCTGGGGACCAACTGCTCGATTTTTTCCGGTGCTCGAAAGTCGTAATTTAAAGACAATGATTGATTATGTTCGTTCATCTGGTCTTGGACGACCACGAACCTGGGTTTCCTTTTTTACGATATTGCTTGAACCAATACGTTTCAAATATTTACTCACAAACATGTTGTATGAACTGCCATGGATAGGGAAGCGTATGCTTGTCAAAAATGTTCAAAAAATAATTCCTGAAATGTGTGCGTGTGATTTGAAGAAAGCGAAAGGGTATGGAGGAATGCGTCTTCAGCGAGTTGATACCACGACTCACGAACTTCAGCTCGGTGAAGGTAAAATTATTGGCGACAATATTATTTTTAATATGACCCCCTCACCAGGAGCAAGTGTCTGTCTCTATAATGCACTGCGCGACGCTGAACATGTCGTTTCATTCTTGGGTAAGAATGTTCAGTTCGACAAGGTGCGTATGCAGAATGATTTTGGAGAAGTCGTGTAGCCTGTTCTTACGCTCGGAATTTGGTACTATAAGAGGACGATTTATCATTAATTATATTTTTTATGGAAGAACACGCACACACTGAGGGATCACACGCAAGTGAAAACGTCTCACACAAAAAAGAACAAATGCCACAGCTCACTATTCCTGGAGCTATTGTTTTGAACGCACTCATTATTGGTGCATCAGTTATTATTGGAGCAATTATGCTCGGAGGTCATTTCACAACAGGTGCGGGTGTTGCCAAAGACGACTCTGCACAACCCTCTGTTGCTGTTGATATCAAGAACGTAAAAGCAGATAATAGTCCGTTTGTGGGTAACCCTCAAGCAAAGGTTGTTCTTGCATATTGGTCTGATTACCAGTGTCCATTTTGTAAACAATTTGAAACAACAACGTTTCAGACAATCTTGAAGGACTACGTGCAGTCAGGTAAAGTTGCCGTTGTCTTTAAAGATTTTTCATTCCTTGGTGATGATTCAACGATCGCAGCAGAGTATGGTCATGCCGTATGGGATTTGTATCCAAATGTATATTTCGCTTGGCGTGAAGCAATGTACAACGCGCAAGACGGCGAGAACACCGGTTTTGGGGATGAGGCAAGTATCATGAAACTTACTGCGACGGTTCCCGGAATTGATGCTTCAAAAGTACAAAAGCAGGTAAGTGCAAAAAAAGACGCGTACCAGAAAATGATTGAAGCTGATAAATCAGAAGGTGCAAGTATGGGTGTGCAGGGGACACCATCATTCATTACGGGAAAGAAAATTATCTCGGGCAATAATCCATATGCTGATTTCAAAAAGGCGTTGGATGATCAATTGAAATAATTTTGTGATACACAGGTGCGCTTGTGTCTACGCTCGGGTCTTTATATACTTATCATATGGGAACACTTAATCATGTCGGTGCGACTGTGCTCACCACTATCCAAAATATTGGATATGTTCCGTTCGCCATTATGATAGTGGTCAATATTATCCTCTATCGTTTACACCCTGTTTTGGGATTTTTGGGAACATTGTTCCTTTTTGCTCTCTTGACCGGACTTATCCACTAATAGTGTGTATTGGGAAACGCCCGCGACCGATAGGTC
>CAITQP010000011.1 GCA_903894565.1 uncultured bacterium
CAACAAAAAAAAGAACGGCCCCCGAACGGGGGCCGTTCTTTTTGCAAAAACCCCATTCGGACCACCGCTTCTGGAGCGACACAGTCACTCCCGAAGCGGTGGTCCGAAAATGAGACCCATGGTTGACCTTCCACGGGATGTGGAAGCTCAGAACGGAGCCGAAGGGCGCCTAAAATAAATACTGTGCCTCATTTGAGACGACCACAAAAATTAATTCATTCTTTAACAAACTAAATACAGAAAACGTGAGCGATCAACTAATATTCGATTCTCTTGAAGAACTAGCAAAAAGGATTAAAGTAAAAGTGCCTCAACTGGAAATCATGATTGACGATCCATTCGAACCGGTAACTGCGAGTTCGCTAAAAAAAAATATGGAAGAAATTCGATGATTTTTGCAAGGGAAAATCATACGACAAATATGATACCGAGGGTACGATGAAAGAGGCATTACGGTATCTTAGAACGGCTTACTCGATGTGTGAGTCAGCCAATGACTACCTCCAAATTATGTGTTGTTGTAGGACAAACTATTATTTTGACACCTTAGAAAATAAGGCGTTCAAAAAATGGCGCAATACTCTTGGAAACTATTCTGATCTCAAAATTGAATTACAGCGATTGTCCTCGCATTCAGATTTGATAAAGGAAATGCAAAAATTTTGCAGTATATGGACTAATTTTGGCGACAAATATACAGATGAAGACCGAGTCAAATTCCTCGTTGAAAAATATCCGTCACTTCGTTATGTAATTCTTCATGGCGAACTTAGTCGTGATAGTTCTCGTAAGTTTAGTCAAGATGTAATAAACCTTCTTGATGGTCTTCGAACTAAGATTCACGAACTTGCATATACAAGAATACGGGCTTGCGTAAGTGATTATGGGTTTGATGAAGCATTCTGCAGTGTTGAGGAGTATTGTTCGGAAACAAACAAACAATTCTTCTATAAAAAAACGTTTACTGAATGCATGGCACGTCTGTTAGTTAAAGTTGCTACTTTTGAGCAAGCACATCAGGTCTATAAGAAGTTCGGCGGCGAAGAAGCTAAGAAATTGATGAATAAATTCGCCGTCTCGTACGATGACAAGTATGAGTGTTGGTTGCTAATCTATTGTTGGAGTAAGGAATACGACGATATGTACTCGAGTCTTGTGTATATTTGTCCGACGGAACCTCAGCTCCAAATACTATGGGACGAGCACCTTCGAAGGATTAAATCTTCCGATAATATAATCAATGGCTCAAAACGTGGATACCTTGCGGATGCGGGATATGCAACGTTCATACGATTAGTTCAAATTAATCCTAATTATAAGTTTGTTCCAGAAACGAATAAATGGATTACTGAATTGAAGTCGCAGATTGATTACAATTATCGTTTTGAGGACGGTGAGTTGCCTAATCTAACTTCCTTTTATAAAATTCGTTTGACTACTGTTACACCATGATTGTAAAGTAAAAATAGTCAGATATATTGCATCGACGGATTTACACTTCGGCAGTACGTACCATCCCACTTGGGAATTCAGTCGTTTTAGAAATGATTCTAAATTACTTTCGAAAATGATTGAAGAATGCAGTGACACCGAGTTCGAATTCGTTGGTCCATGCAGCAGTTGTATGGCGAATAAATTAAGTAAATTTTATTTGAAAAGTAAAAATTAGTTCACATTCAAAACAAAATAGCGCAAATGAAGACATACGACGAATTGTTGAGTATGCTTGCCCATCAAAATGGTTGCAAGATATCGAATATCGAAAATTGCAAGATTGCGATTCGGAATAATAAACGCAATCAGAGTATATTTATGCTCGCAACGAACTCAGATATTGATCATGAATTTATTCAGCGATCGCTTGCTGTTGCTGGATTTGAAGGATCAATATTGGTGTCGATTTCGTATACATTAATCGAAAAAATACTTGTATTGAATATCGAGGATTATATCCTTCAAACACCGTGCGGTCAGAACAATAATTGGTTTATACGAGATTCATCAATTAAGGTAATGACTATGTGGGACTCAAAAGTCATCGACTATTGTGCGACTACCTCAGGTCAATCAGCGAAAGTATACCAAAGCGATTGGACTGATGCGGATCTCGTTGAGGATGCAAATCGAATTATGAAAGCAATTCGCGAACAGTATGCGCGAATAGTAAGATGTGATATTGAATCGCTGCATCAACAAATTGACGACTGGCGTTACGAGTAATGTTTTTTATTAAAAGGGCTTCAATACGTTGAAGCCCTTTTTCTGTGTGCGAAAATACTTTGCATGCCACGCGAGTATGCTACAATGATCGTATGAATTTTTTCTCGACACTCAAGAAAAAAATCACGACTGATCGTGAAATTATTTTACATATTGGAAGCGCTTCAGTGGTTGGAGCGTTTGTTGAACGTAGCGGATCTATTTCAAAAATCGTCGCCTGTGTCGCGAGTGATATCACGGTTTTACCAAATGTCGCATTCGCTGAATTCGAACGCGAAATGGAAAAAGCACTCACGCTCACACTGGCATCACTTTCAAAACTCCGACTTCCTGCACCAGATCAGACGCGTGTATTTTTTTCTTCACCGTGGTATGCCTCTCAGGTTCGAGTCGCAAAAATGTCTCGCCCTACAATGTTCGTTGCAACAACAGCGATGCTCAATGACATGGTTGATCGAGAGATCAAGGCGTTTTCAGATGATGAACTGAAAGCAAGTTACGGAGCAGGAGATCCACTTCTTCCGCTTGAGTCACATATCTTGCAAGTAAAATTAAATGGATATCCAACTGCATCGCCGGCCGGCGTCTCTGCTCGAGAGCTTGAACTCGCACTCTTTCTATCTGTCGCGTCGGAGCGGATGATAAGAAAAGTCGAAGATATTGTTCGCCATCAATTTGCGGCTGCCGTTTCGTTTGGAACGTTTCTTTCTGCGTCATTTCTTGTATCACGTGAGATGTTTCCGCATGAAGATGGCTACCTGCTCATTGATATTGGCGGGGAAGTCACTGATGTTTCTCTTGTGCGTGAAGGCGCACTGATTCAGTCAGTTTCGTTTGATCTTGGACGTAATTTCATTCTGCGCAAACTTTCTGTGGGATTAAATCGTACGATTCCCGAAGCACTTTCGCTCTGTACCTTGTATGCAGAAAATAAGGTGGAAGATACAGTCAAATCTCAGTGTGCTACAATTTTGAAAGGTGCGAAGGATGAATGGCTCGATGCGTTTCAAAAAACAATTTTTTCTGTATCGAACGAACTCTCAATTCCCAACACGATTCTACTCTCAGTCGGTACAGACATTGCTCCATGGTTTATCGAGACAATATCGAGAGAAGAGTTTCATCAACATTCACTCACGGGCAAAGAATTTAAAGTGATCGTACTTGATGCCCAACTCTTTCGTGATTCGTTAACGTTTGCTGAAGCTGTTCCACGAAATCCATGTATTATTATTGAAACGCTCGCTAGTGTAAAATAAACATATGCCCAAAAAAATTCTTGAAGACATCAAACCTATTTCACGTGGCGCAGCAAAAACACGACGAGAATCTCCGGCACGTGTAGCAAGAACTCTCCCGCACGAGGTTCCTTTTGAACCCATCGATCAACCACGAAGTTCACGATACGGCATGTGGTATGTTGCAGTTTTCTTCGTCATTGTTTGTTTGTTCTCACTCTCATTCTTGTTCGAAAAGGCAACGATAACGATTACACCAAAATCAATGCCAGTTGCCTTCGATTCAAGCGACACATTCACGGCTGAGAAAGACAGCTCATTGGATAACACAATAATTTATACAGAAATGACCCTTTCCGGCGATCAGTCTATTCGACTGCCTTCAACCGTTTCAAAGACAGAGACAATGCCGGCAAAGGGAAGAGTCGTTTTATACAATGCATACACAAATGCTCCGTATAAATTGGTTCAAAATACACGACTTGGAACACCCGACGGCAAAATATATCGTATTAATACGGGAGTAGTTATCCCTGGATACACAAAGGCGGGCGGTACTGTTATTCCAGGTTCAGTTGAGGTTGATGTAACAGCAGCAAATCCTGGAGAAGATGAGAATATCGACAACAGTGACTTTGTGCTCCCTGGTCTCGCAGGTACAGTGCAAGCAACCAAGATTTATGGCCGAACAAAGACCGCAATAACAGGAGGAGTTTCAGGCACCATTTATTCAATTCCTGCGGATGCGGCGAATGCAGCACTCGGCACTTTGAAAGACAAGTTAGAGACGACGCTGATCGCAAAAGCAAAAGCGCAACTTCCTGACGGATATGTGTTGTTTGATGGAGCCACGTCATTTACGCCAGATGACTCTGTTCAAGCCCCGTACTCAAAGGATCAGCAGGTTCCTCTGGCCCTACATGGTACATTGACCGCATATCTCATAAAGGAAAGTAGTCTCGTGCAAGCAATTGCCGAAAAATCAATCAGTCAATACAACGAAGAACCAATTACGATTCCAGATCTTTCATCACTTACAATGAAGCCGGTAGGATCAATCATCGCAGGAAGCGACGCAAGTTTCGATTTCTCCCTTTTAGGCACTGCAAAGATCGTATGGACTGTGAGTTCAACTGATGTTGCCAATCTCTTTGCTGGCCATAAAAAATCAGATTTGGAAATACTGTTGTCCAACGTGCTTTCAATTGATAAGGCAGAAGTTGTGCTCAAACCATTCTGGAAACAGTCATTCCCGAATGATCCAAATCGCATTACCGTGACTCAAGTGAAGCCATAAATGGCCTGTGTATAAGGGAAGTACTTGACCTTTAGTCCAAAATTTGTTAGTCTTGCAAATACCTATCAATGGGCAATCAATCAGATGAAAAACCAGTTTCGGGAGTAGTCATTGACACGCTTCCAAATCTCACCTTCACGGTGGAACTTTCTGATGGCAAGACAACACTTGCTTACGTTAGTGGAAAGATGCGATTGCACAGGATCAAGGTTTTGGTTGGAGACAAAGTTGAACTCTGTCTCTCTCCGGACGGAGAACGCGGACGAATTACTCGCCGCTTAAATCAATAAGTGAATATAGTGACGGACGGCTCTACGGATATTGAGTTGTCATTGTCTCTTTGTTTCAAAAGACGTTTTCAAATCAGTAACCAAACAATTTATATTATATGAAAGTACGAGCTCGAGTAAAAAAAATGTGTGCGAAATGCAAGATGGTCCGCCGAGACCGACACTTGCGTATTATCTGCGAAAATCCGAAGCACAAGCAAAAGCAGTAGAATTTCAATCACTTACTAACACAATTTACTAACTATCTCAGAAAATCATGCGTATCTCAGGTATCACAATTCCAGACAACAAGCGCCTTGAATTCGGTCTCACCGAAATTTATGGAATCGGTCGCGCTACAGCAGTTCGCCTCCTCACGGAAGCAGGTGTTTCGCCCCTCAAAAAGGCAAGTGAAATCACTGCCGACGAAGAGAACGCTGTTCGTAAGCTCATCGAAGGGATGAAGACAGAAGGTACTCTCAAGCGCGAAATTTCAGCAAACATCAAGCGTTTGAAGGACATCAAGGCGTACCGTGGCAATCGTCACGCTCGCAAGCTTCCAACAAAAGGTCAGCGCACGAAGACAAACTCCCGTACAGTTCGCGGAAACGTTCGTAAGACAATGGGAAGCGGAAAGCGTAAGCTCGAAAAGACATAGTCCCTGCAGTGCGAATCAAATCAATGTATCAATCGAATTTTAATTGTTTAACTCACTATTACCGTGGCTAAGAAAACGACAACAACAGAAGAAGCAACAGAAGTTAAGGAAACCGCTCCGGTTACTGCGACTGTTCGCGTACCAAAAAAGAAAATCGTCAGTGGAACACTCCACATCGAGGCTACCTTCAACAACACGAAGGTCGTTTTCTCGGACAAGTCTGGCGCAACTCTTTTCTGGAGTTCGGCAGGAAGTCTCGGATTTAAGGGTGCAAAGAAGGGAACACCGTTCGCTGCATCAAAAGTAGGTGAAGTTATCGGTGAAAAAGCAGCAGCGCTTGGTATCAAAGATGCTGACGTTGTTGTCAAAGGAGTTGGTTCGGGTCGCGAGCCAGCTATCCGCGGATTTATGTCTCATGGTATGGAGATCACAGGCATCAAAGATGCTACTCCAGTTCCACACAATGGTCCAAAGGCAAAAAAGCCTCGTCGCGTTTAATTTCTATTAATCTATTACTATCTTACTAGTACCCAGTTATGAAAATCGGTCCTAAATACAAAATCGCTCGTCGCCTCGGTCCTGCTGTCTTCGAAAAGACACAGACACAGAAATTTCAGCTTTCTGAGGCTCGTCACGCTCGCAAGAAGAGTGACAAGCGTCCAAAGGCTCTCTCTGACTTCGGGCTTCAGCTCGTCGAGAAACAGCGTGTACGTTTTTCATACGGTATCACCGAGCGTCAGCTCAGTAACTACGTCATCAAGGCGACCGAAATGAAAGGTGTAAACACTGGTGAGAAGCTCTACGGCATGCTCGAGTCACGACTCGACAACGTTGTCTACCGCCTTGGTATCGCACACACACGCCGTCTTGCTCGTCAGATGGTTTCCCACGGACATTTCGTCGTCAATGGTAAGCGCACAACAGTCCCATCGTACGCGGTGAAGATTGGAGATGTCGTTACTGTTCGCGAAGGAAGTAAGAAAAGCGTTCTCTTTACCGAACTCGCCAAGAAGCTCCAGAATTACGCAACACCAAAATGGCTTCGCTTCGATATCGAGAAATTAGAAGCAAAGATTGACGGAGCACCAGTACTCGAAACAGGCGGTGCATTCAATCTCAACACAGTGCTCGAATACTACAGTCGTTAATTGGTCGTTTCATTTGGTTCTAACCATTATCATTCATTTTTTGCATACTTATGTCGGATCACAACATCATTCTTCCATCAAAGCCTCGCATCGTCAGTGAAGACGGTCACAAGGGCGTGTACGAGATCGACGGGCTCTATCCTGGGTATGGTCACACGCTCGGCAACTCACTTCGCCGAATTGTGCTCTCATCCCTTCCAGGTGCTGCTATTACGCACGTCAAAATTGACGGTGTTTCTCATGAGTTCTCGACCGTAGAAGGCGTCAAGGAAGACGTTGTTCTTATCCTTCTCCATCTTAAGAAGATTCGTTTTAAGATGACAACCGATGAGCCTCAGACTGCAACTCTTTCTGTAAAGGGTGCAAAGATGGCAACAGCAGGCGACATGACTGTCTCTGGACAGCTTGAAGTACTCAACCCAGATCTCTTTATTGCAGAGCTCACAGACAAGTCAGCTTCACTCAATATCGAAGTTCGTGTTGAGCGTGGTCTTGGATTCATGCCTCGTGAGATGCATGAGAAGGGCAAGGTTGAAATCGGCACAATGGCTGTTGATGCAATCTTCACTCCAATCCGCCGTGTTTCCTACGAAGTAGAGAACATGCGTGTTGGTGACAAGACAAACCACAACCGTCTCCGCATGCTCATCGAAACAGATGGCACGATCACTCCACGCGAAGCGCTTGAAAATTCAATCCGCATCATGATCGACCAGCTCGCTGCTATCATCGGATTTACCGAAGAACAGGCTGAATCTGGTGCTGCCGCAATGACAAATGATACTGCAAGCGATGACCTCAACGAAGAGGGCAAAGACGACATGAGCGAAGTCCTCAAGACTCGCATCGACACACTTGATTTCTCCACACGAACGTTGAACGCCCTCACCGATGCGGGCATTCGTACGCTCGGAGGCCTTGCTCGCAAGAAGAAAGAAGATCTTCTTGAGATTGAAGGTATGGGGGAAAAGGGAATTCAGGAGATAAAGCGTATTCTTTCCAATTACGGTATCACCCTGAAATAATTTTAGTATTTCGATTTATTCACAATTATGAGACACGCAAACAAAAACAGAAAATTCGGTCGCGAGAGAAAAGTCCGCAGTACCTTCCTTAAGGGGCTTGCGCTTGATCTCATTCGTCACGGCAAAATCACCACTACTGAAGCTCGCGCAAAGGAGCTCCGCAAGGTCGTTGAGCCACTCGTAACACTCGCAAAAAGTGGAGACACTGCAAGCCACCGCTTGGCAGTATCCCGACTCCTCAATCGCAAGACTGAGACCAAGAAACTTTTTGAAGAGATTGCGCCAGGGTACGCAACACGTCCAGGTGGATACACACGCATCACGCGCCTTCCGGTGCGAAAGTCGGATGCTTCTCGAATGGCAGTCATCGAGTTTGTATAATTCCGAACTTTAGGGTAAGGTAAATCACAGCAATGAAAACAACGACTAAAAACAACAAAATGACAACAATCGATGCTTCAGGCATTACGGTTGGACGCGTAGCTACTCAGGTTGCGCTTGCGCTCATGGGAAAGGACTCTGCAACATTCGAACGTCATATGATGAACGGAGGCAAAGTAACTGTCACGAATGCAAAGAAGATCAAGATTGATCCTCGTAAGCTCGACACAGTCAAGTTCGCTCAGTACTCAGGATATCCAGGTGGTCTCCGTTACGAGACGCTTGCACAGGTGCTTGAGAAGAAAGGTATCGAGGAAGTTCTCCGCCGTGCGGTCTACGGCATGCTCCCAGGCAACAAGCTCCGCCCAGAGATCATGAAGAACCTTGTCGTAACCGAATAATATTTATATGTCAGAAAAGAAAACATACACAGAGAAGATCGGTCGCCGAAAGACATCAACATGTCGCGTTCGTTTGACTCCTGCAACCAAGTCATCATTCACCGTCAACGGTAAGGATGTAAAGGATTACTTCAAGACCGTTGCGCTCATGAAGGTTGTCAACGATGCAATGACACTCGTTGCTCCAGATCAGAAATATGAAGTAACAGTTATGGTCAACGGTGGAGGAATCCACTCACAGGCCGAAGCAGTTCGTCACGGACTCGCTCGTTACTTCGCTGAATTAAACGAAGACTCAAAGACAAAGCTCAAGAAAGAAGGCTACCTCAAACGTGATCCACGTTCAAAGGAACGCCGAAAGTTCGGTCTCAAAAAGGCCCGCAAAGCCCCACAGTGGTCAAAGCGTTAATCAGGACTTTTCAAAAAACACCCGAATATGGGTGTTTTTTGTTGTGCCATTTGGGTGTTTACTCATGCCACAATGTGTAGTAGTGTAGGTTTCAGAACAGGTAGTTCATAAAATTCTGTAAAAAATGAAAATAGTGAAAATGACAGTATTGCTGTTCATGTTTGTCGCTCAGACTACTTGGGCACAGCAGAGCGTGTCAGCTCGTGTGAGAGAACAGAGTCGGAGTTTGAACCACGCAATCGAGAATCGCGAAGAAGTACTCTCTGATTCTATTTTTGCTGAGGTAAAAAAAAGTTTTCTAAGAAAGACATATATTATCTCAACACTAGATAAGAAATATTGGTATCGGTGCACACAACCGAGATTTCGAAGGAAAATGAAAATTTGGATACCGAAGGCATATGCTTCTGTTTCAAGAAGAAAAATGAGCACGAGTGCTCGAAGTAACCATAATTTTTTAATAAAATTAAATGCTCAGAAAAAACACTTTCACTTAGAAAAGTAACACACTCAATGAATTTGAAGACGATTTGATTGCACCAGATTTCCTGGTGCTTTTTTTGTTGTGTTAGTATTTTTTATAATTTGAACTGTGTATACTAGTGGTGTGAAAACGACTTTTACCGAAAAAGTAAAAAAGATTGTTTCAGAAATTCCCAAAGGCGAGACGCTTACGTATGCGGAGGTCGCACGACGCGCGGGGAGTCCAGATGCTGTGCGTGCTGTTGGGTCAATCATGAAGTTGAATTATGACCCGGCGGTGCCTTGTCATCGAGTCATACGATCGGATGGAACGGTTGGAGAATACAATCGGGGAGGAGCGCGAGCGAAGCTCGCGCTCCTTATTGCCGAAGGTGCTCATATCTAAATCAAAAGCAGAGTGCTTCTTGTACCTCACATCTTGACGTACTATAAAAGTGTATATATAGTAAAAAATAAGACGGGTAGTCTTTAAAAAGCTGTAACATGATTAAAGAAATCGAAAAAAATCGGAATCGCATGATTCCAATTAATGAGTGTAACAAAGGGATAAAAGATCTCTACTGGTTGAATAACCTTATCCTTGGATTTGGATTTGGGTGCTATCTTCTTCCGGAAGGATTAAAATTTTTTTTCCAGCTTGATACTGGAATAATTTTTTACCTCGTAGGGTCGGCAGCCCTGATACTTCATGTTCGGTTGCTTCAAACTCTCAAGCTACTAAGAACATAAAAACACGCACAGCATGCACTATGAGTCACCGAGATAATATCAAAGGTGGCTTTTGTTATGGGAAGTCGATGTTGCATAAGTATTCAAAATAGATATAAAAATAGGGTATACTTATCTTATGGACATATTTGCACACGCACTCTGGACGACGGCGGGCACTCGCGCGGTAAACTCAAATCTCGAAAAGAAACACAAGCAACTCATTCAAGTTGGCTGGACGGCATTTTGGGGAGTCTTTCCTGATCTCTTTGCCTTCGTACTTCCAATGATTCTTTCTATTCCTACGCTCATTCATAACGGGCTCATGTTTGGTCGACCTTCGACCATGGGACTCTCTGCCAATCTGTACCAATATAGTCACTCGCTCGTCATTTGGCTCGCAGTCTTTCTCATTGTGTGGTTCATCAAAAAACGCCCCGCATATGAACTGTGTGGTTGGGCGCTTCACATTTTGATTGATATTCCATCACACGCGGCGAATTTTTATCCAACGCCATTTTTGTTTCCCGTATCAAGTTACAAATTTTTGCACGGGATCTCGTGGGGCAACAAATACTACATGATCATCAATTACACGTCGCTCATCGTTGTGTACGGATATTTTTTCATTCGTAAAATGAAAACGAAACGTGCTCAAAAAAACGCAAAAGATTATCTCGCGAGTAAATAGCTATGACGAAGAAATCGAAAGTTGTCGTCGTCAACGACAAAATGCAAAAAGGGTATACGTATGAACTCGTCGAGCCTGAGGGTCGTAATTTTGATCCGCTCTTTCGTCCTGAACTTACACCCAAAGAAATGCTCGTACTGGGTATTTTTGGTGGTAAGTACATGACTGACTGCACAAACGAATTTCCCAAAAGTTGGTTTACGCACGCCAAGCTCTCGCCAGGGAAATATGACGCCTCGCTCAACTATTTCAAAATAAACGCTTCGCAAAGTTTGAATGAATGGAAGAAGAAGGGCTGGATATATAAAAATGATCCACGCGGATGGTTTCAGTGGTATTGTCGCTATTACATGGGTCGCAGAATCCCTGGTGAGGATACACGCCAGATCAAGCGTTGGAACGCTATACGGAGGCATATTGCGCAAATACAGGCCAATTGCAGGCCTGGGGACACTCTCTGTCGACCGCGCCAGAGACAGGCGCTCCTTCATTGGGCCTACGACACTCGTGAACTCTAAAATGTTTGGTATAATCGGATCACTATGAAAAATAAAAATCTTTGGATCTCATTGCTTGTCATCATTCTGGCTGCCGTTGTCGCTGGATATCTTTTGCGTCGTCACGTGAATGCACCAGTGCCTACCGCGCTCAATCAAAATCCTTCCTATACATTTCTCTGTCCCGACCAAAAATCGATCACTGCAACATTTCATCTTCCTGATGACGCGAGCGTAGGCGTTGCTCTCAGTGATGGACGCACCATGAATCTACCGCACGCAGTATCAGCGAGTGGTGCACGTTACGCAAACGCGGACGAAAGTTTTGTATTTTGGAACAAGGGAACGTCGGCCTTTATCGAAGAAAACGGAAAGACTACCTATGATGGTTGTGTAACAAGTGCTCCGAATAATCAATAATCTATGAACGCACTTCACGCAATCATACTTGGAATCATTGAAGGTATCACCGAGTTCCTTCCGATTTCTTCGACGGGCCACATGATCCTCACCGCAAATCTTCTGCACCTCACTGAAACTGATTTTGTAAAAAGTTTTGAGATATTCATTCAGCTTGGCGCGATCCTTGCCGTCGTCATTTTGTATTGGAAGCGAGTATTGCTCTCATGGAAAACATTTTCCCGTGTTGCTGTCGCATTCATCCCGACAGCAGTGATTGGTTTACTCGCGTATAAATTCGTCAAAGCACATTTGCTCGGCAATATGCACGTCGTACTCTGGTCACTTTTTCTTGGCGGTATCTTCCTTGTTGTGTTTGAATACTTTCAGAAAGGAAAGACTGCTCGCGTAAACACAATTGAATCGATTACGTACACTCAAGCACTCTGGATCGGTATCTTTCAAGCGATCGCCATTATCCCAGGTGTGTCTCGATCAGCTGCGACGATTGTTGGCGGACTTGCGCTCGGCATCGCGCGCGACACGATTGTTGAGTTCTCTTTTATGCTCGCGATCCCAACTATGCTTGCAGCCACAGGACTTGATTTGATCAAATCCGGATTTCATTTTTCAGGACAAGAAACGGAAATGCTCGGTATTGGATTCGTTGTCGCATTCATTTCCGCATTCTTCGCAATAAAATTCTTGCTCGACTACGTGAAGAATCACACATTCGTTTCGTTTGGTGTGTATCGCATCGGAATTTCAATTGCTTTTCTTTTGTATCTGATATACTAGGAGTGTTATTAATTACAAATAATTCTATTTTCATTTATGGCAAAAGGAATTTCACACAAGAAGGAAGCGAAGAAGCCAAAGAAGGCAAAGGCAGATAAGAAGAAGTAGGGAATACAGGTGCACAAAAACAAAAGCCGCCCCGTGAGGGGCGGCTTTTGTTTTTGATTGCTCAAAGATTACGCGTTCTGAACGAGCTGTACGTTTACAGCATTCTGTCCTTTTGGCGAGTCTTCAACTTCAAATGAAACAGTCTCTCCTTCGCGAAGGTCGTCGAAAGCGACGCCTACGAGGTTCTTGCTGTGGAAGAAAATATCCTTAGCAAGTCCTTCTGCTGAGATGAAACCGAAACCTTTGTCAGTGAGCTTTTTGATTATTCCAGTCATTGGTGTTTTGTTTAAACTTCTAAATACAAATGTAGTCTGCTCTTCAAATCGACTCCTTTCGAACCCAACTTCTTTGCAAAGAGAATTATATCACCAGTCGTATAAAAAGTCAAGGACATACTTTGGTGCACAAAATTGACTGGACCAGACGCAAATATAGCCTGACTTTGGAGTCAGGCTATATTCTTGATTGATTTCGTTAAATTTTTACACCAGGTCAGTTAAGATCGGTGGCGCAGGCAACTTGGCAACTTTTACAATGTACCCATTTTTTCTGATAGTAAGATAATTTCTATCATAAGTTGGGTATGAGATTGTTATCTGGCTGGCGACTGCCGCTCTTGTAATGAGAAGCTCGTCCAGCAGTGGTACAACATCGGTTTTGTACCTGCCAGGAGCGTCGACTTCATCAGAAGACGCGCGTCCCCTGATAGTGAAAAGATGCTGGCACTTAACCTCGTGAGAAGCTACCAGTATCGCCATTTTCTGGGATATTTTTTCGATGACAATGTCGTCCTGCTTTACTTCAGAATATTTTCCCAGTTGGGTAGAAACATCTGTACCTGTAATTTGGTGCGAATGAAGCATTTTAACGTTTTGCTCTTCGTCAGTAACGTGAAAAATTTCTCCGTAATTTTCTGTTAATTTCATAATTCAATTCTTGGTTTGTGAACACATTAAAATTAAAGTGGTAAATTGTCAAATCGCTGCGAGTGCCGCGTTTTTGTAGTTAAAATCGAAAGAGGGAATTGGGTATAAAAAATACCCAACATTGCGCTGGGCATTTTTTACAATATTTTTACGTTCTATCTCGAGAACAAACTGCGATGAAAAATTATCGATAACTCATCACTATTCTTCTCTGACGAAATTTCTTCATCGTTTACCTCAACGATGAAGCCATTTTTCCTGAGTGATAGTGCGCGAATTTTGTTTGCAGCGTAAAATTGATCCAATTGACGGTTGAAGTCAGCTTTAATTTTACTTAGTTCCTCGATTATGTCTCCGGCATTTTGTGCTCCCTTTGCCAGAAGGTTCAAAGATTCACCTTGTTGAGCGCCTTGTAGAAGGTAAAGTTTTTCTACGTGTTTGGCGTACCTGGTTTCTTGGATCGCCATCGTTGGAGTAATTCGACCGATATTATTTTCGGTAGATTCATCTATTTCTGGGTATGTTGCCATGTGCGCAACAACCTCTGCACTTGTCAGTTCATATGTTCTTAATTTTAACACATGATGGTCCTCTGTCATTGCAGGGTACGGCTGAGAGATTTTGTTTTGATACATTTTAATTTTGGTTTGTCATCAATTTAAAACAAAAATACTAAATTGTCAATGCTTATGCTAAACCACATTGAGATATACTAGTATCATGATTTCGAACGAAAAAATCGATCAACTCCTTGTTGGTGAACAAACTGAACACAAGGAAACATATCCGAATCTTTACATTCGTCACTACCTCGAACAATATCGAATCTATTTGCGCGTGCTTGGCAATACCGCCGAACGTCGCCAACAATCAAACGAATTCTTTCTCGGTATCAACACCGCCATCATGGCAATACTTGGATACATCGAGACCAAGGAGGTTGCACATTCAACAACACTCATTTTTACAATTGTGCCATTCATCGGCATTGTCATTTGTCGTTCGTGGTGGCAAGCGATGCAATCATACCGTCAGCTCGCGAAAGCGAAATTTCGCGTGATTCATCGCATGGAGCGCAAACTTCCGGCAGCGCTCTTTGAGACCGAATGGGAGATTCTCGGTCGTGGCAAAAAGCCGAGTGAATACTATCCGCTCTCACTCGTGGAAAAAAATGTTCCGCTCATATTCATTTTGTTGTACCTCGTTATCTTCTTCGCAAATTCTCCGTTTGTGAATGTTATCGCTCCCTATTTCCAAGCATGGAAATAAATAGTCTGTAAACTCGAATATGACCTCGAAAATACCTTGGGATGATGTCGTTGATAAGTTTGATACATATAAAGACGAACTTTATTACGGAGCAGCCGATAATATTGAAACGGTTTGGCCAGTAGTTTTAGATTTTATAAAAAACAAGATTCATATTTCTCACGGCATAAAAGCTTTGGATTTTGGGTGTGGTACAGGAATGTTTTGTCGAGAGCTGCAAAGTCTTGGTTTTGAATCTTTTGGTATTGATGTGTCTCCTGAAATGATTAGAGTTGGAAAAGAACATTTGGGTCAAGATAGTCATTTGTATGTTGGGGATACATCACTTGCAAAAAGTCTTACAGAAAAAGAAGGAGCGTTTGATCTGATTGTTTCAATAATGGTGTTGCAGTTTATTGAAGATCAGAAAATACAAGAGCTTGGCAGGGCACTAAAAAAGGGTGGGTATTGTATTCTTGTAAATCATAATCCTCTGCACTTGAAAGCGAGAGGTTTTACCGACACTTTTACACTCGGCGGTACTGATACAACGATACCTCTCTATCAGCGGTCAGCTGAAGATTATGATGCTTTACTTGCTCCACTTGGTTTCAAAAGGATTTTTGAAACATACGCGACTGAAAGTCCTGAATTTTTAAAAAAGTATAATCTTGTTCGACCCTCTGACGACCCTAAATATCTCGTTTTAGCATATACATTAAACTAAAGACTTGTAAAAAATTAAGAGACGTATAGAATAGGCGCATGAATGATACTGATCAAACAACACAATCTATGGATGAGAACAATGATGGCGCACCGATTGATGACGTCGTGTTTGAGGAGACAGCCGAAGGGGAAGGCGAGGCATTGTCCGCCGACAAAATCAAAAAACTCCGCGCTGATTTGAGGCTCGCTCAAACAGAAAAAGCCGACTATTTGACCAATTGGCAAAAAGAGCGCGCTGATTTTATTAATTACAAAAAAGGTGAGGACGAGCGCAAAAAACAGACGCTTGATTTTGCACGTGAACAATTCACGGAAGAATTGCTCCCAGTACTCGATGCGTATGACATGGCCTTTGCGAACAAGGAAGCATGGGAAAAAGTCGACAAGAGTTGGCGCATGGGTGTTGAATATATTCAACAGCAACTCGTAAAAGTATTGCTCGATAATGGCGTGACAGAAATCGCACCAAAGGAAGGCGACCTCGCAGATTCAAACATTCATGATTTGATTGATACCATTCCGACCACTGAGGTCGCGAAAGAACACACGGTGGCGGCTGTTATGCAAAAAGGATACAAGATGCGTGACCGTGTCATTCGTCCTGCTCGTGTGAAGGTGTACGCGCATACAAAGGAATAGAGCGTAAGAAAGGTGAAAGGGGTGGCAACTATATAATCGTTGCCACCCCTTTTTACTTCATGTCGACAGGAAAAATCTTCCCAGGATTGATTACAGAAATTACGCACGTGCCATCTGACTTTCCATTCGTAATTTGTTTGCTCCCAACTTTTTTAAGTTTTCGGGTGTCCTCGTCTAACGGAGGGTTCCATGAACAAAGAGGAAAATTATAGGAACGAGAATCTGTTCCAAAAATTTCAGAATAAAGAGTAACTCGAATCAATACTATTTGTGTTGATTCCGTTGAGACTTTCATCTGAGCAGTGTATCTGAAATCGCTGCCTGGGATTGTGGCCAATCCGAATACGATATTACCATCTTGGTGGGTGATAGTAATATCAATGCTACCGTCCCTCGTTTCGATACCTATATCCTTTGTAAAGTTGCACATAATGAGTATTTTTGGTTTGAATAGTTCTACCACGCATTCAAAAGATGTGCAATAATAGGGGCATGGATACAAACAACACAAACGAATCAGGTTCCGCTCAGCTCGCGGTGGAGATGGCTCCGTATAGCGATGATCGCGCATTCAAAAAAATGAATGAATTGTTCAAATTTAAACAATACGGCGATATTTTTCGTGCAATGAATCGTGTTGTTGATGCGCACCCTGAATTGTTCGATAGTAAATTCGATGAAGTTTACGATTACTTTGATGCGATTTTTAACTCAGAAGATCCAAGTATTTCTGGTGCTGATTTTTACAAATTCCAAGACAAGCTGATGAAGCAATTTTGGGAGCGTATGTATACAGTCGAGACTCGTCCTACTGTCGTGTTTGAAAGTGAAAACTAGCTCATCAAATAGAATTGTTTGAGCTCTGCTTCTGTCTCCACATCAAGTGAACTTGTGACGATGATCATGAGTTCTGTTGTAAGCCCGAAATCTTGTTTGAGATTTTGGAATAGAAATTCGAATGGAAAAGGGGAAACCCATGCGGAATTTTTGAGACGAATAAAGCCTGCCTTTTTGAGGAGGTAGCGCAAGCTCTCGCGTTCAGCTTTGCGAGTTTCGGGGAGATCGAGAAGGATGATGCGCCATTTGCCGTCCCAATTCGGATTGGCGAGGGAATTTGAGCTATCAAGCTTGAGCGTGGCGACTTTTTGCTTGCCCTTTTGGGTGAGGCGGGCGAAGTCACCTTGACCAGCTTCGTGCGTTTCTATAAGCCCCGTAGAAGCGAGATTCTTGAGACTTCGTGTTACGGCGTATGCCTCTTCTGATGTGGGTTTAAAGCCCGCTTTTAGCTCAGGAATGCTGACCGCCTTCTTGCCAGAGAGGGAATTGAGGATTTTCTTTGAAAAATCTGCCTTTTTTGCCATGCACCAATCCTAGCATATCCTGCGTATATTTCAACGTAGATTTCGCGGTCGCAAAAAACTTGTCAAAATTTTGAAGGGAGTATATAATCAGCGAGTTCGAATTTATTTTGTTACAAATTATTAATAATTCATAAAAAATATGTCAAAAATCATTGGTATCGACTTGGGTACAACAAATAGTGCGTTCGCCGTCATTGAAGGTGGTGAGCCAAAAATCATTGAAAACGCTGAAGGTCAGCGTACAACTCCGTCAATCATTGCCGAAGGCAAGAGTGGAGACCGTCTCGTAGGTATTACGGCAAAGCGTCAAAGTATCACGAACCCAAAAAACACGATCTATCAGATCAAGCGTTTCATTGGACACAATTTCGATGAAGCTGATGTTCAGAAAGATATTCAGAGTGTGCCATTTGAAGTTCGCAAATCGGACAATGGTGGTATCGAAGTGAAGATGGCGGACAAATGGCTTCGTCCAGAAGAAATCAGTGCAATGATTTTGCAAAAGATCAAAGCTGATGCTGAAGCTCGTCTCGGCGAAACAATCACGGAAGCAGTTATTACTGTTCCAGCATACTTCAACGACTCACAACGCCAGGCAACAAAGGACGCTGGTAAAATTGCTGGACTTGATGTGAAGCGCATCATCAACGAACCAACTGCTGCCGCACTTGCATACGGATTCAACAAAAACAAAAATGAAAAGATTGCGGTCTTCGATTTCGGAGGAGGAACATTCGACGTCTCGATCCTTGAAGTCGGTGATGATGTTATTGAAGTGAAGTCGACTGACGGTGACTCTCACCTTGGAGGAAAAGATATCGACCAGAAGATCATGAACTGGCTTGCCGAAGGATTCCAAAAAGAAAATGGTATTGATCTTCGAAAAGATCCACTTGCTCGCCAGCGTCTCGATGATGCTGCGGAAAAAGCAAAGATTGAACTTTCAACAGCAATCGAATCTGAAATCAATATTCCATTCATCACGAGTGGTGAGGCTGGACCACTCCACCTCGTTCGCACCATGAAGCGTGCCGAACTTGAAGATATCACTCGCGAATTTATTGATCGCGCAATGATGATCACGAAGCGTGCCGTCGAAGCAAGTCCATTCAAAGTTACTGAGATCAATGAAGTGATTCTCGTTGGAGGACAGACTCGTATGCCAGCGCTTCAGGCTGAAGTTGAGAAATTCTTCCAGAAGAAGCCACACATGGGCGTGAACCCAGATGAAGTTGTAGCACTCGGAGCTGCTGTTCAAGGGGGAGTGCTGAAAGGTGAAGTGCGCGATGTGCTTCTCCTCGATGTGATCCCACTTTCACTCGGAATTGAAACACTCGGAGGTGTCGCAACAAAACTCATTGAGAAGAACACAACAATTCCAAGTCAGAAATCACAAGTGTTCTCAACCGCTGCGGACAATCAGACAAGTGTTGAGATTCATATCTCACAAGGTGAACGTCCAATGGCAGCTGACAACAAATCACTTGGACGATTTGTGCTTGAGGGTATCCCGCCAGCACCACGCGGTATGCCACAAGTTGAAGTTACATTCGATGTTGATGCAAACGGAATTCTCTCAGTAACGGCAAAGGACAAAGCTTCAGGCAAGAGTCAGAGTATTCGCATCGAAGCAAGCTCTGGTCTCTCAAAAGAAGATATCGCGAAAATGCAGAAAGACGCAGAACTTCATGCTGACGAGGATGCGAAGAAAAAAGAAACAGCTGATGTAAAGAATACCGCTGAGATGACAATCTTCACTGCGGAAAAAGCACTTAAAGATGCCGGAGACAAAGTCCCCGCAGATGTGAAGACTGGAGTTGAAGCAAAAATCACAAGTCTTCGCACGGCAAAAGATTCAAGTGATCTCGATGGCATCAAGAAGGCAACCGAGGAACTTTCAGCTGAAATGATGAAGATTGGCGAAGCAATGCAAAAAGCTGGTGCAGCACCAGAGACCGGCACGACTGCTGAGCCACAGAATCCTGAAGTAAACGGAGAGAATGTACAGGACGCTGAGATGAAGTAAATTTTAGTTTTTCTAAAAAGGCCCCGCTCACGCGGGGCCTTTTTGCTGGTTGACAAAAGTATGTTTTTTGAGTAAAGTGCACTCTAATTAACTCATTAGAACCAGGTTGCCCATACTTGCATAAGGTTTTTGGTATAGCCTGGCATGGTACTGGGCGCCTGTTTCTTCATTTTTTTATTTGTTTTATTTGGTTAGTGAGTCAGGGCGGCCGCGATTTCTATCGCAGCCGCCTTTTTATTTGTTTACTATTTCTTTGCAAAAACTTGTCCACGATATTCTTCTGTATATTTTGTCGATTGAATTTATACTTGAGGATATGAAAATAAAATTCCTTGTCATTGTCATTGTTATCGTTCTCGGTTTGATTCCAGTATCGTCTCTCGAAGCCGCGTATCATTTTGCCAATTTTGTTGGACGGTCACCAATCCATGTATACAAAAGTACAGGCATAAAGCCGCTTGGAGTTACGCCTACTGAGATTAAGTCGTTCTATCATTTACCGTTAAATGGAGGACAGGGTACGATTGCTATTATCGGTGCGTATAAAGATGTATCTATCGAAAAAGATCTCGCAGATTTTGATGCACAGTTTTCGTTACCTCCATGTACGATCAAAAATGGATGTCTTGAGACGCATGTTATGACTGCGAAAGAAAAGTCTGATACAGGTTGGGCACTCGAAACAGCTCTCGATGTTGAGTGGGCACATGCGATCGCGCCGAGCGCGCGTATCTTGCTTGTGTCGGCAACGAGTCCCTCTGGGGCGAATTTTCTTAATGCACTCGATTATGTTTCTACTCGGCGAGATGTCGTGTCTGTTTCAATGAGTTGGGGAGGACAAGAATTTCCTGAAGAGATTTCTCTCGATTCACATTTTATCAGTAAGTCTGGCGCGGTTTATTTTGCTTCATCGGGAGATACTGGATCGGGTGCATCTTGGCCAGCTTCATCACCAAATGTTGTTGCTGTCGGTGGAACATCGATCGTATTTGATCGAAATCAAAAACCACGCGCAGAAATTGCATGGCAGGGAAGTGGTGGAGGAATCAGCGGGTGAATGGAGAACAGTCGGTGGGACTTCTGCTGGCGCACCGCAGTGGGCAGCACTTGCGGCCCTGGGAAGTGGTGCCTCAAATATCAATTTTTACAAAGACAAAACCCTTGTGACAAACGGACAATTTTTTACCGATATTACAAGTGGTGCTAATGGTGCATGTATTTTTTATTGTACAGCCCGAAAAAGGTATGATTATGTTACCGGACTTGGAACACCCCATACTGCGCATTTTTAGTTTATAATGGCAGGCATGACTCAAGCGCAAGCGCTCGCCATCATGAAAACAGGAGTGAATGTGTATCTGACCGGTTCAGCTGGTTCGGGTAAAACACACACTTTGCGCGACTATATCAAATGGCTCGATGATCGAGCTATTCCAGTTGCAATAACCGCTTCTACGGGCATTGCAGCCACTCATATGAACGGCCAGACGATCCACGGATGGGCGGGAATCGGTATTCGAGAATTTTTGACAGATGCTGATATGGATATGCTCGAACAAAAACAATATCTTTGGAAGCGTTTTGAAAAAGCTCGGGTATTGATCATTGATGAAGTTTCGATGCTTCATGCTCATCGTCTGGATATGGTAGAGCGTGTCTGTCGACGATTTAAGCGAAATGATTTACCTTTTGGTGGATTGCAGGTGATTCTTTCGGGGGATTTTTTTCAGTTGCCCCCGGTAACAAAAAGTGGATTTGCTTCGGCGCGGCAGGCGAAGCCTGCCGCGCCTCAAGGCGAAATCTTCAAAGACTTCGACAGCGGTGAAGAATTCCAAGAAGAGGAAATCCCCGAAAGTGACATGGTTATTCATTCTCGTGCATGGCGCGCAATGAAGCCTGCCATTTGCTACCTGACGGAACAGCATCGTCAAGAAGACGATACCTTTCTCGAGATTCTCAATGCGATGCGTGCGAATATGGTAGAGGACACACACAAGGCACTCATCAAGGGTCGCCTGAACGCATCTGTCTCAAACGCATTTCCAACAAAATTGTATACGCATAATGTTGATGTTGATGCGATTAATTATGCTGAATTACAAAAACTTCCTGGCGATACAAAAGAATTTCACATGGCAGGCACTGGCGCTGATCCACTCGTGTTGGCGCTTAAGAAATCGTGCCTTGCTCCCGAACAGCTCAAACTCAAAATTGGTGCAGAAATCATGTTCATCAAAAATAATTATGAGGCAGGATATGTGAATGGAACACGTGGAGCAATTCGGGGTTTTGATTCTCGAGGTGAGCCGATCGTTGAAATATATGCCACAGGAAAACGTCTCTCTGTGCAAGCGATGAATTGGGAGGTTGAAGAAAATGGAAGAGTAAAAGCTAGCATCACACAATATCCTCTTCGTCTTGCATGGGCGATCACAATCCACAAGAGTCAGGGAATGAGCTTGGATTCTGCAGAAATTGATCTATCGAAAACATTCACGTATGGTATGGGTTACGTAGCGCTTTCGCGTGTGCGTACACTTGCCGGCATTCGTCTTGTAGGCTTCGCGGATAATGCACTTCAAATGGATCCAGCCGTACTTGCGCTTGATGACAAACTGCAAGCAGACAGTGAGGATAACGTAAGTATTTTTTCCAAACTTACCAAAGAAGAGCATGATAAACTCGAGCGAGAATTCGTGCTTCGTATGGGTGGCAAAATATTTGTTGAATCAATCCAGAGTATAAAAAAAGAATCGAAAGAAAAGAAGTCAAAAAAATCAAAAACGCCAAAGGAACCAAACGTAAATGAAGACGGGCTCACGTGGGCAGAACGCGTGGCAGAGATGCGCAAGAAATATCCAAATGCGTATATGCCATGGAATGAAGCAGAAGATGACGCGCTTACTATCCAATTCAACAACGGTATTTCACAAAAACAACTTTCAAAAGATTTTGGAAGACAGCCTGGATCGATTCGTGCGCGTCTTGAAAAACTTGGACTGATTGAGAAAGACGAAACGTGGTATCCCAAAAAAGAGAAAGCCGAATAATGTAAAATGAAAAAACTCCCGCGCAAAGGGGAGTTTTTTCATGTACGGAAAGAATATGAACCGTACTCTCGCGTATTTTCCAAAGAACCTTATTTCTATTTTTACAAAACAGGCGTGTACTTTTCCTAAACGTATTGTCAAGAAAACATCAAATGAACATCCACAAAATGATGTTCAAAATAAAATCAATACGATACACTTTTATCAAATATGATGAAAAAATTGTTTGTGCTTCTTTTTATTATTCTTTGTTTCCAATTTTTAACACATCAAGCGGAAGCTTCAACTACTGTGGGTGGGGATATTTCAAGCGACACGATATGGGATATATCCGGAAGTCCGTACATACTCAATCAAGAAGTTCGAGTTACATCGGGAGCATCACTGACCATTTCTCCTGGCGTCACAGTCGAAAACGGAATTGGAAAGCATCCACTTGACCTTGGTATTACTGTTACTGATGGAAAATTAGCTGTACTCGGGACATCTGATCAGCGGATCACGTTTCAAAATATATATGTTGATGGTACCAATGCCTCGATTTCAATTTCTTATGCCGACCTATTGAGGGTTCAGGTGTCCACAAAATCCATTGTTACTATTATCGAGAGCACGCTAAGTAGTTTGAGTATGGTTGATAGTTCAGTCGCAACTGTTTCTGATACAACTATCGACGCAGATTTTTCACCGCTCGCTTTGGCTCCAACATATATCCAAGGACGATCAATTCTTACATTTAAAAATGGTCACATTCGAAATACGAGTACTTCGGGGACAGCACTGCAAACACGTGACAACGTGACAGTGAATCTCACGAATACGGTAATCGAAGGAGGCGATATTGGAGTTGCCGTGACCGTTGATAGCAGGGTCACACTTGATGGCGATATCGTAAAAAATGCAAAAAAAGCTGGTATATATGTAGAAAAACACCCGACTGAGTCTTGGGACCACAACGAGCTCGTTGTTCGCAACTCACAAATCATACAAAACGAACATGGTGTTGAGATTCGAAATACTCCAGAGCGAATTGATATTTCTGGAAATAGTTTTATAGGAAATACGATAGCGATCTATCACACGGATCCAGGAAAAATAATAATTGGAGAAAATTGGTGGAATAGTTCGACTGGTCCGAAAAGTACTCTCTATAATCCCGGTGGTCAGGGTGAATCAATCTCAGATCTTATCGTCGTTTCATCATGGTTAATGACGGATCCATTTGATAATCAAATAAAAATTGAGAAGAAGAACACACCAGTTATTATCATCCCCGGTATTGCGGGGAGTGAGTTGTTCAAGAAGAATGCTTCTCAAACAGAATTATGGCCAAACATAAAGGGTGTGGTAACTTCGATATCGGATGATTTTCTTGAATATCTCGCATTCGATGCAAACGGCGAGGAAAAAAACGACAATCCTGTTCACGTGGGAGATGTGATTCGATCGCTTTCCGGAGTTCATATTTTTGATTCATTGATAGATTCTCTCGTATCAGCTGGATATGTAGAAGGGAAGGACCTTTTTGTTTTTCCGTATGATTGGAGGCATTCTGTTCAGGAAGATGCTCTTGAATTAAAAAAGATGATTGCAAATGTCACGACCCTATCGAATTGTCCAAACGTGACGCTCGTCGCGCATAGCATGGGAGGCTTGGTTGCAAAGCAGTATATTGCCGACGAAGGTGATTCACTTATTGATAAACTCATACTTTTGGCGACGCCGCATCTTGGTTCACCAAAAGCATTTACGATGCTTGAATATGGCGACAACCTTGGGGCGAGTATTCTTGGTTTTAGTCTTTTGAATCCAAAAAAAATATATTCAATATCACAAAATATGCCTTCAGTGTACGATTTGCTTCCGAGTAAGACGTACGTGGATGATCCTAGTCATGGACTTCGGTATGTGCAAGACTTACTAGGCACCTATTTATCGAATACCAGTTCACCGTATCTTGATTACGCGGAAACAAAACAATTACTTATCAGTTCCGGACGAAATTCTAACCTGTTTTCTCAGGCTGAGGACATGCACGCGGGGATAGACTCGATACCTTTGCCAGAATCAAAAACATATAATTATGTTGGTTGTGGGCGAACAAAAACAATTGGGAGTATAACTTTACGAAAAAAATTCGCTTGGACAAGTACTGGTCGAGCGTTTGTGGATGATTATGATCTCGGGTATGTGAATGGAGACGATACCGTACCGCGTACCTCAGCGTCTCTTTCTGGGACACAACAATTTTTTGTTAAGGGCGCGTCGCACTCAACGATCCCTTCGACGAGTGGCGTACCTGAAAGTATTCAAGCAGTACTTTCTGATCATCCCGAAAAAGCAATTTCTCAAAATGTTGTGAGAGATACAAGCGCCTGCGCGATTGCAGGAACACTTGTAAGTAAACATAGTCCCGTTCGAATGGACGTATATGATGCCAGTGGTAACCACACAGGACCATTAGTCGATGGCTCGATCGAGTACGGTATTGAAGGGGTTTCCTATGATGAGGTAGGGGAAGATGCGTTTGTATTTTTGCCGAGTGGTGCTACTTATACTATTGTAAACACTGCAACGGATACTGGTGGATATGATTTGTATGTAAAAAAAATAGCTGAGGATGATACCGTGACTCGTGAGTATTATTTTCATGATATACCGATTGTTTCTGTCGGAGATGTCTCATCACTTACGATTAGCGATGAGATTAGTGACCCAGAAATTCATGCGGGCTCTGGCAGCGACAACCAAACAATATACAAGCCTTCTCGTGTTACCTCTGATATGTCGGCACACGATTCTGTTGCTCCAGTTAGTTCTGCAAACATCGCCGACGACGGTTATGTGACGCTCAGTGCAAGTGACGTAGATTCGGGTGTTCTTGAAACAAATTATTCAACGGATAGTGGTACTACGTGGAATCGTTACGAAAATCCATTTCAGGCAATTGGTCAAACGGTAAACTATTTCTCGATTGATGCCGTTGGAAACGTGGAAGATATAAAAATAATTACTGTTCCTAAAAAAATAAATGAAAAAAATGAAATAATTGATCACTTTACTCATGATACTGGAGGTCAACAAAATTCAGGACCTGTTCAGTTGTTTGGTATTGCTTCTTCGAGTATCGTATCGCAAGAACCATCTTCTAAATTCATTGCCGATATACATCGCGTAGATCCCGTGCAAGTCGCAGAACCGAATATTCCAAGGAGTGAACATCTCGCTACGAATTTTATTAAAAATAGAAGGCCGACAAATTCGCTCTCACCATTTAGTACGAAAATTCAAAATGAAGTACCTGTTTCTCTTTCCTCCAACGTTCAAAAGTCTGGATTCTCACTTGATTATCGACTTTTCATTATAGGACTGTGTCTCTTTGGGTGTCTTTGTTATTTCGCGAGACGATGATGTGCTGTTCTCATGTTTCGTTTTGTGTGATGCAGTACAAAATATCGTTGACGATGGAGCGCGTAAACAGTACTATTCTCTGTAAGTTGTGAACGAGCCGCCTATGCACAGTCATTAACACTTTTTAAAATGGTGATGGCCTTTTCTAGGGCAAGTGGGCGAACATGATCGTATGCGGTTCTTTTTGTAGAGTTGTGGAAAATGGTGGGCTCGTTGTCTAATAAATAACGAGCTCTTTTTATTTGTGATGCTCGTTGTATGTGATACAGTGGAGAGATGAACGAGCGTTCACATGATTCATTATTTCTCCATGCCGATGGCGACAGCTTCTTTGTGGCGTGCGAACTATCTCAAAACCCCGAGTACGATGGCTTGCCTGTTGTGGTTGGTGAAGATCGTGGTATTGCAGTTGCAATGAGCCCCGAAGCAAAGAAACTCGGTGTTACGAGAGGCATGCCTGTATTTCAAATAAAAAAGGAATTTCCGTCCGTTATCATTCTCCCGCACCACTTTGATCTCTACCGCAAGATTTCTGATGGCGTATACGCAACTCTACTTTCATATCTTGATAGAGTTGAAATCTACAGCATTGATGAATGTTTCGCCGAAGTTAAAATGTCAGATGTTCGATTCTTTGGTAGCGAAAAAAAGCTAGCAATGGCGATTCAGCATGAAATATGGCAAACATTTGGTGTGACGTATTCAATTGGTATCGCCCGAACGAAAGCACTTGCAAAAACTGCTTCAAAATTAAACAAGCCATCAGGTGTCGTCATATTACTAAATGAATTTGAGGAACATGAGGCCTTGAAGAAGACTGATGTCGAGGATGTCTGGGGTATCGGACGACGGACGTCGCCACGACTTATACAAATGGGGATACATACCGCTCATGATTTCATCATGTATTCGAGTGACCACATAGAAAGATTTTTCTCCGAACCACTTCGAGTATTGCAGTTAGAACTTTCAGGTCAATCAATACACTTAATTGCATCATGTACCGATCCTCGTGATCAACAATCAATACAATCAACTTCGACATTTCGACCGCCGTCGAATGATCCGCGTATTATTTGGAGCGAATTGAGTGATAACGCAGAACATGCGTGTGCCCGGGCGCGGGAACTTCGTCTACTCACAAGGTCAGTTTCTTTTTTTGTAAAAACAACGGAATTCGTGCATCATTTTGCTGATGCGAAGTTGCCAGTATTTACTACAGATCCAGGAGTCGTTTTAAATGCGCTTGAACCATATCTCTCAACGGTTCTCGTTCGTGGTGAGAGAATTCGATCAACAGGTATTATTCTTCACGCATTACTTCGCGAAGAGGATGTACCGAGAGATTTGTTTGGAAGGCAAGATTCAGCATTCGCTCAACTAGTCATCGAAAAAGTGGCTGATGCTGTGCGCACGAAGTTTGGGCGTGGTGCACTGATGCGAGCATCCTCACAAAAGGTATCTGTCCATGAGCGAGGAAATTCATTTCCAAAGCGTGGCTAAGTATTTTTTGGATTCTCCCAATTGTGTGGTATATACTGTATTAGTATGGGGTACCGAAAACGATACGAAGACAGCTATCTCGATGATGAAGACGAGGAGCTCGATGGCGACGACAAAACTGATGGGGAGCGTATCGTCGCGCTTCTTCAAAAACAAACTCGAACAGAGAAAGAAGAGGCTCGAATTCTGAAACTCACAGAACGTCTTTTTGTCGGAGCACGTCTCCCAGGAATTCCTGGAGGTCAGGCATTTTTGGGTCTTGCTATGGTCGCAGACGTATATCGAGACCTCGGTCATACCGAAGCAGCAACAAAACTCTGGGCGCGTATATTAGAGCTCGCAGAGGCAGTGGGCAACCAAGAATTTTACTACAAGGCACTTGATGAAATGAGTGCATAAAACAAAACGATAAATGAATACACTGAACAAAGAAACAAAAAAGAAAATCGCACTTCATTCTGAAGTACGCGAAAAAACAACAGGATATATTCTTGCTGCGCTCGGACTCGTTGCCGGTCTTGCGTGGAATGATGCGATTAGCTCAGCTATCAAGGTAATTTTTCCTCTCGAATCAAATGGGCTTATCGCAAAATTTATTTACGCTGTAGTCATTACTATCGCGATTGTAATGATCTCAACCTCGTTGTTAAAAGTTCTCGAACCGAAAGAGTGTTAGAGCGACTTTACTTTCAAGTTTGAACGTTTGTTCTTGTCGATTTTTGGCATGCGTACCGTAAGGAGGCCGTGGCGCTCCATCGCCTCGGATTCTTCTGGTTCGATTTCTTGTGGAAGCGCTACGCTTCGTGAAAAACTGCCCCAGTACAACTCTTTACTAAAGAAATCATCGTTTTGTATTGTTCGATTTTCGTGACGTTTACCTTTGATGGTGAGCATGTCACGTGTGATATTTATTTCAAGATCTTCAGGACGAACACCTGCGACAAAAGTCTGTACTACGATATCGTTAGCGGTTTGATATACATCAAGTGCGAGTTCACCATCTCCTTCAGCCTCTTCATCGCTATTCCAAAGATCTTCATTCTCAAGGCTTTTGATTGAAGGGCGCTTCTCTTCGATTTTTGTTTCTTCTTCGTCGAGACGAATACCGCCAGAAAGTCTCTCAAAGAAAGAACGTTTTTTTTCATTTTTTGCCATAGTTTTAATTTTGAGCATATTGCACTGGAGTGGGTTGCTGTTGATCTTGAACGTAACTTCCCATACGGCGCAATTTCTCGAAGAGGAGCATTATGATAATGGTTACAACCCAGAGGAAGCCGAAAACTTGTAGAAAGTTTTCGCCGTTCTTCTGCATTATAAAAAAGTTAAACACACTGTGCAAGGCAATCGCAGCTGCAAGTCCAAAAATCGTGTAGAAAAATTTTGATCCACTTGATTTAAAGAACGCAAGTCCGATAGAAAGCCCTACGATGCCACTTGAAACAGAGTGAAGAAGTGTCGATCCAAGGAAGCGCATGTTTCCGGTGAGGAACGAGACTGTCGCATCATTAACAGCTACTGGGTGGATTAAATACATCGCGTTTTCGAGCGCTGCAAATCCAAGTGCTGCTGTCATGAGATAGAGTGGGTAATCAACTGGTTCGTCGAGATAGGGACTACGAGTCATGATGATGACGAATGCGGCATATTTTAGAAATTCCTCACTTGTTGCCCAGAGCGCAATAAGTGTTGTGTGACTAAACGGAAGTGTGGAAATAAATTTCTCAATAGGAAGCACAAGTATCACTGAAACCATTCCAGCGATAAAGGTGAGTGCGACGAGGCCTGTTGGTTCATGTTGGCCATTTTCGTCTTCGCGAAGCCAGAAAAATAACCACAACACTGAAGGAACCACTCCTGCGATTAGAGCAATAATAAAAACAGTTGGGTTGCTTGCGAATGTAATGTTTAGATTTTGCATGGCCACTCTTCTACGAGCAGAAGATTCTTATCATTATACACTGTATTCCAAAGTTCTTCAGTGATATACGGCATGAATGGGTGTAATGCACGGAGGAGAAGGGGAAGTGCTGTCACAAGCATTTGTTGTGCCGATTCAGAATTTGTACCACTCGCAATCTTGTTTTTACTTCTTTCGATCACTATGTCTGCGAATGTGTGCCAGGTGTAGTGATACAGTTTTTCTGCGACGAGATAAAATTTGTACTCGTTCATCTCTTTTGTGATCTCCTTCAAGAGTGAGTTTATTTCATCAATCGTCGCTTGGTCTTCTGTGTCGAGAGTGTGCGCTTGTGTCGTGTCGAGTTTTGTCGTATTTTCCATTACGAAACGCGCGATGTTCCAGAGCTTGTTTGCAAATTTTGAGTACGCTTTGATTTTTTCTTCGCCAAGGTTGCTGTCTGAACCTGGTCCAACACCAACGATCATGGCCATTCGAAGTGCGTCTGTGCCATATTTATCTATGAGTGTGATCGGATCAACAATGTTACCAAGTGATTTTGACATTTTGCGCCCCTTTTCGTCGCGAACGAGGCCGTGGAAGTACACAGTCTTGAATGGGATTTCGCCGATGAGGTAGGTACTCATAAGTATCATACGAGCAACCCAGAAGAAAATAATATCGTGACCTGTCTCAAGTACCGATGTTGGGTGGAACATCTTGAGGTCGTGTGTCTTTTGTGGCCACCCGAGCGTGGAGAATGTCCAAAGACCTGATGAAAACCACGTATCAAGTGTATCCTCATCCTGAGTAAGATTTTCTTCTGTTGGGTTTTGCATCAACATGAATTCATGTGTCGAGGCGTTTTCCATTGTGCAGAGTTCTGCGAACTCAACGAAGCGTTCTTTTTGAACACCTTCGATGTGTGCTTTCATGCAACAGTTGAATCCATTGTGTCCGACCATGAGTAAGGTACCTTCGGTCTCAACGGACTCGAGTTTTTTGAATACAGAAACAACGCGCTGTTCAATCTGCGCGAGGTTTTCTCCTTTTTGTGACGCAATTGCCGTGCGGAAAGGAATACCTTTTTCTGGCCAGGGTGTGTTTTCGAGATCTCCAACTTCGTATTCTCGATAGTCTGACCATTCTTCGATAGAGCTTGGGTCAATACCAAGTTCCTTTGCGATTATTTCTGCTGTCTCGCGAGCGCGAGGAAGATTGGAAGAAATAATTTTTGTGATATTTTCTGACTTTAGTTTTTCACCAAGTTCCTTTGCTTGTGCTCGGCCCGTATCGGTGAGTGGAGATTGACTTCTGCCACCGGCAAACAAGCGAAGCTTATTCGCCTCACTTTCACCATGACGTGCGAGTAGTATACGACGCTCTTTGGGGACATGAATTGCTCCGTCTTTGTCGTACCATACTGGAATACGATGTCCGTACCAGATTTGACGTGAAATACACCAATCACGCAGATTGTTGACCCAGTTGTAGTAGACGTTTTCGAAACGGTCGGGGAGGATCTCAATTTGTTTTTCACGAATTGGCTCAAGCATCAATTCTTTGAGTGTTTTGTTTCCGCGACCAGCAATTGGTTTGTTCACATTCACGAACCATTGATTCATAACCTGGGGTTCGATCGTTGCGCCAGTACGTTCAGCTGTGGCGATATTGTGTACGTAGTCTTCTGTTTTTTCAACGAGACCTTTTGATTCAAGTTTCGCAATTATTTTTGCGCGAGCATCGGTAATTTTCATTCCCGCGAATTCACCGGCGACTGGCAACAATTTCCCGTATTTATCAATGATTTGTTCTTTATCGAGTTTGTGTCGTTCTGCCATTTCAAAGTCGACAACAGAGTGCCATGGGGTGATAGTCATTACACCAGTACCGAATTCCATGTCGATCGCCTCGTCTTTGATAATGATCGCTTCGATTGGACCGTTGATCCATTCCACAGTCAGTTTGTCTCCGTGCTTAAAGTTCGCATATCGCGCATCGTCTGGATGCATGACAACATATTTGTCACCAAACTTGGTTTCCGGACGCGCTGTACCAATAGTGAACGGACCGTATTTGAGATAATAGAATTTTGTTTTTTCTTCCACGTACACCATTTCGTCATCTGAAATAACTGTTTGACCTTTTGGATCCCAGTTCACGATGCGGTGCCCACGATAAATGAGCCCGTCGTTGTACATGCGGGAGAATGCGGTGCGAACGGCGAGGTTGCGTGTGGCGTCGAGGGTGAATGCTTCACGGCTCCAGTCGAGGGAGGCTCCCATCCGCTTCGCTTGGCCAACAATAGTGTCGTGTGATTCTTGCGCGAATTTGTTGACGCGGGCAAGGAATTCTTCGCGACCGAGATCTTGTTTGCGTTTACCTTCTTCTTTTTCGAGAATTTTTTCAACTTTGGATTGTGTGGCGATTGCAGCGTGGTCGGTACCAGGGAGCCACAGTGTGCGCTTGCCTTGCATGCGAGCATAGCGAGTCATGATATCTTCGATGACGAGCATGAGCGCGTGTCCAGTGTGAAGCGTGCCTGTTACGTTCGGTGGTGGCAAAACCATTGAAAATGGCTCTGCGTCCGCTTTTGTAACGCCTTTTTCGACACAGATGTCCGGGTTAAAGAACCCGCTTTCAAGCCACTCTGCGTAAATGCGAGATTCCGTGTCTTTTGCGCTGTAGGGTTTGAGGAGTTTTTCGGGGATGTTATTGTCGTTGTGCATAAAAAAAGTATAGCATTTTAGGCTTTATTTTCAATGATAATGGTTTGATTTTGTAAAATACGGGAGGACATGGTGCCATCCCGTATTATGTATTTAGGGTTAGTCCTGTATTAAATCGGACTAAAGTTTCCTCGATACTCCGGATAGTTCGCTAACGGAACGTACTCTGGGGTATTTGGATTGATTACTTGAGCGTTTTGCTCAACCGTAATTGGGTTTTCTGTTGTGGTGCTAGTAGTAATTACACCGGCCTTTTCGCTCTGGTTTTCCATCTGCTATATATTTTTTTTGAAAGGACTATTTTTATAGTGGTATTTTTTTGGACCACCGTTCTTGAGACTTCTTGAATCTCGAGAACGCTAGTTCAAAACTTGTGGGCTTGGCATTCTTTGCAAAAAGAGCGGCTCCCTTTCGGGAGCCGCTCTTTTTGTTGTTTTGTTATTTCGTCTTATGCAACAAAGTGGCCCCCTCGGAATGAGTTGGTGACGACGACCACGACTGTTGTTGTTCTTGCTTTGAACATACTCTATTTATATCAAACTGACTGAGTTTGTCGAAGCTCTGGTGTGGATAAGCTAGAGGGACATATTCCCACTAGCGAGAAGTTTCTTTGAAGTACTACGAACTTTCTTTCCAAACGAACCTGCGATGCCGATCATAATGGCATTATCTGTCGTAAGTGTTTTTGTTGGGAATGTCGCCTCGATGCCGTATTCTTTGCAAGCTCGAGTGAGGACTATTCGGAGATGTTTGTTTGCCGAAACTCCGCCACCAACGATGACTGATTTTGCTTTGTATTTTTTTACTGCTTTCATTGTTTTTGTAACGAGCACTTCAATGGCAGAATTTTCGAATTCACACGCGATTTCTTTTTTTGTTGCTTCGTTTAGATCTCCAAGTTTTTTGATGAGGTACAGCACAGCGGTCTTGAGTCCAGAAAACGAAAAATCCAAATTGTCGGAATGGATCATCGGTCGCGGAAGAGTAATCGTCTTTTTGATTTCTCCGTGACTGATACTGTCGCGTATGCTTTCAGCGAGACGAGAAATTTCTGGTCCGCCTGGATAGGGAAGTCCGAGCATGCGCGCGACTTTGTCGAATGCTTCACCCGCTGCATCGTCGAGTGTTTTTCCAACAACGGAATATTTTCCAACGCCTTTTACAAGCACAAGCTCTGTATGTCCACCCGAAACGAGCAGGGAAATCGCGGGGGTTGCCATTTTGGTGATCGTAAATTCTGTTTTTGATTCTTGGGGAAATATGGAAAGTACATGTCCTTCCATGTGATTGACTGGTACGAGTGGAATACCCCACACATACGAAAGCGCTTTGGCAAAATTGATTCCGACCCAGAGTGCTGGTTCGAGCCCCGGTCCAACGGTGACAGTGATGCGATCAATTTTGGGTTTTTGAAGACGGGGAATTTCCTTGAGGAAAAGTTCAAGCATTTCCGGCTCGCGTTCAAGCAACTTTGTGATTTTTGCGACAGTGCGTGTTTTCCATCCTGAACTTTTTTTTGATTCAGTAAATACGCCTGCTTCTTTGAGTGTCTCAAGAAAAAGTGGCACGATATTGCGACTGTGCTCACGCTTTGCCATCATCGGAAACACACCTCCATATTGAGTATGGAGTGCGATCTGCGAGGCGACTTGATGGGCATGAAGTGTGCAGTGGTTGCCTTTTCGCGTGAGGATGGCGATCGCTGTCTCGTCGCACGAAGTTTCGATTGCGAGAATATTCATAGGTTACATTCCTTTGACGACACGAATCTGTGCACCGATACCATTGAGACGCTCTGCGATTTCTTCATAACCACGCGTGATTGAATATACGTTACGAAGGACTGATGTGCCTTCAGCAGCAAGCATGGCGATCAAAATGACAGCTGATGGACGGAGTGCTGGAGGACAGACAATTTGAGCTGCGCGAAGTTTTGTTGGTCCTTCAATGAATGCACGATGTGGATCGACGAGACGAACATTCGCTCCGAGCTTGTTGAGTTCGGTGAAATAAATCGCGCGATTTTCCCATGTCCAATCGTGAATGAGTGTTGTACCTTTGGCCTGTGTTGCGATTGGTACAAAGAAGGGAAGATTGTCATTCTGCATTCCCGGGAATGGTTGTGCGTGTAATTTTTCAAGCGGAGCAATGAGCTTGGATGGGGAAACGGAAATATCACGAAGCGTTGTGCGTCCGTTGTTTGATTTGTATGACTTACTCATTTTGAACTTCACACCCATTTGGCGAAGTTTCTCAATTTCGAGTTCGATGAATTCAATAGGGCAATGTGTGACCGTCAGAGAACTTTTGGTGACGATTCCAGCAGAAAGAAAGAACATTGATTCAATTGGATCTTCACTATTCCAGTGCTCAATCGTTTCGTTGATGTTCTCGCGACCGTGCACTGTAAGTGTTGTTGTGCCGATTCCCTCGATTTTGACGCCCATTTTCTCGATAAGAAAACACACATCTTGCACTTGATAGTTTGGTGGTGCAAAACGAATGATTGACGTGCCCGCAATGCCAGCTGCCGCGATAAGCATCCCGATCGCTCCGGTATCACTTGATTCATAGAGTACGAATTCTGCGGGTTTGAGTTTTTTGTAACCAATATCGTATCTATCAGTAACTGTTTTGATGTTCACTCCAAATTTGTTGAGTCCATATTTATGTGCCGCGATAGTGCGTTCACCCATTTTACATCCACCGGAATGTGGGAATGAAAATGATTTCTGCCAATGAATGAGCGCTCCAACGAAAGTGAATGAGCGCGTCTTACGAGCTGATTCAAGATTCATTCGATCAAAAGTAAGTTTTGTTGGTGGAATAATTTCGAGCGTGTCTTTTTCTGTCCAGCGCACGGCCACACCAAGTGACTCCATAATTTCGATATAGCGGAATACTTCTTCGATACGTGGAATACCGTGGAGAATTGTTTTGCCTTTGTTGAGTAGGGAAGCACAGAGCATATTGATTGCTCCATTTTTGGAATAGTTGGTACGAATACTCCCTTTGAGTTCGCGCCCGCCGGTCACTTCGAAATCCATGCTTTTTGAAAGCGAGAGTATTTGGCGTCCGAGGAGTTCACTAATTTTTGCGAGATTGGATACTGTCAAATTTTGCTCACCTTTTTCCATTCGAGCAACGGCGCTTTGAGAGGTGCTGAGTGCGCTTGCGAATTCTGCTTGGGTGAGACCTCGCTCTTCGCGCAGGTTTTTGATAAACAAACCAATCTTTTCCTGGTCGTCTTTTGTTTTTGCCATAGTGGAAATAATATCTCATATATGATATATTTGCAATATGTCAATCACGCGCGAATACAACGTTCCGCTCAGTACGCTCTCTACGTTTCGTATTGGCGGAATTGCCCGAGAAGTTGTTACTGTTACAACAGAAGATGACCTAGCCGAAGTTTTCCGCCTTATGCCACAAGGTCAAAAATGGTTTTTGCTTGGCGGAGGCTCAAATATTGTCTTTCCCGACGGTGACCTTGATATGACGCTTATTCGTCCTAAAATTCTGGGGATACGGCTCGAGCACGATATCGAGCTGGTTGTAGGTTCCGGAGAAATCTGGGATTCTGTTGTCGCCTTCGCTGTGGAAAATGATCTTTCAGGTATTGAGACGTTGTCATGGATTCCAGGTACTGCGGGAGCAACTCCCGTGCAAAATGTTGGTGCATACGGAACAGAAATCAGTGATGTACTCACATCTCTTCGCGCTTTTGACTTGTGGACTAAATCGATTGTTACTTTTTCAAACAAAGACTGTAAATTTGGATATCGCGATAGTATTTTTAAGCATGGAGGCAAAGGACGATATGTCATTACTGAGATTACGCTCGCGCTCTCGCGCGAGCTTCCAGACGTGCCTCAATATCCAGGAGTCGCCGACTATCTGGCCGAGCACAATATTCGCGCAGCAAGCCTTGTCGATATTCGAAGTGCAATAATTGCGATTCGTACCAAAAAACTCCCAGATCCAAAAGAAGTCGCATCGGTCGGTTCGTTTTTTAAAAATACTTTTGTTTCGATTGAGAAAGCGAATCAATTGCGTGCTGAGTATCCTACACTCGCGATCTATGGTATCGACGAAAAAACCGCAAAAGTGGGCACAGGCTCACTCATAGATACAATGGGCTGGAAAGGGAAACGTATCGGCAATTTTTCACTCTATAAAGGTAACGCAATGGTGATTGTAAATGAAGGGGCAGGCACGAGGGCCGAACTTGGCGACGTGGTTCGTCAAATTCAAAATGCTGTGCACGAAAAGTATGGAATCAGTATCGAACCTGAGCCGGAGTTGCTCGTGTTCTAGTCTGGGTGTAGACTTTAGGAAATCAGAGAAAATGGATTTAAACAAGATCCCAGGAACGACGTACGTGGGCGTAGTTGGCTTTCTTTGTGAGATAGCAATAGTAATATTCTATCTTAACAACACCTACGGCATACACTGGTAAAAACGAAAATATTACTGACCTTGTTGCGGAAGCAATCAGGTCATTTTGGTATTTATTTGAGTACGGCTGTAACGTCAGCAACCATTTTTTCAACGTTTTCTCGGACAAAGTAACCATATTCATTTTTGCTGATGTTTTGATCTGCATGAGTGAACGTGATATTGCGCGCAGAGTGTACGAGTGCTCCCATGTGATCGGCGTTGAAACATGGAAGTGTGTCGCTTGCGGTACCACCTTGTGCTCCATATCCAGGGACGAGGAAGAATGCTTTTGGCATCATTGTGCGGAGTATTTGGGCCTCTTCGGGGTGAGTCGCTCCAACAACAGCGCCTACTGAACTATATCCATGTGTTCCGACGAGGTCGTTTCCGAGTTCGGCGACAATCTTTGCGAGCACCGTATAAAGTGGTTCGCCTTGTTCATTTTTGATATCTTGAAAATCTCCAGAGCCAGGGTTGCTTGTTTTGACGAGGATAAAAATTCCTTTGCCGTATTTCTTACATGCGTCGACGAAGGGAATCAAACTGTCGCGACCAAGGAATGGCGAGACGGTGACACAGTCAGCATCAAAAATCGGATCTTCAGTGTCGATGATTTTGGTACGACCGATAAATGCGTTTGCGTAAGCTTCAGCAGTTGAACCGATGTCGTTACGCTTCGCGTCAACGACAACGAGAAGTCCAGCGCTTTTTGCATACGAAATTGCTCGCTTCATCGCCCACATTCCTGGGACACCATATTGTTCGTAGAATGCACTTTGGAATTTGACCGCAGGGACGAGGTCCTTGATCTTGTCGATGATGCATTCCGCCCATTCAAAAATACTGTCTTCGATGAGTTCGTTCTTCGTTTTGTCTTCACTTTCCGAGAAAAATGCTTGGGGTATGAGTTCCATGCGTGGATCAAGTCCAATAATGCAGGGGTTACCTTTTTCTTTGATTGCCTCGATGAGTTTGTCTGCGAAATTTTGCATAGTTTAAATACTATACCATAAAATGCTATTTTCCTGAGGCGATGACTCTGCGGTAGTATTCGACGTATTCTTGGACTTTTGCTTCGGGCGTAAATTGTGATTGTGCAATGGTTTTTGCGTTTTTTCCGAGTGAATCTACGAGTTCAGGATTTTTCGAAAGTTCGATGAGTTTTTGGGCCATGCTGTCGGTATCTCCGATCTTAAAAAGGAAACCCGTTTTGGCATTACTCATGAATTCTGGGATACCGCCAGCACGTGTGGCGAGGACGGGCTTGCCGTAGGCAAGCGTCTCAAGGATGCCCATGCCAAAACTTTCTTCTTCGGATGTGTATATGCCGAGGTCCGAAGCACTGATGTAATTTTCGATATCAAGTACGCGGGGAAGCACAATGATACGGTTTTCGAGACCATGTTTTTTGACGAGTGGCTGAAAGACTGAAAAATCTCCGCCTGAGAGAACGAGCAATTTGATGCGAGGATGCTTTTTTACTTTTTTGATAATCTCGATCAAATCAGGAATGCGTTTGACAGGGCGAAGGTTTGAGAGATGGATGGCAAGGAACTCGTCGTCGCGTACGCCAACACTCGCGCGAATAGATTCGCGAGATTTTGTTGGAATTTTTGGATTATAAAAATTGTGGATGACTTTGATTTCTTTTTTTGTCTTGAGCACTTTGACTGTGTCCTTCTTGAGACTTTCAGATACGGCTGTTACTCCACACGAGCTCTCGATCGAATATTTTATGACGGGCATAACAGTCTTGTCTCGGCCGAGGAGTGTGATGTCTGTTCCGTGAAGCGTGGTAACGACATGCGGGAAGGGAAGTTTCTCTTCATTGGCAATACTTTTGGCAAGGAGGGCTGCTGTCGCATGAGGCACAGCGTAATGCACGTGCAAAATATCAAGCTTGTATTTTCGTGATACATCAACCATTTTGACTGCAAGTGGCAAAGTGTAATCAGGATATTTAAAAAGCTCGTATCCGTTGAAGGTTACTTTGTCGAACGAAATATTTGGCTCATTCGTATCGAGTTTAAAAGGCTCATCATAACTAATGAAATGTACTTTGTGTCCGAGGCGTGCAAGCTCGGTGCCAAGTTGTGTTGCAACGATACCTGACCCTCCGACAGACGGATAGCAGACGATTCCAATTGCAAGATGTTTTTTTGAATTTATTTGTTGAGTATGTTTCATTTATATTTTCTTGATGAACCGAGTTTTTCCAGTGTGTCGATCATGATTGAATCATTTGCCCAAAGGCCAATCGCGTAGTCCACTCCAACTGTTGCACCAAGATATTTTGCTTTGCTTGTAACAAGGTTGATATATCCGCGTGTTTTCATTTGGCTTTCGTGGAGGCTCATTGCTTCTGCCCACTTTGAATATTCAGTGGTGACATCAATGATGATATCGGGACGTTTGTCGAATTCGGCACTTGAGGGATAGTAGTAGAGTGCTTCGATTGAGTGGACGGGGAGTGATTTGAGATCTTCGAGGCCGCCGTAGCGCGCGAGGCGGGACGCCGAGCGCGCAATGTGAGCAACAGCAAGATGGTCAGGGTGTTGATTTTCCGTGAGGGAAGGAGCAAGTACGATGTCTGGTTTCCATGTGCGAATAATTTCAGCGATTAGTTTGCGGTTGGCTGGAGTGTCTTCAATATGACAATCACCACCCATGTCAACATATTGAAATTCTGCACCGATATGCTTGGCTGCAGATTCCGCTTCCACCTTTCGTCCCTCGGGGGTTCCGTTCGACCCCGCTTCGCCAAGTGAACACACAATTATTTTAACCTGTGCGCCATTGTTGATTTCTTTAATGAGGAGACCACTAACACCAAATTCAACGTCGTCTGGATGTGCACCGATAGCAAGAATTTTTTTCATAGAGATGGTTCGTATTTATAGTTCTGGTAAATATGCGTAATTTGAATCACTGATTTCGTCACGAGTTACAAAAGTTACGTCAGGGAAGTCGTTTTTATTCAGGTAGGCATCTTCACCTGCGCCACTGATGTAATGTGTACAATGTAGCACAGATTGCATCCATCGAAAGCGGTAATCTCGTCCTGGATTTTTTTGCGATTGTTCAATGTGTTCGGGAGCCGGAATTGTAATGTAGCTTCCTCCACCTTCGTGGAGACGAAAGGTGTCACCCGATTTTTCTGCGCGAACGATTTCGCCTTCATAAGGAATATCTGCATAGTAGTCGCTCGTGAGGTCGTCGGCTTGTTCGCGGAATAGTTTGTCACCCGAGCGTACGACTTCGATGCCATCGAGGAGTCCGAGTCGTCGATACATATCGAGGCAAAAATCTCCCGCGCTCGCTCCGCTCGCGCTCACAAATACGTCCACGAATTTTGCCGGTACCAATCGTGGAAGTTTACGAGCAATTTCATCCTGCCAGCCGAGAGGAATCATTTTGGCGTAGAGGGGACTATATTTTTTTTGAATTTTGTTCTCTTGGGTGAAATTGAGACGCACATCTTCGCCATTCAATGGATCACGAAAGAGGGTAATCGTCTCGCGATAATCAGCATCTGAATCGTGGTAGAAAAACACAATTTTGCCACCAATTTCCTTTTGGAGTCGGCGTGCGGTGAGTATCTTGGCATAGAGATAGCGCTTGGGAAAAAATCCACATGGTTGCTGTCCGAAACAAATAATAGGCTCATGCATAGTCCCTCTACTCTACCATGTTCGCCAAATTCTGCGAGCCTGCTATAATCTGCGCACATATATGAAAATTTTTTACCATTACCTGAAAAAATATTGGAAATTGTGCGCATTAACCATTGTTCTTGCCAGTATCAACCAGATTTTCTCATTACTTGATCCATACATATTTCGCCATGTGATTGATGAGTATGCGATGAAGCCTGACATTTACACACGTGCGGAATTTTTCCATGGAGTCGGGTTGCTCCTTCTTGCTATCGTGGGTGTTGCTTTTATTTCTCGCACTGCAAAGAATTTTCAAGATTATTTTTTGAATGGTGTGAGTAAGCGCGTCGGTGCTGATTTGTATCGCGACGGAATCGCTCATTCACTGGCACTGCCGTATGAGAGTTTTGAGGATGAGCGCAGCGGCGAAACGCTCGGGAAACTTCAGAAAGTACGTGATGATACAGAAAAATTAATCGCTGCGCTCATCAACATCCTTTTTGTCTCGCTCGTTGGGTTCATCTTTGTGGCAATCTACGCGGTTCATATTTATTGGGGTGTGGCTGTCGCGTTCCTTTCTACAGTACCGATCATCGGTGGAATGAGTTTATTGTTGTCTCAAAAAATTAAACGCATACAGACTATCATCGTCAGGGAAACAACAGCACTTGCTGGTTCGACGACAGAATCACTCCGCAACATCGAGCTCGTGAAGAGCCTCGGTCTCGCAGATCAGGAGGTTGATCGTCTCAATACGACAACAAACAAGATTCTCAATCTCGAACTCAAAAAACTCCGTTACCTCCGCAGTTTGAGTTTTATTCAAGGTACTGTCATAAACTTTATTCGCACGAGCATTCTTTTTTTCCTTGTGTATCTCATTTTCGCGAAGGTTATTACCTTTGGTGAGTTCTTTTCTCTCTTCGTGTATTCATTCTTTGTCTTTAATCCACTTCAAGAGATGGGCACAGTCATTTCAACATATCGTGAAGCTGAAGCGTCGCTTGCGAACTTCGAATTGCTTCTTAATGCACCAGTTGAGCATGAGGCAGAGAATCCAACGCCAATCGGTGTCGTAGAACATCTCGAGTTCAAGGATGTTTCATTCGGGTATAAAAGCGCACAAAATCAAGCCTTGGAACATATTTCCTACGATGTTCGTCGGGGACAGACTGTCGCATTCGTCGGACCATCTGGCTCGGGCAAAACTTCAATGGTCAAATTACTTGTCGGCTTGTACCAACCAACGAATGGTGCGGTGCTCTACAATGGCGTCCGTCATGACGAAATGCAAAAGGATGAATTGAGAAAACAAATTGGATTCGTCACGCAAGACACACAGCTCTTTGCTGGAACAATTCGTGAAAATCTACGTTTCGTATATCCAAATGCAACTGATGCTGAATGTCTTGATGCACTCGTAAAAGCTCAGTGTCAAAATTTGCTCGCGCGCGGTGGACAAGGACTCGACACTGTCATTGGTGAAGGTGGAGTAAAAGTATCTGGTGGAGAAAAACAGCGTCTCTCAATTGCTCGCGCCTTGCTCCGCAAACCGAATGTCCTCGTCTTTGACGAAGCAACAAGTTCTCTCGATTCACTTACTGAAGAGGAAATCGGAAAGACCATCAAAGATGTTTCTGAAGTTCGATCACATATTACGGTACTGATTGCGCACCGTCTTTCTACTGTTATGCACGCAGACACGATTCATGTTCTTGAAAAAGGAAAAATTGTTGAATCGGGGACACATACAGATCTGCTCGCGCAAAAAGGACTCTATTATGCGATGTGGCGACAACAAATCGGCGAGCGAACATAGTCAAAATTCACATACTTTGAAATCCACAGCAACCTTTGCGACTCATTGACAAGTCATGCATTAAGGAGTATAATATGAATCTTAACAGTTTGTAAGGTTTTTTGTATTTCTTATGAATATTTCAATCAGTATGAAGAATAAGGCTTTGAAGGGCGCAATCATTGCTATGAGTCTCGGCCTAACCACTTTTTGTGGTGTTGCCTTTGCTCAGATGAGTCCGCTCGTTTCCGTTGGGCGTGTCGCACATCCAACCAGTACATCGTACGGGTATGGAGTAACAACAACGACAACTGTTCCATTTCTCGGATTTGTTTCAGTTTCAAATATTGAACAAACATCTGCAACTTTTACTAGTTCAATAACGAGTAACGGTGGAAGTACAATTACCGAGGATGGTTTCGTTTATAAATCAGTAACCCCTGGGGTTTCTTCAAGCGGCACTATCCCTTCAGATATACCAGCACCTTCAGGTGTTGGCGCAGTTACAGCAAACGTAACAGGACTTCTCTGTGGAACTAAATACTCAGATGAATTTTACGCAAAAAATGTAGACAGAGGTATTACATGGAGCGGTTCAGATATGAATGGTGAAGCCGCTACATTTACTACGCTCCCATGTACTGTCACGACAGTCGCAACGACTGGTGGTGGAGGAGGTGGAGGCTCAATCAGTGGAGGTGCAGGACACCCAATGTTTGCTCCATCTGATACAAACTCAGACGGAAAAACTGATATGGTAGATTACGCTCAGGTCATGGCAAACTGGGGAAGTACTACACCTGGAAATGGTGCTGACATCAATAAAGATGGCAAAGTTGATATTCTTGATATCGTCGACTTAATGGCAAACTGGGCAAAATAATATATGAAAAAAATAACAGTATTGAGTGCGGTAACAGTTGTGAGTGCGCTCTTGTTCGCTGTTCCGGCATTTGCTCAAACATCTGCAGGATTTACACCAAGTACCGTGAATGTTGCACGAGGTTCCGAGTTTAGTTTTGTTGTCTCTGTTGATCCAAACGGAACAAGTAACTATGCAGAAAAATTGGTACTCAAATATCCAGCGAGTCAGCTTGAAGTCGTTTCATTCACTCAGTCACCGAATTGGATGGCAATCCCATCACAAACAGGATACGATTTGATTGATAACAAAAGTGGTGTACTCATCAAGACAGCTGGTTACGCAAATGGTATTTCAAGCAAAACAGATTTTGGAACAGTACTCTTTCGAGCGAAAGATTTCGGACCAGCAACAATTTCAGTAGGAACTGATTCACTTGCGTATGAAAAAAACACTCAGACCGCTATTTCTGGATCAGATCTCGTCGTTACCGTGAAAGCGCCGACACCTGTTGTAAGCAATACACCAACTGGCGCTGTCGCAGAAAAAACTGTTGCAACAAAACTGACTGTTTCAGAGCAACCTGCAGCTGCCGTAAACGCGGGAGTTTCCGTTGGAACAAAAACAGTGTACTGGGTTTTGGGAATCGCGATCCTCTTGGGAGGCGCATGGTTTGGCTACAAGAAATCACAAGAAAACAAAGACGTTACGACTAAATAATTTTACCTACAAACAAAAAACCACCATACGGTGGTTTTTTTGTTGTGCTGCTTTCCTTGCAACGTGAGTGGGACAGTTTATAATTGTATGGTATCAATTAGTAAGCTAATAAAATAATATGGAATCATTTATGACCTTTTGGAAAAACCCAGAAAGTAACGGTGTAAAAAGTTTGATCGTTGTCGTAGCGCTCGTTCTTGTGGCTTCCTTTGTGTATAAGGGAATGCATACAGACGCACTCCAAAATACTGGAAGTGTCGGTATTTCTCCTACAGCAACTACTGGCACTGGTGTAGGTGCAGGGTCAGGAACTGGAACCGGTACAACGGTTTCGGGTTCAACATGGATTTGTCCGAGTGCGACAGCCCCAAGTTCTGCTGGAACTCTTATCATAAATCCTGATCCACTTTTTCTTTCTGGAAATCTTACACATGGTAGCTCTGGAGCGCTTGGACAGTTCATCGTCTCAAATCCAACTGCGTGTCCAGTTGCGCTTCTCCGCATGCAATTTGGTTTGAATGATTTGACTCCAACTGACGTCTTTAAGGTTGCTGTGTTTAGTGGTACGAGCATGTTTGGTAATCCTATTCTCGTTGTTCCAACATCAGTGAGTGTTCCAAATCATTCGTTGGTATACACCTCGACAACTTCAAGTGGCCTCTTGGTTCCACCAGGTGGTTCAGTTACTTTGACGATGCAGAGTAACGTTGCAACAAGTGCTGTGATTGGTAATTCATTGACTGTGCAACTCTACAAGCTGGCGGGTCGTGATCTTACAGGTATAACTCCGTATATGTGGACTGCTCATGTCACATCGCCTGTGATTTCAAGTTTGATGACAATCATCTAAATTATCCTTCATTTGAATAATAAAAAATCCGAGCAACTTTGCTCGGATTTTTTATTTTGATACGTTACCACTAATTGACATTAGTGTCTAAATATGGTAAATTGCGAATAATTATGTCACGCTCGTTGAAAATAGAAATCGACAATCTATCTAAGTAAGAGCGCATGGTGCGCATCATGTGTGCATCGTGCGCTCTTACCTAGGTACGCGAAATCGCAAGTTCCCCTCCGCAAAAGTAAAACTCAATAGTACATAATGGCGCGCCTGCCATGGAGATGAGTTACGTAAGAAAGCTGACGCGGGAAAGACCGAATTTTCACCCGGATTAAATTAAAAGTCTCCAACGGGGGAGCAGAACCATGCGTTCAAACAGTATAGTAGAAAAAGGCAAAAATGGTACCGACAGGTTCGGCAAAGTAAGAACCATTCCAATGTCGCCACAATACACGTGTGCGAGGGAATCGTGTTCGAAGGCTGGCCTTACAAGGGCGGAAATTGAAAAAATAGAAAAATATTGCGATGTCAATCGCATAACAGCGTCTCTCCGCGCTGCGACTACAATGAGGAAAGGAGGGAAAAAACTTGATGAAATTCTCTGGATTTTGGACGTTACAAGAAAAAAGAAAACAATTGTAATGTTAATCCTCGCGCTTGCTGTTTCGGATATTGATGCAGTCAATATCGCAACAGATTTAAAGGATTGTATTGACGAGAATTTTGTAAGCTACAACCGTAGCGGTGATATTCAATTAGTTTCCATTGGCAACAATGAACCAAACTCGCAGCTAGAATGCGCGCTAGATGCGTGCAAGGAAACTCAAATCGCAGAAGCAGAAATTAACGAGATTCTTTTTCTCTCCGAAGAAAAGAAAATTGTCGCCTGCTTAAGGGCCGCATGTATTATGAGGATTGGAAAATTGTCACACGATAAAGTGTGTATGGTTATCCAAGCCTCCACGGGGTACCGTGGTAATGTTCTAACGGGACTTGCATATATGTTTGCAGATCCGAATGCATTTAATATCGCAATGGATATTTATGATAATGTCCTTGAACAAATTTAAGCAATTTATGAAAACTACCCACAGAAAGCCCATGCTTTGTGTGGGTTTTTTGTATCTATTTTCGATTACGTTTTTTATTTCTGCGTCGTTGCGAGCACTGGCGTTACTGGACGAATGACGATGAATCGTTTTTTCCATGCGGCAAGGAATTTTGTTGCTGAGATTTCTCCGACACCAGCTTTTCCTGATGGGTTGTTGTAGTACACCGTGTCGTTATCAATGCCGTCGACTACTACCATATGCGGAAGTGTATTCTTTGGATCGAATTTGTAATGAATCGATGCAATCACTGGGCCGTCCTTCAATTGATTTTTGAGTTCAGTAAATGCTTTGGCTGAAGTGAGTCCAGCAAAATCATATGTCTTGCCATCGAGATCATATTTTTGGGAAAGTTTGATAAGTCCAGCGTATGACCATCCAACATTATTGATGAATGCACCAGAAACGATTCCTTGCTTGAGCAAAGATTCTACCGACACAGTGTCTGCCTTGTTATAGTAATCAATAATCATGGCAAGACTTGTGATGCCACAGCCTTGCATCTGCCATGTATGAGAAGCGATTTCGGTTATTTGCGAATGGTAGGGGACATTCGCGATAGTTTGCGGTAGGGTAATTGGGAGCATCTATCTATCCTTTCACACATGACTTGCAATAGCAAGAAAAGTGTTGCAATATCCTTATTCTTCAACGACTACCGGAGTACCGAGATCTGCCCATGCATACATTTTTTTGGCATTTTCTGCTCGTTGATTGATACAGCCATGAGACATTGGTTGTCCGAAACTATCATGCCAGTATGCAGTATGAAGGACTGATCCATCAGCCGTGAAATACATATCCCATGCTACTCCAGGCAAGTCGTATGATTCAGTTACCTCACTATCAGGCAATGGTCCTTGCATATATCGGCTTGGCGTTTTTCTGTAAATTTTAAAATTTCCAACAGTTGTAGGATTTGCTTCTATACCAGTTGAGATTGCTTCTTCCATAAAGAGTTGATCTCCGTCATACGCCTCAAGCGTTTCTTTTGTGAGGTTGACCACGATACGTTTATTTGTTTGAGGAGTCACATCAGTCGAATTGATTTGAACATCGCCTGGATCAGTAAAGTGCACCACGAAGCCAGCATCGCTTGCTACGTACCAATCACTTTTCACTCGTTCAGGATGCCAGAGCTGTTTGTCTTGAATTACTTTGTACCAATTGAATCCGTCGCCTGAGACAGTCTCTGGCTCGACACGGAGCACGATGCCTGCACGTAGGCGCATGACGACACTGTATCGCGTTCCGGCTCCTGTGCGCACGTTTACGCACGATCCTGTAAATTTCCAATCACAGCCACCCGTAATCTCAATGTAATGAGAGACAGGAGTCGAGTCTATGACTGGGGGAGTGACTTGTGGTGCTTCGGGAGTAGCGTCAGAGGCAACATTTGCAGGCAATACATTCGTGACTAAAGTGGCACCGTGTTCATATCGCGAGATACCAAAAATGACAAGCAGGATACCGAATACAATACCTCCGTATATCCAAGAGTTTTTCATTCGTTCATACTAGACCTTTCTCAGGATATGTACAGGAGCAACTTTATATCAGGGATGATATATTTGACAATATTGAAATATAATGTATATTGAAAAAAAACACACGTTATGGTTAAAAAGAATATAGTAACTTTTGATCAGTTACATCAGAGGGATTTTCCCGTGGCATATTCGCCAGAAAAATTTGAAATTAAAAAATATTTTGGAGCTCTTCCGTTTTCGGCTGAGCCATCTGATCTTATCTCATTGATAAGACAGTACGGAAAATCATATATGCCGATCGATGTTTGGACTGTCTATCCTGACGACATCTTACCGATTTTTGTACAGGATAAACTTTGTCATGCGAACACAATGTTGCATGCAAAGACGCTGTTAAACAATGGCAAGACGGGTGCAGATTTCCAAGTCGTTACCGGCTTGTATGCTATTGATCGAGTTTGTGACAATGTGTGCGTAGTCTCAAGTCACAGCTGGATCCAGTACCAAGGAAAGATTTTGGATCTATCCTTGCTTCATCGAAAACAAGATTATACGGTGTATGAATATTTCGGTATTTTGTACGATCCTGAAACTGCCGTCGATAATTCTTGGCACTTGTTCTTTAAACAAACAAGAGGTGTTGAGGTTATCCCGCTTGGAGCTCTCAAAAACATTCCCCGCTTACGTAGTACGTAAGCGGTTTTTTTTATTACCTTTTCAAAGGATGCATTTTTGAAGGTTAGTGCTAAGATGTGCACGGTATGGAAACACATCCAAAAAATCCACTTCAAGGCAAAACACTCGAGATGATTCTCACGGCACTTGTACAGGAATATGGCTGGGCAGAGCTCGGTGAGCGTATTCCAGTGAATTGTTTTCTCAAAGATCCGAGCATCAAATCAAGTTTGGTATTTTTGCGTCGAACTCCGTGGGCACGAAAAAAAGTTGAGACGATGTATCTTCGCACGATGAAATAATTGCATAATAAATAGCGCATGCTCGATGTTCGAGGATGCGCTATTTTGTTTCTGTTACGAACGTCGTAATTTTTCTTCCAAAGCATGTTCTCTCTGACCTACGAATCCAAAGATATCAGTATGTCGAGGTTCGTTGAATAGAATCGGATAGAAGTCATTCCGAGCCGTGAGTTGCCCTCCCGTTTGTGCGTTATGTGCATACGGCTGTCCTTTTTGTACCATCGTATAATTCGTGATGGTATTCAAAGCAGTAAATCCGTCTCGTTTTGGCAGTGATTCACCAATCCGAAAAACGACTTTACTTTTCGTTGGTTTGGATGTTGTTTCGACAGGGAAGCCGAGTGATTTAAGCATCAAGGAAATTCCGCCGATCGTACCTGAGAGTGCCTTGTGGCTCGTGTCGGGGCCATACTCAAATCCGATACCGATACGTGCGTCCGAAATTAGTGAGTTACCTTTTGTAATATCCATCAAGAGTACATACTTCGCGTTTGTCTCACGAATCAAGGCAATCGTTTCCTCTGTTACCTTCGTGATGATGATCGCAGAGCGTAACCCACTTTCGGTCGAATGGATGTCGATAACGACGTCATACGATTTGATTACAGGATGCAGGTTGTATGCGATACGTTCCTCGAAGGATCCGTCTGGCTTGCCAGGAAATACTCGATTTAAGTCACTTTCGATAAAGCGAACACCTCGGGACAAGGCTTCGGGGTTCGCAATGGTGTAGTGCAGGTTGTCATTGTCGCCAATGAGCTTGCGAAAATGATTGATTACGTTTGCTCCGATTTGTTCGGTACCGTGGGTACCACCGTTGATAAGAATCTTCATACATGTTTTGTTTAAAATTACGAAATATTGTTTTGTGAAAGAAAATACCGGCTTATGCGCCGGTGTATGAATTACTTTTCAGAAGGGGAGAAAGGAATCAACAAATCAGCGCACGAGCTTTTGTATTGCTTGCGCGTTGCCATGTTTTTTGGTTTGAATACGTAATATATATCATATGAGTATGTTATTCTGTACTAGTACAATATAACATACCTCAAGCGTTCCGCGCAATAAATTTGAAAGTATGATGTCTATTGACATGTTTTAATAATGTTTTATTTTTAATAAAAACAAACGCCATGGTAAAACTCAAGATTGTAATCCTGCAGAGCTACATGGAGCAGATTTCTGCGAAAAATTGTTAAAAAAAAATTTCCCAGAATACGAGTACCTTAGCCTTGATTCATTTGATCAAGCAGTGGAGACTCTCCCTACGGAAGGAAAGTTACTTGTGATTACGAGCAACACATTCCATGATGGTCTTTCAGACTATCAATCGAAGACCTCTGTAATTTCGCGTTATGACAAAAATGCGAATCTCCTCGCACAATTGTTGAAGGAGAAAAACCCGGAGACTAAAGTCATCGTGTATGCAGACTCACTGCACGATGATCGTTATGTTGATGATTATGTTATGAAAAACGGGAGAGGGGGAGGTGGGGCGGAAGTCGTTCCAGGATCACTATCGAAAGCAATCCGAAAATTTCTTTAGGTTTCTCAGTACTACGATATTGGCTGCTTCATCAATCGAAGCAGCTTTTTCATTCGTAGCCGCAATTCATGGAAATATTGACAAAATATAGATTCATGATAGAATGAAAAAAAATCGTTTCTATGCAAGATACAATAATGAATCAGGTCAAAAATCTGACCATCGAAAAGTTTGTAATAATTGCGATTGCACTTCTAGGTGTATATGCAATCCCGTTCGAATTCTTATATGAACGGAGAACTATTGAATATCAAAAAATTCCATTGGATGAATTTTTTTGGTTTTTTTGAAAGCAAACGTAGGCATCCACATAATACTGGCCGTCATTGTCGTATTTATTCGTTGGGTGATCGAGGAAATTTTCTTCGGTCGTCCGAGTACGGGTGTTTTGTTTTTTGCTTCAGGCTTGGTAATTGTTTTCATTGCGATATCAACTGATTCATATCCTACAAAACCAGGACATGAACCAATCGCCTTATGGAGCAGTATAGTGATGGACCTATTCTCATTTTTTGTAATCCTGTATATTGCTGAAAGGATACGAAGATGGGCGTAAATTAAATTGTGCTTAAAATAGCTTATCCAAAATGGGTAAGCTATTTTAACAATATATAAGGACTTTCAGATTGACACTATGTCAAGTAGTATGCTATAATATTTTTTAAGCCATATTGAAAAAAATTTGTTTTGAAAGGTCGTTGATTTGGTTATCTCAGAGATGATTTCTCATGCTTGAGATAACGACAATAAAAATTGTTCGTTACGGGCAATTTTTATTTTGGTGTTACGTCGCGCATGGTGTTGGACGAAGTTAGAATCTTTTTACGGCAGGCGAATATGAGGTATTTGGCTTGTAAAAACCTGGAAGAGCAATATAAAAAGAAAACTCGCCAGTGTTGGAGCGTGTTTTCTCCAACCTGTGCGAGTTTGTTGATAGCGTGTTTGTGCTACTTATTTGCCTGCTCTTTTTTCGGTTAATTGCTTAATTCCAAAGAAAATACCAAGCGCCCCAAAAAACAATTCGGATATTCGCCCGAGAAATACTGCAACGAGCTGAATAATTGGAAAATCGCTCATGTTAGGGATGATAATAATCCGCATCAGTATTTCCAGGCAGATCAACCCGAAGATCGTGGCCATGATGGTGCAAATACCCCGTTCAATAGTACTCTCTGTTTTAAGACCGAGGATGAGCATATCAAAAAAAGATATTCCTGCAATCGCCATAAAAAATAGTTGTGTCATTTCGTGCATGTCGTTGTTCATAATGCATCATTTTGAGGTGACTAAATTAGTTTTAATCGTTACAGAAAAAAGTGGATTGTTTTCTTACTTTCTCGTTAGTCCATACGACAATCTTGCTTTGGGCAGATGCACCCGATGCAGTACTTAAGGCAACAACAATTGCCGATACTATTTTTCTCATAATTTAACTGTTAAGGATGAATTTATGAGTTATTAATACTATAGATTCTTTGATATGTCAAAAAATACGAAATACAAGTCAGCTGGAGGGGCGTTCACAGAAGGCCTATTTCTTATGAAGCATTCTGTTTTGAGCGCAGCTGCCAGATATTCTGAAGGATGAACATGGCCAGGCTGAGCGCGCTGAGCGTGTTGATGAGCAATATCAGGCGTCCAAAGCAGGTTAAGCAGAAAAACGCTTGCTCAGATGGCTGAGTTCGGCAGTGAGATTTATTCACAGGAAGAATTAGTTGCGGAAATGGGTACTTGTTACCTGCAATCCTTCGCCGGGCAGACTTCAAGAGAGAAGCCTTTGAGGAGGCATATATGGCATATATAGAACGATATACGCTTACTGATAAGCATATTGCCCGTTTTAAAAAGGGTATCAAAGATGCCCTTGATTCTGCCAATAAAAAAGGCTTTATGGAAGCTGAGGAGTTAAGAGCAACTATTGCTGACTTGAATGAGAAACAGACTGGGTTAATTGAAAAAAATGCGAAGGGGATAATAAGTGATACTATTTTGCGCCGCCAATTGGAACAGATCGAGGACACCCTTACAAAAACAAATGCAGAACTTTATAAGCTACCCCAAAATCAAGAAGATATTGGAGAGCTGTTAGATTATGCAAGCGAATACCTTAAAAACCCAAGCCGTACTTGGGTGGATGCAACATTTATTCAAAAGTTACAATTACAGTGGTTCGAATTCCCGCAAGGAATCACTTTTCAAAAAGGAAAGTTTCGAACCGGAGAACTAGCCAGTATCTTCAAGGTGAAAGATATTTTTTTACCTAGCTCGTCCTCTACTGTGCGCGATAGAGGATTCGAACCTCTGACCCTCCCCACGTCAAGGGGATGCTCTACCAACTGAGCTAACCGCGCGTTCTTTATACAATAGCAGATTTACGATGGAATTCAAGGTGTGTTTGATTATTTTATATAAATATGGTATAATATATTTCACACCATTTTAAAAAATAAAAATCGATTATGTTCACAGCGACAAATGGTACGCACCCGCTCTATGTGGTGCCTGCCGGTGACGTAAAAGCACTTTCGCTTTTAGGTCACTTTAACGATAGAATCTCCCTCGAAATTGGGAGCGAAGAAATTGTATGCGTACCTTCGAATATTTGTACGCGGGACGCTCTAATTTACGAACGGGCATTCGTTCCAGTCGACGAGGTGGTCCTCACTCGACTTGCTCTGAATATTCTTGATAACAAGTGTCGGCGTGATTCGACACTTGTTATCCTGAACACAGGAGTATTTCAACTCCTGTGTGCTGAATATGCATTCAGGAAATACTTCACGACTCCTCTCGAAAGGAGGTACCGAGTAGCTTTTGTGCCATTTAGGCAAAATCTGAGCTCATTGAGAGGCGCGTGGTACGTGCTTCGAAGTTTGGAAAATGGATTCCAATTGGAACCCATTCGAAAAGAAGCTACTACTGAGCAAAAAATGCAACTATGGTTGCAGTAAAACAGTACTTATCAATTCAGAAAAAGGCGTTCCACAATCGGAGCGCCTTTTTTTGTTTGCGGAGACGGTGAGATTCGAACTCACGGTACGGTTTCCCGCACGCTTGTTTTCGAAACAAGTGCCTTCAACCACTCAGCCACGTCTCCTTACGATTGAATATGCCCGAAGGCAATACTATCATTTTTACATTCTAAGGCCAAATTTGGTATACTTTTCGGATGAAAAATATCAAACGGGTGTTGCTCGGATTTATCTCAAGTATCGTCGTCGCGGCTACGCCGCTCCTCGCGAGTGCTCATGTCGGCTACGTGCTTGACCATGAGGACTTTGTAACCCACGAAGGTTCAGATGTGCATTTCCTTATTTCTGGTGTTACCGATGCCCCTCTTTCTGTTTTGATTGCGGGCCTCATCACACTACTTGTCGTTGGGGCGATCATCTATTGGCGTACGCGACCTCGCTCAAAAGCATTGCTTGCGCGAGTGGTCGAGAAACTCGCAACATATGAAGAACTCCTCTCTTGGATGGCACGTCTTTCACTTGGGATCGCACTTATCGGTGCTGGTACCGCGAATGTGTTTGTCTCTCCCGTTCTCATGGGTACACCGATGATTGGATTCATTGAGATCATTCTTGGATTTTTGTTTTTGCTTGGGTTCTTGCTTCCGATTGCGTATGTTGGAAGCGTTGCGCTTTTCTTTGCTGGTGTAGTGCACTCAAATTATGTGTTCGGCAACATGGATTTTCTCGCACTCGTTGTCTCAGCACTTTTGCTTGAATCAGCACGACCAGGGCTCGACGATATTTTGAACATCAAACAATTCTCACTCGGAGAAGAAGCCCGCGCGCTCGTTCCACTCGTGCTCCGTTTTGGACTTGGTATCGCGTTCATCTTCCTCGCTGTGTATGAAAAATTTATGAATCCGCACGATTCAGCGCTCGTTGTGCAGATGTATCATCTCACGAATGTCATTCCTGTTTCGCCGGCACTGTGGGTGCTTGGAGCGGGAATTGTGGAATTCTTGCTCGGCGTGTTGCTCATTATCGGATTTGAAATTCGTCTCGTTGCCGTCGTTTCGTTCGTCGTGATCTCGTTGTCGTTCTTTTACTTCAAAGAGTCCGTATACTCACACGTCACGCTGTTTGGCGCGATCTCAATGCTCGTAGTGACTGGAGCAGGGAAGTATAGTGTCGATCGGTATCTCAAAAATAGATAATCATAAATGGTAATAAATAAGGCCCCGCATTTGTGTGCAGGGCCCATTTATTTTTTGGAGTGATGGTTTTATTCATCATCGTCCGATTTTTTGTTTTTCGCGTTCGTCGTTTTTTTGTCAGGCTTACGCATTGCCTGTAACTCTGAGAGATACGAATCACAAGTATTTTCGTCCACATGAGTTTTGTGGGCAACATACCTTGCTTGGTTATAGATGTCGATAACCTCGCGCATGTTTTGGGCCGTCACTTGGTTTTTTTTGATGTGCAGCACTCGTGCTACAAACGAAACTGGGTCGTTTGTTTCAGTGCACTTCAATAAAAACCTTGGGGAAAAGTAGTGTAGGTTGATCATCTTCTGAGTCAGAGTCGCCATGACCCAATACGAAGAATATGCGTAATTGTACCGCCTAGGATCCAGTGCTCGAGCACACGCCTCGGCCGAGGCTTCTTCAAATTCGGAGTGCCTAGTTCCATGAAATTCGCCGTATTCCTCAAATTTACTTATTTGAGACTTTGTTAGTATCGTAAAGCATAAGCCATGCGATACGACAGCACTGCCGTCAAGCAAGATTGTTAGTGTCTGCTTGTCTTGAGCGTTTGAGTTTGACACCGAATGAAATAATTCGTGCAGACACACGTGGAACAGGTGTTCCGTGTTGCAGATGTGGTCCTCTAAGTATTTATTATTTAAATAAATGTGCCTCGAGCACCCTAAGGCAAGCGGCCACTCCTTTCCAGGAGTGTCTACAATGGTTGTGTCTGTCACCCACAGGGTGTCGTACACGTTCAGATAATTTTTATTATAGGCCTCTGCGGCCTTTTGCATTGTCTCTTTGACAGAGTCCGTAAAGTTTGTCCTTTCGGCCCAAACTATCTTTACTCTGTTTTTGTTGCACGCTGTGGTGCCAACGAGGCAGGCGAATACTATCGCGGCCAGAATCAATTTAGTTGTGTACTTCATTTTATTTTGGTTTTTGAAATTGGTGACCTTTTTTGTCGATAGAAATTCAACCGAAAAGGTCACCAATCCAAGAACCGTATTTTTAAATATTTTGCTCATTATATCATAATATTGACTATATTGTCAATATATTATATAAACCAGAATAATGCTGGAAAATAAGGATAAATGGCATTTTACTTCATCATATTTCCATGCTATATTGAGAAAGTTTTCAATGGCTCTATCGTCTAACGGTTAGGACACGGCCTTTTCAAGGCTGTAATCCGGGTTCGATTCCCGGTAGAGTCACAACACATATACGTGTACTGCACCAACCCAAACACAATTGGGTTATTTTGACTTGTCAAAGGATTTGTTCTATTGTGAAGAAAAGATAAGCTATGGCAAAAATTGTAAAAGTACCTGATTGGATTGTACGAGTCGGTATTTTGCCGAGCGACATCTCTATTGCGATTGCGCCATATATCTTCTTGAATAGTTCATTGTATCAAGATTATATAACGGGCCAACCGAATTGGTTTACGCAGTCGATGATTGAGCACGAGACTGCTCACATCGAGCGTCAGCAGCAGTTTGGGGTCATCTTATGGCTCTGGCGGTATATAACTTCGAATAGTTTTTGTTTTCAAGAAGAAATCATCGCACTCAAACGTGAGATGGATGTCTACCGACAAAACAAAAACAATTTAGTACCGACAAGAAAGCGCGACTGCTTTCAAAGTTTTGGATATACCATGGCTGTGTATCGTACTTTGACGCCAAATGCGTGCTGGATGGTCTTTGGAATCAAAAATAATGATAAAATACCGCCACTCAATACGGCGGTATTTTATATGCCATTTTGGTATACTACAAATACTATGAGTGGAATGGAAATGAGTACTCCGATGTCACCTGAGAAATTTATGTTTCAGGTTTCGATTGCGACGCCAAATGATTGGCAGGAATGCAAGCGTGTGCGCGAGCTCGCGATTACGGGTGATGATGCGAGCATGTTTAATGCGACTCCAGAGAGCGTAGCGTTTGAACAAGCCAAAACCGAGGAAGAGTGGAAGACTGATCTGTCGAGCAACGAGCGATTTTATGTTTTGTCGCGAAGTGGTGGTGAAGCGATAGGCATGGGACGTGCGACAGAAATCAAAAGTCTGGGTGAGGGCACATGGGGAATTTTTAATGGATATGTACGTCCAGAATTTCGTGGCAACCATGTTGCGCAGGAAATGTTTGTGACTCGTTTACGCGAAATTCAAAATCGAGGAGGGAAGTTTGTGGTCACTTATATCCATGAAGACAACGAGAAACAAATGAACTTGATCAAGAAATTTGGTTTTGAAAAATATGGAGAAAATCCAGCAGAAGCAGATCAGTTTGTTCGTTTTGGACTCGACCTTTCTCGTCCGATCGATTTTTCAAGTATTGAATAATGGGCAAAAAGAAAAGCCGTCGTTGATTAGCTTTTGCTTCTCAAACGACGACTCTGATGGATACTCTACCGCACATAAAATGCGGGAAAGCCTACTGTTTAGTTTTCATTCGTATGCACATTACAAGGGTTTTACACTTACTAAAACTTAATAACATCATAACACTATAATTATATAGCGTCAAGTATGAGCCAACAGGGGATTTTGGTATAGTTTCTACATGCAAAAAACTGAAGTTGTTGTTCTCGCTGCTGGGTACGGCAAACGCATGCAAAGCGATCTACCGAAGGTACTCGTGCCACTCCATGGCAAACCGCTCGTACAGCACGTTCTCGAGGCTGTGAAGGCTTCAGGTGTGACTGACACACCCATTGTGGTCGTGGGTCAGAAGCGTGAGCTCGTTATGACGACGCTCGGCTCTGAATATAGATATGTCGCTCAGCTTGAACAGCTTGGCACAGGTCATGCAGTGCTCTCGGCAATGCCCGAGCTCGAGGAAAAGGTTGAGAATGTTCTTGTGCTCAATAGTGACGTACCATATATCAAACCGCATTCAATTCATATGCTCGCCGAAATGGCCGAAAATTCTGATGCCGTGCTCACGATGGCCACAGTACATGTATCAGATTTTGAGGATTGGCGTGCAGGGTTCGCAGATTTTGGCCGCATCATTCGCGACGAGAATGGTGATATCGTAAAAATAGTTGAGAAAAAAGATGCCACACCAGATGAGCTCAAAATCACCGAAGTAAATTCCGGCTCATATTCGTTCAAAGCGAGTTGGCTTTGGAATCATCTCAAAGCGCTCAAAAACGAGAACGCACAAGGCGAATACTATCTCACCGATCTTGTCGGAATGGCGTGCGCCGAAGGCGCAGATATCGCATCAATTTCAATCGATCCCAAAGAAGCAATCGGCGTTAACACAAAAGAGCATCTAGATCTTTTGCATAAACTCTAACCGCGGGCACGCAAAAGAATACTCTTCCAAAGCACTCGCGGAACGCGACGGCGCGAGCGTGAGGCGTAAAATCCTTCAGGATTTTACGCCGGTGCTTGGGAAGAGTATTCTTTTGCGTGCCCGCGGTTACGCTTTGTGCTTATGTAGCCAGATATAGATATCTTCGAGTGCGCGAACGGCGTCGCCTGCGGCGATATTGTTTTGGTGGTAGAGAACATCAGTGACGTCACCTGCAGACCAAATACCTTCGACTGATGTTGCTTGAGTACGTGGATCAATTTTGATTGAGCCAACGTCGTTCATGTCGACAATGCCTTTGACGAAACTTGAATTTGGAATTTGACCAACCTCGACGAAGATTCCTGAAGCGGAGATTTTTTCTTCCGTGCCATCTGTCTTGTGTTTTATTGTCATGCCTTCGACGAAATCTCCGCCATACACTTCGAGCATTTCGATTTCAGTTATTGCGCGGAATTTTGGATCTTTCTGCGTTTGTGTGACCGTGATTTCGTCAGCGCGGAATTTGTCACTGCGGTTGAGTAATGTAACTTTGCTACAGTAGGCGAGAAGTTGTGCTGCAGTTTCGAATGCTGCGTTGCCTCCACCAATGACAATGACTTCCTGTTCAGCAAAAAGTGGACCATCACATGACGCACAATACGTGAGACCCTTGTGTTCATATTCGCTAGCTCCTTTGATGTCGAGTTGTCGGCGGTTTGATCCAGTCGCAACGAGAATTGCGCGAGCATTCATCACATCTTTTTCTCCAATCGTTGCAGAAAAATTGCCCGCAGTACCTTCGATCTTTGTAACGTAACCACCCTCTTTGATAGTAAGAAAATCTCCAGCGTATTCGTAGACGTGAGCTTTCAAACTCTTTGCGAGATCAGCGCCACTAATGTGTGGAGTACCAATCCAATTTTGAATGTCAGTTGAGACAGTTGATTGTCCGCCAAACTCTCCGGCAACGAGTATTGTCTTGAGACGTTTGCGTGCGGCATAAACTGCTGCGGCACTTGCTGCGGGGCCACCACCGATAATGAGAAGATCGTACATAAAATAGATTGTGATTAGAATTGAAATGACAGCGTGAGCTGTCATTTCAAGTATACCAAGTGAGTCAAGTTCTGCCTACTTTTTTGGACGGCGGAGGAAAGCTGGAACTGCGCTCCAATCATCGGTGTCGTCGCCAAATGTTGGGATGTCGTCGCGTGTCGTCGCAACCTCGATTGTTTTTTCTACTGCTGGTCGTTTGACGAAATCACTTGCCATCGGTGCTGTAGCCTGAACAACAGGCTGTTCCTTTTTTGGTGCGGGAGCTACGGCTTCAGCGCGATCAACGGCCTGCACTGTCTGCTGAGCTGTCGCTTGAGCGAATGAGGCTTGGAAGAGTGAACGTTTTGGATTGGTCTCTGTTGGGAAACCAGTCGCAATAACGGTGACTTTGACTTCGCCTTTTTTGAGACGATCGTCTTTGATTGTTCCAAAGATGACTTTTGCTTCTTTGTCGATTGATTCAGTGATGATTTTTGCAGCTTCCTGAATCTCGTGGATTGTGAGATCGTCGCCACCAGAGATTGCAAAGAGAACTCCGCGTGCTCCGTTGATTGAAACTTCGAGAAGTGGGGAATTGATCGCTTCAGTTGCGGCCTTTGCTGCGCGACCTTCACCTGAACCCATTCCAATACCCATGAGTGCGGTACCAGTATCAGCCATGATGGCCTTGATGTCGGCGAAGTCCACGTTGATGACTCCAGGAGTAGTAATGAGGTCAGAGATACCTTCGACTGCTTGTTGGAGAACAGAGTCACAGAGTGCGAATGCATCGCGGAATCCCATGTCCTTGCCGGCGATTTGCATGAGCTTGTCGTTTGGAATGACGATGATTGCGTCGACTTCTTTTTCGAGTTCACGAAGACCTTCTTCAGCAATGCGTGAACGCTGATTGCCTTCGAAGAAGAATGGCTTGGTGACAACTGCGACGGTGAGGATGCCTTGCTCTTTTGAAGATTTGGCAACGATAGGAGCAGCACCTGTACCTGTGCCTCCACCCATTCCACACGCAATGAAAACCATGTCAGAGCCCTTGATGACATCCTGAATTTCAGCTTTGGTTTCCTCTGCTGCGCGTTTGCCCACGTCAGGATTCATTCCTGCGCCGAGACCGCGAGTGAGATTTTTTCCAATGTGGATTTTCTTGTCTGCGAGTGAATTGTGGAGATCTTGCGTATCGGTATTCATCACGATGAATTCAACACCACGAACTTTGGCGTTGATCATGTGGTTGATGGCGTTCTTTCCGGAACCTCCAACTCCGATGACTTTGATGCGGGCGAATGTCTCAACTTCAGGATTGATTTTGGGCATAGAATAATAGGGCTAAAAGCTAGTAACGAACCTGCGTCATTCTATCAGATATTAGAAAAAAGGAAATGGGTGCACAACACCCACATTTTCTATTGACAGGCGCTGTATTTGGCGTAGAGTTTAGGTAATAATTGAACGCATTTTAAAAAATATTTTATGTTCTCGAAGAAAAAGGAAAGTTATCAGCCCAGTCAGGAAAATTATGATTTGGCGCTCAGTGAGCTAAGTGGTCTTCGCCCAATTCAGATTCTCGAAGACGAGGCGGGTATCATTGAAAACAAAAAACAAACCAAGAAGTTCTGGTTAGGTTTTTTGATTAAAGCCATGGTGGTAGGTGTAGCTATCGCAGCTTACATTGCTCATGCAATGCACAAAATTTGACTCATTGTTCACATTAAAAGCCCAGCCTTCAAGGTTGGGTATTTTTTATGGCAAAAACTGTCGCAAGAATTCTTTGAAGAGTCCTGAACCTCCACCTGATGATCCACGAGACTTGCCGCTTGCTTCGTTTTCTTTGGCCATGAATCCGAGACCGAACGCTACATACCATGATGAGTCACGAATCGGACTTTTCATTTGAGAGAGGACATCGTCGCTTGAGACGCGCGAGGGAAGACGTAACATATCTTTTGCGAGACCCTCAACGAGCGCGTGCCCGCTTCCTCCTCCTGTAATCACGACTCCCGCTGGGAGCAAGCCACTACGTTTAATTTTTTTCAGATATCCATCAATCAATTCAAATATGTCAGACAAGCGAGCTTCAATGATATCGTCCACTTTGCGCTTTGGGTACGCCATGGTCATGACGCTTCCTGTTTTGATACCCTCGGCCTCTTCGAGTGAAATACGAAAACCAAGAGCGATGTCGTTGGTGATATCGGTTGAGCCAATTGGAAAGACTGACATACCGATGAGGGCGCCATTTTCAAAGACAGCAATCGAAACAGTTTCAGCTCCGATATTTGCAAGCATGACGCCTACCGTACGCTGGCGATCGCTGAGTGCGATCGTACTTGCTGCGACTGATGAAGGTATAACATCTACGACTTCCATACCTGCTTCGCCTGCTGCAGAAAGCAAATCATCGAGGTGTTGTGAAAGGCAAGTAACAAAAACAACTTTTACTTCAAGTTTTACTCCGTGCATGCCAACGGGAGGATTGTTCATTTCTTTTCCATCAAGTTTCCACATCATTGGAGATTGATGAATGATGCGACGATTTTTGAGATCAAGTGATTCCTCTGCGCTCGTGAGAGCTGTCTTCGTATCAAACGCGGTCACTTCGCCATCTGATTTCGAGATGATCGCGCTTCCAACACCTGACTCAGCGGAGAGACTTGTTCCTCCAAGTGAGAAGGCCGCTTTTTTGATTTGAATATTTGCTTCTTTTTCAGCTTGAGTTACTGCACGTTTGATTGAGCCAGCTGCATCGGAAAGATTGACGATATATCCGTGACGCATTCCTTTTGACGGAACAGAAACAGAAGCAAGGGTTTCAGGATTGCTTGCTCCAGGCGCCCACGAAAAAACCACACAGCGAGTGATTGCCGTGCCGAGATCTATACCGACGGTGATTGTGGGTCGAGCCATGAAAAAGTGAGGAAAGAAATTCGCAAGAAAAAATTACAAGAACTTTTTCAAAAATTTCTTTTCCGCTTTCTCCATTGTACTACCATGATCGTAACCTTTCAAATGAAGCATTCCGTGGATAACGAGAAAAAGTAAAAAATTGTCCGGAGTCATGTCAAAATTCACAGCATCAGCTCGCGAAGTTTTGAGATCAAGCACGAGTTCACCTGAATTTTTTTCGAATGGAAATGAAAGTACGTTTGTTGGTTTGTCTTTTTGACGATAGGTAAGATTGAGCTTGTGAGATTCTTTTGGAGTGACAAGCGCGACCGAAAGAGAATACTTTGGTCCGAGTATTGCGTCCTTTACCTGCTCAAACGGCAAGCGTGGAAGCTTGCCGTTTGTTCTGTTGGTGATTGAGAAATCTCCAGTCATTATGCTTGTTTACGTGGAGCACCGCGTTCACGCTCTACCCATTTGCCGAGCTTCTTCAAACGCTCAACTTCTTTGCCTCGCTTGAGACGATTGATAGCTGATGTCTTGCGATCGAGCTTCGATGGTGCGCGGTCGTGGTAGCGCTGAGCTTTGACAGCACGGATGATGCCAGCCTCTTGTACGCGACGACTAAAACGACGGATGAGAGTCATGTTGCTCTCATTTGAAGCTTTTTTGACTTCGATTGTTGGTTTGCTATTCATGCCGAATGAGGATACCACGAGAAAAGTGGAAACGCAAGTTGCCGAGTGAACAGTTTCTTAAATGGTATGCACGGCGGCGAAGTAGGGCGCTGCTCATCCCGAATATATTTGATTTTAGATTATTGACAAGATTAAATATAAGTGGTACAATTAAAACAACTGAATAAAACAACAGTTCTTTATCATGGAAGATAATAAAGGTTTAATTATCGCTTTTTGTTTTTTGTGTGGCGTGTCGTTAGACGTAGCCGCAATGTTCTCCTATCAAGCGCCGCTTGACGGGATCGTGCTCTCATTTGTTGCGCTCCTTTTCGTGACGGCGGCGATTTGGGAATTCTCTGTTGAGAATTCCGTTTGGTCGTTCGGGCCATTAATCGCAGATTTGATAATGATAGGAGCTATTTTTTCAATTCATGATCCTGTCAAAGCCAAAACGTATTATGAGACGGTTTTATTGATAACAATAGTACTACCAATTATGCTTCCAATTATGGAAGTAGCCGTTGGTTATTATTGCAACAAGAAGCATGCATAAATTTAAGCGCAAAAAAGTAAGGTCCCCGACAATTGTTGGGGACCTTTTTTATAATAAGTTATCTGGATTGACCGAAATAATGCATTCGTCGGGGAGTTTGGCGAGGATCTGGCGGAGGTTTTCTGACAGCCCCTTGCCTTCTTGAAGCGCATAGAGAGACCACTCGTCGCGTTTTGGACGAATGACTGCATTGATTGCGATTTCTTTCTTGCCCTTTACTACGATAATACTTTCAAAAATATCTGGGGCGCACGGCGCGAGTAATTCTTGAAGGTAATCTTTGGCAGCATCCTTTTCGGATTCTTTGCCGCGCCACGTTATCTTGATGATGGTGGAAGCGGGAGGATAGTTGTATTCGATACGTTCAGCAAGTTCGTTGCGATACCATGACGCATAGTTGTTCGATTGAATGAGCTCGATGATAGGTTCATCGGGATTTTTGGTTTGTACATACAGTTTGCCACGAGTACGTTCGGCAATCGCGAGAAAAAGTTCGATGATACGTTCGCTTGCTCTGTAACTCGGAATATTAAAGAGCGTATCAAACGATACGACAATGGAATCAGTGATCGTTTCGCTCAAATAAAAGAGTGCCATTTCAGTGCCGACAAGTACGCCCGCTTGCGCCGAAGTAAAAAGTGATGCAACTTTGCGTGCCTCAGTGCGTGTTGGTGTTGCTTCGCGATCAATACGAAAGACTGGAAGGTCAGGATAGAGGCGGCGAATTTCTTCTTCGACGAATTCAGTGCCTGTGCCAATCGCGCCGAGATTCCAGCTGTTACATCGTGCGCACTTTTGTTCAGATGGTTTGTGGCGTTTGCATTTATTGCAAATAAAAACACGTTTGCCTGAAGGTATTGTGTAAAGAACGAGCGGTGCTTCGCAATATTCGCACAGACACGTTTGTCCGCAGTCACGACAGCGCGTGAATGTGGCAAGTCCGGTACGAAGCGCGAAGGCGAAAATATGAGATTTTTTTTCGAGAGCACGGCCGATAAGTGCGCGCATGGGTTCTGAGAAGGCGGGGACTTGGTCGCTTCGGGCGCGGAGCGGTAGCTCCGCGGGCACTCCGTGTGGAATGACGGTAATTTCAATCGGAGCTAGTGCGCGGAACGTGATTGGGGCGATAGTTCCGAGTTCTTTGGTCTCATGTCTCCCGAGTGTCTCGACGCGGAGTAAACTGTCGCCCAGAATAAATTTCTTGCCAGAGCATCGTGCGAACAATTCAATGAAGACACGAAAATCATACGATGGATGTGTCGGCGTCGCGTATGCACTCGAACTTTCATGCTCGAGAATAATTGTCCCCGTATCTGGCCGCATGAGTGTTGCATATGTCGGCGTACAGATTGTGACAAAAGCGTGTTTGTCGGTCGATAATTTTTTTACAGTATCAACGAGTTTCTTTTTTGAGATTTCGCTATTGAGCACCACAGCGAAATCTGAAACACCACGTGCGAGTGCTTCGGCAAAGAGTGAACAATCTGCGATCGTTGGACAGACGAAGGTGACAGATTCTTTTTTTGCGAATGCTTCACGTATATAGGTACGATAGAACGCGATGCGATCGTCGAGGGGTGATTGGAAGAGTAGCCGTTCAGGTTGGACATCAGTAGGTCGTGGTTTGTTTTCTCCGTGTGCAAACAAGCCGTAATATGAATAGTCTGGAATAAGAAAGTTGAGAATTGTTCCTCGACTTGATCGATAGTATTGAGCAGACAGTTTTGCTGTTTCGAATATTGAAGCGGGGACGGGTGAGCCGACTTTGACCTTCAGGATTTTCTTCAGTGCAAACGAGCCAGACTTGATTGCCGACTTTTCCTCTTTGGCATCTCGACAAGCTACCGCAATAGCATTAACTGCTTTTGATCGAATAGGTACAGAAACGACCGTTCCGTCAGCGATTTGCTCTGACGAAAAATAGGTAAGGGTCTCCTTGGGGAGTCCTCGTTTGATTGGAACGACCTCAACAATCCACATATAGTGCCATTAAAGCACGAACTAGACTTCGTTGGAATGACATTGACATTTTATAAAACAAATGTACTATAATTTAAAATTACGAAGATGAGAACATCATATAGACAAGCTTGGTTTGTAATACTAGTACTGAGCATGTCGATCGGCTCAGTACTTTGTTTAATAGGCATTTTACGCTTATTTCATTTTTTTGTTAGGAACTGTACTGCTATGTATATTACAGGTGGCGTTACATTCATTGTGGCAATTTATTGTTACACAAAAGTTTTTAGTTCGACAGATGGCCAAAAAATGAATGAAGGAAATTTCTCAAACAATTAAAGTGTCCGCCTTCTCACTCTGTGAGAAGGCGGACACTTTTACATATACGAAGCTTTAGCATATAATCCGCACATGTTTGGAAAGAAAATTGGAATCGACCTTGGCACGGCCAATACACTCGTCTATATCCCCGGAAAAGGTATCATTTTGAATGAGCCTTCTGTTGTCGCTGTTTCTGAGCAAGACAATACGATTCTCGCTATCGGTACAGAAGCCAAGGAAATGATCGGAAAGACTCCTGAGTCTATTATTGCGTATCGTCCAATGAAAGATGGTGTTATTGCTGACTATCGTGTGACTGAAGCAATGCTCCGGTACTTTATTTCAAAAGCTCTCGGAAAATGGAATCTCTTTAAACCAGAAGCCATGATCTCTGTTCCTGCGGGAATTACTTCGACGGAGCGTCGCGCCGTTGTCGAGGCTGCACTTCGCGCAGGCGCAAAAAATGCGTATGTGGTCAAAGAACCAATTCTCGCTGCGATTGGTGCAGGAATTCCAATTCAAGAATCGCGTGGACACATGATCGTTGATATCGGTGGCGGAACGACAGACGTCGCCGTGATCGCGCTCGGAGGAATTGTGGCTTCAACTTCGGTCAAATGTGCGGGAGACAAAATCGATCATGCGATCGCCGAATATATCCGTAAAACTTTCAACTTGGCGATTGGAGATAAAACTGCTGAAAAAATCAAAATGGAAATCGGTGCAGCGGTGCCGCTCGAAGAAGAATTGACGATGACTATTAAGGGACGTGATTTTGTTCAAGGCTTGCCTCGAACAGCGCAAGTCTCAACAAATGAAATCGTGCGTGCGATCGACCCTGAGCTTCGTCAGGTAGTCAAAGCTATTAAAGACGTACTTCAAGAAACTCCGCCAGAGCTCGCGGCTGACATTATTGATGCAGGTATCATTATGACGGGCGGTACATCTCAGCTTCGCAATTTTCCTGATTTGATTTATCGACGAACTGGCGTGAAGGCCGTGCTTGCTGATGATGCGCTTTTTTGTGTGGTAAAGGGGACTGGAATTGCTTTGGAACATCTTTCGACCTACAAGCGTTCGATCATGAGTAAGCGATAATAGTTTTGTATGGAGGAATTATTTCATGCGTATGTAGTGGGCGGGGCGCGCGCTACCGCGCGCGCCCACATCGAATCCATGCTTACTGAACACGGATTTGTAAAAACAAACAATGCCGATTTCGTATTTCGTGAACTCGTTTCGTTCTCGATGGAAGACGCGCGCGAGCTTCGCCTATGGCAAGAACTTACCTCAATGAATGGCGGGCACAAAGTTCATGTTGTCTATGCAGATTTTATTACACGAGAAGCAGAAAACGCACTTTTGAAAACACTCGAAGAACCAATTCCGAACACGCATATTTTTTTTGCAATCCCAAAACCTGACGTTTTGCTCCCGACCCTTCTTTCTCGCGTTCGAGTAATCACGCCCGTACGAAATGATGATTTCAAAAAAGAAGCAATTGATTTTTTGCGAAGCACACAGCAACAAAGATTGTCACATGTTGCGAAGCTGGTAGAAAAGTCTGACGACGAAGAAGCGGCTGCCGAAGTGCGCGAGCGTACGCTCGCGCTTCTTGACGCACTTGAACAATCACTCAGCGATGATTTACAAAAAAATAAATTAAAACTCGAACAGATCTTGAAATATAAAAAATATCTCTATATTCCTGGAGCATCATCTCGAATGATTCTCGAAACACTCGCGCTTGTTCTCTAATTTACTAATTGCCTATTTCCTACTATAATAAGCATCTATGGCATTCAATTTTTCAAGTCTTGATAGTAGTTTAAAAGAATCAACTGACTGGCTCGGTCGCGAATACTCGCGTGTTCATACTGGTCGCGCCTCGCCAATGCTTCTCGATGGCGTTATGGTTGAAGCATATGGATCATTCCAGCCGATCAAGAACGTCGGTTCTGTATCTATTGAAGACTCACGTACTCTCCGCATTACGCTTTGGGACAAAACTGTTCTGAAAGATGTCGAGAAAGCAATTATTGCCGCCAATCTTGGGTTGTCCCTTGCGACTGATGGAGAAGGTATGCGCGTTATTTTCCCAGCACTTACTACTGAAAACCGCACACGTCTCGTCAAAGTACTAAAAGAAAAAATGGAGGAAGCACGCGTGAGCGTGCGTCGCGATCGCGAAACTGCACTCAATGAACTGAAATCAGCTGATCTTCCTGAAGACGAAGCACGCAGAACCAAAGATGATATTCAAAAGCGCGTTGACACGGCGAACGCGAAGCTCGAAGCAACATTTGAAGCAAAAGAAACAGAAGTCATGAGCTAAGCTCTATGTCTACAGTCATACTTTTTCTTGTTGTTATCATTGTGCTCGTTGTTATACACGAGCTCGGGCATTTTTTTGTGGCGAAACTATTTGGCATTCGTGTCGATGAATTCGGCATTGGATATCCACCTCGTGCTAAAAAATTATTTATTTGGAAAGAAACGTTGTTTAGCCTCAACTGGCTTCCTTTTGGTGGTTTTGTAAAAATTTATGGCGAGGAGGCTGACGATGAGACTGCAGAAAAAATTTCAAATTCATTTACATATCAAAAGAAATGGAAACGCGCAGCCGTTGTCCTTGCTGGAATCGTGGCAAACACCATGCTTGCTTTCGTGTTATATGTCGCATCGTTTAGTATTGGATTTCTTGGATCACCATCGGATTTTCCAGGAAGTGTTGTTGTAAATAAGCCTGAAATGTTGATTACAGAAGTAGTCAGTGGTAGTCCCGCAAGCCAAGCAAAAATTCAAGCAGGGGATTTGATTACAAAAATTACAGCTTCGGGGAAAACGCTCGTTCCACAAACTGCCGGAAACATAATTTCGTTTATTCAATCAAACGGGACAGCTCCGATCACACTCTCCATTACCCATAGAAATATCTCTCATGATGTTGTGGTTACTCCACGCGATGGGATTGTTGCTGGAAAGCCTGGGATCGGAGTTGGTCTTTCTGAAGTGTCGCTCATTCGATTACCTTTTTTCAGATCGATCCCGGTTGCGGCAAGTTACACTGTCGAAGAATTCAAAAGTGTATTTAATGGAATTGGAACTTTGGTTTCATCCGCTGTTCACGGACAAAAAGGAACACTCTCGCAAGTCTCTGGTCCTGTAGGTATTGCACAAATCGCAGGCCAAGCATATGCGCTCGGATTTGGTTCATTCCTTACCTTCGTCGCGCTTATCTCTGTAAATCTCGCAGTCATCAATTTGCTGCCATTTCCAGCTCTCGATGGGGGCCGATTGATTCTTGAATTGTTTGCAACCGATGGTAAATCGCGTATTTCAAAGCGAGTCGTTGCCCTGATCAACCAGGCCGGATTTATCCTCTTGATACTATTGATGTTGTATGTTACTTATCACGATATTGCCCGTCTTTTTTCCTAGTTTTAATACCCGACCAGAAATAATGAGCAGGGGACGAGAGGCGATTATACGTTGAAATATAAGGATATATGATCAGATTTGACCTTTACAGTAAATAATGATATATTGGACCGGTAGCAAATAAACACAAATAATACTTATGTCAAAGAAGATAACATTCAAGCCCAAGCAGATCACCAAAAAAATCCTCTCACCACTCCAGGATCGTTCTCTTGATATTGTCAAAAGCCGTTTCGGCCTTGGCGGTGACACTGAACGAAAAACACTTGAAGCAATCGGTGATAAATACGGGATTACTCGTGAACGTGTACGTCAAATCGAACAAGCCGCGCTTAACTTGATAAAGAAATCCGAAGACTATAAGAGTGAGAAACCAAGTTGGGATGAATTGAAGGCGATTGTGAGCGAACTCGGTGGTCTCGTTGCAGAACATGACCTCCTTGAATCAATCTCAAAAGACGAAGAAGTTCAGAACCATGTTCACTTCTATCTCGTCCTCGGTGATGATTTTATCAAACACCGCGAAGATGATGATTTTGTTTCTCGCTGGAGTGTTGATCACGAACTTGCTGGAAAAGTACACAATTCACTTTCATCACTCTACTCAAAACTTTCTGACGATGAACTCATCACAGAAAGCGAAATGGTAGATCGTTTCCTCGAAGAACTCAAACAAATCAATGTTGGCGAACGTGATGCCGAGATGGCAAAACGATGGCTCTGTCTATCGAAAGGAATCTGTAAGAATCCGCTCGGTGAATGGGGTAAGTCTTCAGCCGCTGGTGTAAAAGCTCGCGGAATCAAAGATTACGCATATCTCATGATGCGAAAGCACGGCAGTCCAATGCATTTTCGCGAAGTAGCAGAGGCGATCACAAATACCTTTGAGAAGAAATGTCACACAGCAACGTGTCACAACGAACTCATTAAAGATAATCGCTTCGTGCTCGTAGGACGTGGAATGTACGCTCTCAGTGAATGGGGATACAAGCCAGGTGTTGTCCGTGACGTCATCAAGGAAATCTTGAAACGCGAAGGAGCTCTCACTAAAGAAGAAGTTGTCGACAAGGTTCTCAAAGAGCGATACCTCAAAAAGAACACAATTCTCGTCAATCTTCAGAATCCAAAATACTTCAAAAAGAACAAAGACAAGAAATATTCTCCAGTGTAATACACTACAAAAAAACTCCCATTCTATGGGAGTTTTTTTGTAGTGTATTTACATATATAGATATATGTGTTAATAATAGGCATCGTTCACAATTTTCTTTCACAATTTTTCTTAACAATTTTTATGCAAAAAATTCATTTAACCAAGACGCAACTCTATGTCGCGATTGTCGCGTTCGGACTAGGGTTCACCCTAATTGCGATAGATTATTACTACCGGCACTACGCACTCCTTGTGTCGTGGGGGATGGTTTTCTTCCTTATATCTATCCTGGCGGTCCTGCCGCGATTTAGGCGCAATGCCGCAAGCGTATTGACAGGAATTCTTGTCGGTGCGATAGGGTTTGAAATTTCGTCCCAATATCTTTACCAAATGATTACCCCATCCAATCCTGGACTCATTCTGTTGCTCGGCGTGCTTGGATCTTTTTTGATCAAAGTATCAATCAGCGATATAAACTGGGCTGATATGCACCAGGACCGATTACTTGATGAAAAAGAGACAGTAAAAAAGTAAGGTAACTTAATTTCGAAAATTACAACCGCGGCTTATGCTCGCGGTTGTTTTCAATTATGTGCTAAAATATTTGAATGAATATCAATTATGAGCGAGGGAATTTCATACTCATTATTGCAGGCCTTGTCGCCGTACTTTTCTTGATTGGTTTTTTTCGAAATGCCCCAGCATTTTGGGATACCGTAAATTACAAAAAAATTCTGCGTCTTCCATGTGGCCTCACTGTTCAACACCCAACGTACGGCAAAAATGAGAAAGCACAATTTCCTGTTGAGATCGACGGATATGTGAATGCGTGTGGCTGGGATCCTAAAAACGGCATCGCGGGTACGGCGCAACTCTTTGATGCGAAAGGACTACCGATGAGTGCTCCAACTCCGCTTGTGATTCCATCAGACAATGGCACGTATCCTGTGTACTTTGATACGACACTTCGACTGACGAATGCACCAACATCTGACACGGGAAACATTCTTATTACAAGTACGAGTGGTCTTTTGTATCCAATAGCAGTTACGTTCTGATATACTAGAATAGAGATATGATTATCATAAGCATCATTGGAACTATCCTTTCATTTGTACTCATGCTCGCAGGAAAGACTGCGTTTATTTGGGCACCAATTGTTTTGATGTATACCGGTTTCCAGCTGTGGCACCATTTTGTGACAGAACGTTTTGTACTTGGAATGACGTGGACGTTATTTGAAATCGAAGTTCCCCGTGACGTTGAAAAGTCGCCTCTCGCCATGGAACTTATTTTTACAAATGCGATGTACCATGCCAGTCAGAAGGGACTATGGGAAATTTGGATTCAAGGAGCACCACACTTTTGGTTTTCACTCGAGATAGCAGGTTTTAACGGCGAGGTGCATTTTTATATTCGATCACCTTCGCGTATTCGTGACCTTGTAGAAACACAAGTGTATGCGCAATACCCACAAGCAAAAGTAAAAGAAGTCGAAGACTACACACTTTCGGTGCCATTTGATGCGCCAAACGATGATTGGTATGTTTGGGGCGCGGAATGGAAATTGTTGAACGACGATGCACTGCCTCTTCGTACATACAAGGATTATGGACTTGATCAACCGAGTGACAAAGAAACACTCAAGATTGATCCGCTGACGCCAACGATCGAGTATCTTGGAGCGCTCAAGAGAGGACAGCAGGTGTGGATTCAACACGTCGTGCGACCATCGCTCAAGTCATACCACGGACATGGCCACGGTGAGCCAAAGCATCATGGGTGGGTAGACGAAGCACACGCTGTTATGGAACGAATGCTTGATCCATATCGTCAGTATCGTTTGCAAGAAGGTGGTCCAAAAGCAGGAACATACGCGTCTGAAGTTCGTGCTCCACGTACGATCGAAGAAAAAATGGAAAAGATTCGCGAAAAAATTGCGAAACTTGGATTCGACGTTGGTATACGATTGATGTGTGTGGCTGATGCTCGCTTCAATACAGTCGAAGATTTTAACGGCCTCCGTCGATCGAGTCGTTTGATGTTTCGTCAATATAATGCGCCAGATAGTAATAGTCTTGTTCGTATTAACGCGACACAATTCGATTCACCATTTGCCGACCCAACAGGACTTGCAATCTGGAAGTTGAAAAACAGAACACTCAATTGGTATCGATTGCGTATTTTTTACCATCCACCACTGTGGTACTCATTTGATTACGGACCGACGATTACTGCGTTTACTGGAGCGAAGCCACTCGTTATTTCAGTGTTAAACGTTGAAGAACTTGCGACATTGTTCCATTTTCCGGGTCAGGTTTCGCAGGCTCCTTCGTTCAAACGTGTCGAGTCTCGTGTTGCAAAGCCGCCTTCGAATTTGCCTATGTAATTTTGTATGGAGCCTTTTGATGGAAACAATGAGAATACAATCAAAGAGCCGGTTTCGCCCAACGGGCGAAACCGGCTCTGGGCGTTTCTCGTCGCATTTCTTATCGCGCTCAGTTTTTGTTGGTTTGCAATAAAGGCACCGAGTGGCTTTCCGCAAGAGGGAGCAACTGTAACGATCGCAAGCGGGGAGTCGCTCAAATCCGTTGGTACAAAGCTCCAGAATGCAAATATTATTCGTTCCCGTGTTGTATTTTCAAGCCTCGTTACGTTTATGGGCGGAGAAAGAAGTATTTCTCCAGGAGATTATGTATTTAAAAATGGAGAATCACTACTTTCAATCGCACAACAAATAGCTCGTGGACAACACGGAGTTGATCAAATCAAAATTACAATTCCAGAAGGTGAGACGAATAGAGAGGTAGCAGATACAATCATCAAAAAAATTCCAAATTTTGACATACAAAAATTTCTTTCTATTTCAAAATCAAAAGAAGGGTACCTATTTCCCGAAACATATTTTGTATACCCAGCGGTTACTGCAGAAGAATTGAATCAGGAAATGACGGCAATGTTTGACCGACAAACGAAAGAACTATTCACGCGAGAGATACTTAACAAAGAGAGTCAAAGCGATATCGTCATCATGGCGTCATTGATTGAGCGTGAAGCACATGGTGATGACGACAGGGCAATGATCGCTGGGATACTTTGGAATCGTATTCAAAAAGGTATGTCGCTACAAGTCGATGCGACGGTAGCATATGCAAACAACAAACCGGATACACAACTGCAGAAAAGCGATTTTTCGATTGATTCGCCGTACAATACTTATAAATACAGAGGTTTACCACCGGCGCCAATCGCTAACCCCGGACTCCTTGCACTCAAAGCTGCCATTTCTCCCTCAAAAACTGGTTACCTCTATTATCTTCACGACAAGCATGGTACTATCCATTACGCGAAAACTTACGCCGAGCATTTGAAGAATATTGCTCGATATCTTAAATAAATCAGCATTTAATCTTATGGAAAAACACTACTATCCGACCATTGGTCTTGAAATTCACGCCGAACTTCGCACGAACTCAAAAATGTTCTGTGGTTGTAAAAACGACCCTGACGAGACCAAGCCAAACGTGAATATTTGTCCGATTTGTATGGCGCATCCGGGAGCAATTCCCGTGCCAAACAAACGCGCGATTGAGCAAGTCATCCGCGTTGGTCTTTCAATTGATGGAACAATTGCAGACTTCACCGAATTTGATCGCAAAAATTATTTTTATCCAGACATTCCAAAAGGCTATCAAATTTCTCAATACAAATATCCGATTGTCTCTGGCGGAAGTCTGGCTGACATGAAAGTAACTCGTATTCACCTTGAGGAAGATACTGCGACGAGTAAACATGACCGAGGCGACTTTTCATTGATTGATTTCAATCGTGGGGGTGTGCCACTCATGGAGCTCGTAACTGACGCTCAAACATTCGACGATATCGAAACTGCTGCAAAAACTGGCGGAGATTTTGGTCGCGAATACCAACTTCTTTTGCAGTATCTTGGTGCTTCGTACGCCAACATGGAAAAAGGTGAGATGCGTGTAGAAGCAAACATTTCAATTTCGCCTGACCAAAAAGTCTGGGGCACAAAAGTTGAAGTAAAAAATCTTAACTCATTCAAGAGTGTCGAGCGTGCTATCCGCTACGAACTCAATCGCATGCGTGATTTGTACGAAGAAGGACGACAAGGGGAGATCGTTCAAGAAACACGTGGTTGGGATGAAATGAAGGGCAGCACATTTAGTCAGCGCGCAAAAGAATCCGCAGCTGATTATCGATATTTTCCGGATCCAGATATTCCAAAATTAAAATTGACGGAGCTTTTTGACATGGATGCGCTCAAGATCGCACTTCCCGAGCTTCCTGTGGCAAAACGTGCGCGATATAAGAAAGATTACGGAATCAAGGATGAGGATATCGAACGATACGTGAATGATTTTGAACTCGCTGTTTGGTTTGAGGAAGTGATCAAAGCATTGAATGATTCTGAGAAAATAAAAGTTGCATCAAACTATACGACATCTGACTTGCTTGGAATTCTGAAAAATGATTCTGAGGCAAAAAAGCCATCACCGAAAAATTTTGCGGAGCTTGTCGCTCTCGTGACTGAAGGCAAAGTATCTTCACGTGCAGCAAAAGATATTCTTGCAATGATTGTAAAAGTTGACGGCTCGCCGAATGCGCTCGCCGAACAGCATGGTCTTATTCAGAAAAACGATGAAGGTGCACTCAAAGCAATAGCTCAAAAAATCATCGAAGCAAATCCTAAAGTTGTCGCTGATTACAAATCTGGCAAGGAAGCTGCAATCATGAGCTTGGTTGGACAAATGATGAAAGAAACCAAAGGAAGCGCGAACCCCGCAATCGCATTAAAATTAATAAAAGAGCTTGTCGCGTAGCTAGAAAATGTACTCGGGAAAGGACTCGCGGAGCGCGACGGCGCGAGCGTGAGGCGAAAATCCTTCAGGATTTTACGCTGGTCCTTTCATGAGTACACTTTTCTTGCTACGCGCCACGATCTTGTAGTATAGTGACAAAATTATGGCAAATAAGGATTTTTATAATATTCTCGGCGTCTCGAAAGAGGCCTCAAAAGACGAAATCAAAAAGGCTTTTCATAAGCTCGCTCATAAATATCACCCTGACAAAAATAAAGGGGATGATTCTAAATTCAAAGAAGTGAATGAGGCATACCAGACACTTTCTGATGACGGAAAACGTGCCGAATACGATAGATTTGGATCAGAAGGACCGCAAGGATTTGGCGGACAGGGCGGATTCCAAGGTGGATTCAACCAAGGTGGTTTCGAAGGATTTGATTTTTCCGGATTCCAAAACGGACAAGGTTTTGATATGGGAGATCTCGGCGATATTTTTGGTGAGTTTTTTGGTGGCGGACGCGGTGGCAATCAGCCACGACGCGGACGCGACATCTCAACAGAAATTACAATTCCATTTGCTGACAGTATTTTTGGAACCGTACGCAAAATTTTGATTACCAAAACATCGACTTGTGATACCTGTAATGGCTCTGGAGCAAAACAAGGAAGCAAGTCGGTAAGTTGTTCACAATGTAACGGCAAAGGACAAGTGCGCGAAACACGTCGCTCGATTCTCGGACCAGTCACAACAACTCGCGTGTGTGACGTGTGTGCCGGAGCTGGAACTGTGCCACAAGAAATGTGTGCAACATGTAAAGGCGCGGGCGTGCACCGCAAAGAAGAAGAAATTGAAATCCGTGTCCCCGCAGGAATTGAACCAGGCGAGATGATTCGTCTAACAGGCATGGGTGAAGCTGTGCGCAAAGGTGCATCAGGAGATTTGTACGTGAAGATCAATGTACAATCTCACCCAACATTCCGTCGAGATCGTATCAACTTGCTCATGGACATGGAAGTGAAACTCTCAGAGGCTATTCTCGGCGCTGAGCGCGTCGTAGAGACACTTGATGGCTCGGTGACTATAAAGATACCGGAAGGCATCGCAAGTGGCACTCAGCTTCGCGTCAAAGAGCGTGGCGTGCCAGCAGGCAAAAGTCGCCGAGGAGATCTCATGATCAAAGTCACGGTCAAAATCCCAACAAAACTTTCCCGCAAGGCAAAAGAGGCTGTGGAATTACTTCAGGACGAGGGGCTATAAAAATTACCTCGTTGTTAGCGAAGTAATTTAGTTTTTTTCGTCATCGCTATGTGAGCGATGTTGTTTGTTTGCATTTTGTGCACTCGAATATCGGAGTGATTGTACCAAGAGATGTGAGCGGTGAGTCTGGTATTACATACCAGCGCTTTTTTCCGTTGCAAACAGGTGACGTACACGATATGAAAACCCGTGACTTTGTATGTTTTCTCATAGAAGACTTGTTTAAAATAATTTTTTATTAGTAAACCATCGTCGTCGTGTAAGGTAAACAAATGCAAAAATGTGGATAACTCGGGTTGACCTATTTACATTCTCGACGTAGATGCTATTATTTGCGCATTAAAAAAATAAGCAAAAAAGAGACCTCCATATCTATATTTAACGAGAAATGAAACCAACCTCATCCAAAAAACTTTGGAAAATCGGCATGAAGGAATACAACACCCAGTATTTCGACTTCAATAAAGACGGTGACCTTATTATCAAAGAGGGCCACAACATTTATAATGTTCGCTATCTTGCGGAGAAGATGGGTACTCCACTTCAGATTCTTATGCCGTTTGTTATTGAGGAGCGCCTCGAGGACTTTCTAGACTTGAACAAGGAACTTGCCAAGAAGATTGGTTATCACGGAAAGTTTTTTTATCATTACCCAATGAAGGTGAATCAGAACAAGGAGGTCATCATGGCCCTTGTTGGTGATGGTGCTCATCTTGAGACATCTTCGTACAACGACCTCTATCTCATCAAAAAGATGCTTGATGCGGAAACATTCAATCCAAATATCCGTATTCTTTGTAATGGACCAAAGACAGACAAATATCTCAACCTTATCGATGAACTTCAGCACAAGGGCACAAAAGTCTTTCCGCTTATTGAAGGACCGAACGAACTCAAAGTGCTTCAGCACTCACGTTACGATGTAGGTATTCGTCTTGCCATGAAAGTGAAGGTGAATTCTCGTTGGAACAAGCCAATCGATCGTTTTGGATTTCCTGCAGAAGAAATTCTTGCTATGGACAAGTTTAAGAACTTGAAAATTTTGCACTACCATATCGGTGGACAGATCGAGACGATCAATGACATGCTTCCTCCGATCAAGTATGCATTGAATGTGTACTTTAAATTGAAGGAAAAGAATCCATCGCTCGACACACTTGATATTGGAGGTGGAATGCCGATTCCGTTTACTCGCACCAAGACTTACTCCATTGAGAAGCTCATGGAAAAAATCTTTGAACTTTTGAAGAGCGAAGCTGACAAACGTGGCGTCCCTCACCCAAACCTTATTTGTGAGTGGGGAAGTTACATGGTGTATCCAGCTCAGATCACAATTTACAAAGTGAGTGATACAAAGAAAATCAACGACAAGAAAGCTGAGGGAAAGAAATGGTATGTCATTGACGGAAGCTTCATGAACGATCTGTGTGATACATGGGCGATTGGTCAAAAATGGGCAATGGCACCAGCTAATAACAAGAACGACAAGAACTTGAATGAAGTCTGGCTTGCTGGTTCTACTTGTGATTCTGACGATACGTACAAAGGCATAAATGGCTCGGTAACGTTACCTGACTATGATTTTGATACGCAGGATCCAATGTACATTGTGATATTCGATACAGGAGGCTACCAAGCATCACTCTCTATGAAGCACTGCCTATTGTCTGCTCCACTTAAGATTATTGCCGAGAATGGACACATCGTCGTCGCTCGCAAACGTGAAAGTCCAGAGGACGTTGGTCAAAAGTTCGGTTGGTAAATTATTATTTGATATACTTATTCTCATGAACAACAATCTTCCAACATTCGAATTTATTCTAAAGAATTACAAGAACTTCAACGCACGAGCACTTCGTGACGCAACTCTCGCGTACTGGGATCACACCCAAAAAGGTGGAAAGATGTTCTGGGCTGTCGCCGGAGCTATGAGTTCTGCTCAGCTCGGTATCGTGCTTGCTCCTGCCATTCGAGCAGGTCTCATTTCGGGCATGTCTGTCACGGGCGCAAACCTTGAGGAATCATTGTTCCGTTTGGTAGCGCATGATCACTACAAGGATTTTCCAGATTATCGTTATTTCACGAAAGAAGACGATACCAAGATTCTTGAGAATCGCATGCGTCGCGTGACGGACACTTCGATTCCTGAGGACGAAGCGTTCCGCGTGGTTGAAAAACAAATCGTGCCTACGTGGAAGAAGGCTACAGAAGACAAGACTCGTCGTTTCTGGCACGAATATTTTTACGAACTTATTCAGCAAGTTGATCCAAAAGACTATCAAGGTGACGTGAATGAGTGCTGGTTGCTCGCAGCAGCGCAAGCGAATATTCCAATCGTTGTTCCAGGATACGAAGACTCAACATTTGGAAATATTTTCGCAGGTCATGTGTATCATAATGATTGCACCGCATCAATCGTCAAAAGTGGCGTTGAATACATGGCTGCGTTTTATGAGCAGTACCAGAAGATGTCTGAAGGTGCAGGTGTCGGATTCTTCCAGATTGGAGGAGGTATCGCCGGAGATTTTCCAATTTGTGTTGTTCCTTCCCTTAAGTATGACGTTGAAGTCAAAGAGGTGAAGCCATGGGCATACTTCTGTCAGATTTCAGACTCGACTACTTCATACGGATCATATTCGGGTGCTACTCCAAACGAGAAAATCACTTGGGACAAGCTCACCAAAGACACTCCGATGTTTGTCGTTGAATCAGACGCGACTATCGTCGCTCCACTTATGCTCACTGCGCTTCTCGAAGCAAAAGCAAACCCTGACGCAGCAAATGCTTTAATCAAACAGTACGCGTAGAGAAATAACCACAGAGGTACAGAAGCCGAAAAAAATAAAACACCCCCGAAAGGACTCGCGGAGCGCGACGGCGCGAGCGTGAGGCGAAATTTCTTCAGAAATTTACGCTGGTCCTTTCGGGGGTGTTTTATTTTTTTCGGCCACCGTAATTATTTGAGCTTCTTTTTTGCTTCGAGGAGACGCTTCTTGTAGAACGTGTTGATCATGTTGTATACAATCTGTGCTGCTCCATATTCGGTAAGTACGTTATCGGAGACAGGGGAGACTTCGACGACATCGGCACCGACGAGTGTCTTTTTCTCGATGACTTTCTCGAGGAGCTTCAATGTATACCACCATTCGAGGCCACCTTGCACTGGTGTACCAGTACCAGGCATATATGCTGGGTCAATACCATCAACGTCAATTGAGATATATACCTTTTTTGTGTTGATAGCGGAGACAACTTTGGCAATACTTGGAATTTTTTCACCATTCCATTCAAAAGTTTTGATATTTTTGAACGAAGAGAAATAATCTGATTCTTCCTTTGAATATGCGCGAATACCAACTTGTACAAGATTGAATCCGATTTCGTGTGCTCGACGCATGACAGCTGAGTGAGCATACTCAGTTGGGTCAGTATCATTGTAGTCACTATCGTCCTTGCGGAGATCACAGTGAGCATCAATTTGGAAAATCGTAATATCTTTTGGATTCTCTTTCTTCGCAAGCGCTTTGAGCGCACCAAAACTCATGGAATGTTCGCCACCGAGGAGGAGAGTGAGGGGCGCGACACTCTCAGAACACATTTTGACGACAGCTGCATGCGCTTCGTCTGGAGCCATCTTTGCAAGGCCTGGGATCTCTGTGTGAGCGATTTTGATGTAGTCAGTCGACTCGATACCATATCGCTTGTCCCAGAATTCGATCTGAGTATTCAAACATTCAACAACTTTTTTTGGACCGAGGGCGGTACCTTTGTGAAATGATGCAGTCGCATCATACGGAGCACTGATAATATGCGCGTCAGCGACCTTCGGGTCTTTTGTATTAATGATTGATTGTGGCATGGGTGCATAATACCACGAGAAAATGAAGAGAAAAAGATATTCACTTTCCGAAATCGGTTGACTTTGTGGTACAATATTGGTGATGAAAATAAATTACGCGCAACGAATCTCGGTTTGGTATATGACCGGAATGATTATTTTTTGGTTTTTCCTTCTTGCAACTCACCGAACATTTGGTAATTTGAATTATTTCTTTTCGTTTTTAATGGGACTGCTTCCTTTTTTTGGTGGTATCGTGGCAATGATGCGTGCGCGCGATTGGACGAGCATGAAAGGGTATGTGAGTCGAGGTGTATTCTTCCTCGGACTCGGTCTTTTCTGCTGGGGTTGTGGTGAATTGATTTGGTCTTACTATAATTTCTTTACCGGCGTGTCTGCTCCTTACCCATCATTCGCGGACCTTGGCTTTGCTCCAAGTGTATTTTTCTATTGTATCGGTGCTGTATATCTTGCACGTGCTGCAGGTGCTGACCTTGGACTTCGACGACGCTTTGCAACGCTATTCATGGTTGTCGTTCCAGTCATCATGTTCTTTTTTTCGTACTATTTCTTGGTTACGGTTGCTCGTCAGGGTGTTTTGCTTTCAAGCTCTGATTCGCCACTCAAGAATTTCTTTGATATTGCATATCCAATCGGTGACTTTATCAGTTTGACAGCGGCTGTTGTGATCTCTGGACTTTCTTTCCGCTTCATCATGAGCGAGTATCGCATTGCCATCTTCTCAATATTGTCTGGTCTCGCGGTAATGTTCGTTGCGGACTCTATTTTTTCGTACACCACAAGTCTCGCGACATATTTCAACGGCGACCTTGGTGACATCATTTTCACCATCGCACTTTTCCTCCTGACATTTGGTGTTCTTGGTTTTTGTGGAGAGACGGATGAGTCTGCTTTAAATGAAAAACCAACGTTCTTCCGTTCGCTCTGGCACGTATAATACTATTTATCACTTATGAACTGGTTTCTTCTAGCCCTACTCGCTCCGCTCGCATGGAGCGTAGCAAACTATCTCGACAAATTTCTCCTTTCGAATTCGAAAGGAGAGGGTGAGGGAGGTAGTGGGGGACTTCTAATACTTTCTTCTCTTGTGAGTTTGGTTGCAGCCGGATGTATTTTTTTGAAGCAAGGAGCACTCGGCATTACACTTGATTCGCAGTCGGTCGGAGTGCTCATTCTTTCGGGAATGTTTGAAGCACTCTATATCCTGTTTTATTTCTGGGCACTTGAAGCTGAATCAACAGCAACAGTAATATCGCTCTTTCAATTCGCCCCGATCATGGGGCTTTTGTTTGGGTATCTTATGCTCAACGAATCGCCAACAGGAATGCAATTCCTCGCAGTCTTGGTGATTCTTGTCGGTACCTTGCTTATCATCAAAAAGAAAGGGGAGAGATTGTCGTTTAATGGACATGTTTTGCTCATGATGATCGTTGCGACAACATTCGTCGGGATTTACAACACGTTGTTTAAAATTGTCGGTGAACATATACCGTTTTGGTCTGCGATGTTCTGGCAATACCTTGGTATCGGCATGGTTGGTTTCTTACTTTTCTTTGGAGTCGCGCCATATCGCAAGCAGGCAATAGACATGATCACAAAAAAGAGCTTGAATTCGCTTGGATTGACCGGCCTTGCTGAAGTAATGAATATCGTGGCTCTCATGGCCACGAACGCGGCAATCCTGCTTGCGCCTGTGGCGCTCGTGCTTTCGATTAGCTCGATTCAGCCTGTCTTCGTCCTGATTGAGGCTTATATTATAACGGCCTTTTTCCCGAAGTTTTTAGACCCTTGCGATAAACCGGTATTCATGTTACAATATGCATTAGGTATCCTCCTCGTCTGTGTTGGGGGATTTCTCATCTATTAATCAAAAAAGCGTATGATTCCACTATTTCCAGAATTTAAAAAGCTCGAATTGTCCGACAAGGACGAAATCGAGAGCTTTACGCGCCAATTTCCACCGTACTCTGACTTTAACTTCGTAAGTATGTGGAGTTGGGATATAAAATCTGAAACATCAGTTTCTCAATGTGAAGGAAACTTAATAGTTCGATTCACCGATTACTTATCAAAAGAGCCTTTTTACTCATTTATCGGAGTGAATAATATTTATAAAACCATTGATTCGGTTACTGAGTATTCATTAAAAAATGGGTCTGGATCAAAACTTAAATTTATACCAAACGAGGTAGTTTCGATGATTAGTGATTCAAACTACCTTGTTATTCCTGATCCAGATAACTTTGATTACGTATATAACATGCAAGAATTTCACGCTGGATTGGGAAAAAAATATGAAACTCAGCGCAATCAAATTAACCGATTTCTAAAAAAACACCCCGGAGTTAAGACAGAGGTTTTCTTCGATTTTAGTGAAATTAAGGAAAAAATATTACGCTTGGAACAAAAATGGAAATTAAATAAGATTATCGATGAAAAAGTCATTGAATTTCAAAGCGAATCAGCAGCTTTGTGGCGAATTTTCGACTTACAAGGCGAAAGTTTTGTTACAGTAGGTCTTTTTGATGGCGATGAATTAATTGGTTTCTGCGTATCAGAGCTCCTCGACAAAGAATATGCGATTGCCCATTTTGCAAAAGCTGACGTGAATTATTCTGGAGTATATTCGTACCTACTATACTCAACTTGTGACGCTCTGATTAAAAAAGGGAAAATATATTTGAACTACGAACAAGACTTAGGTTTAATGCACTTACGTAATTCTAAAACTTCATTTCGTCCGGCCTATTACTTAAAGAAGAATATTGTTGTAAAACAGTGAATAACTGATTTGCAAGAGGATGAATCTATATTACAATAGATTCATGAAAGAATCATCAACACCGTTTCAAAAATTATTGACGAACCATTTTGTGTTGCTTGCATCACTATTTTTTTGGGGAATGAGCGTATGGTGGGTTACCATAATTCTCCATGGTTATAGAGGCACGAATGATAACAATTTATTCACGGTTATTTACCCAATTTTATCACTTGCTGGTGGTATTACTGGACTCATCTATGCAGAACGATGGGGTGGTTTCAAGAGTCTTATAGGAAAAGCACTCAAATTTCTTAGTTTTGGACTTCTTGCTCAATTTTTCGGGCAGGCTGCGTACACATATTATATTTATTTAAAGGGAGTTGCTGTTCCGTACCCTTCGATTGGTGATATCGGGTACTTTGGAAGCGTTGTGTTTTATTTCCTTGGTGCTCTTTATCTTGCAAAAGTTTGCGGTTTTGGAAGATCGACTCGATCACTGAGCAGTAAACTTTTAGCGCTTGTAGTACCGATTCTCCTCCTTGCTTGTTCCTACTTCTTCTTCTTGAGAGGTTATGATTTTAGTTCAATCAACTATCTGAAAACATTTTTGGATTTTGGATACCCAATTGGCCAAGCAATATATGTTTCAGTGGGAATTATCGCATTGTTGCTTTCAAGTACAGCAATGGGTGGTATAATGAAGAAGCCAATATTATTTTTAATATTTGCACTTATATTCCAGTACATATCAGACTTCGTGTTTCTTTATCAGGCAAATAATGGGAGTTGGTATGTTGGTGGTTTAAACGACTACTTATACCTAGCATCATATTTTTTGATGACAATCGCTCTTGTTAACATTGGTGGCGTGTTTCGTACTATTAACGAAGCATAAATAAATTATGGATACAGCAATAGACGTCTTCAACCAAATATCTATCCGTATCATCAAGGAGCAGGAGGCTATCATTGGGCCACTTGCCTGGAGTGAGGCGGCGAAGGTTCCAGGGCTCACAATCATCGACCCGAAGGCCCACACCGTGAGTGTTACAGGGGAACCGAAAGAGGTCATCAACAGTCTCGTTTCTCGCTACGAACAACTCTTTGGACGTCTCTCACGTGAAGTCAGTCGAGAAGCAGTCGTCGACCTCACCGCAGATATCCCATCAGAAGATATTCCTACGAGTCTCAAATAACATTAGTATCAATAATTTTAAACCAAGTCACTAATGTCACTTTTTTCCTGGCACAAAAAACAACCAGACGCATCTCCCGCAAAGGACTCACTTACTCCGAGCGACGTAAACGAAATACTGTACAAGCGAAATGCCGAACTTGCTATCAAAAACAAGGCGCTTTCGCTTCTTGGTAATTTGTACGAGACAAGTATTTTGACGCTTACACCAGCAGATCTCGCGCGCAAAATTTCAGATTCAGTTCGTGAGGCACTCAACTACGAATCGGTTTCCATGTTTCAGTACGATAAGGAGAACGACGCTCTTGATCAGATTGGATATTCTCGCTCCGATCGTTACGACGAACAGCTTCGCTTGTCTGGAGTGAAGATTGATTACACGTCAATCGACAAAGCATCGACTCGTGAATTTTTTGATGGCGTCATGAACAAGCGCCAGCCAGTTTTGAATGAAAAATTTGGCTTCATCCACAAAAACGGTGTACTGTCAGAAGAAGAAATTAAAATGTTGGCTGATCGAGCACACATCAAATCTTCGATTGTATATCCACTTGCACTTGGTGAGCATGTGCTTGGAATGTTGCTCATTAGTATGAATCGCGAATACGAATCACTCCCTGATTACGAAAAGGGGATTATCGGAAGTATCGTGAACGTGGTCTCCCTCGCGCTCGACAAGTCTCTTACGTATGAGGCACTTCAGGATGCGAACGAGAAGCTGAAGAGTGTGGACAAGCTCAAGACAGAATTCTTGTCGCTCGCGGCTCATCAGCTCCGTAGTCCGCTTACAGCCATTCGTGGATATACATCGATGCTTCTCGACGGATCATTTGGAACTGTTGATACAAAGCAAAAGGAGGCGATTAATCGTGTGTTTGAATCAAGTAGCCACCTTACAAAGATCGTTGAAGATTTGTTGAACGTTTCCAAGATTGAAGCTGGGGGGATGAAGTACGAAATGGCTCCGTTTGATCTCGAAAAAGCAGTGCATGATTTGACGACAGACCTCTCTATCACAGCGGAAAAGAAAGGATTGAAACTTTCGTTTGCAACTGATAGCAAAGGCCCATATACTGTCAACGGAGACATGGAAAAAATTCGTCAGGTTGTACTCAATGTCATCGACAATGCGATCAAATATACAATGCAAGGCTCCATCTCAGTTTTGCTTGCACGCAATGAGGCAACCAAGATGATTCGCATCGCAGTTACAGATACCGGAATGGGAATTTCAGCTGAAGAAAAAGAAAAACTTTTCCAGAAATTTAGTCGCGGAGAAGGAGGAAAGACGAACACAAGTGGCTCAGGTCTCGGTCTCTATCTTGCGAAACAAATCGCCGAAGCTCACGGTGGGGAAGTTGTTATTGATTCGCCAGGCGCGGGCAAAGGTTCAACATTCACCATCGAACTCAAAGCGATGTAATAAAAGACAACAAAAAACACAGAGGTAACTCTGTGTTTTTTGTTGTCTTGCGGACCTATTTCTTTTCGATGACAAACCCCTTGTCTGTATCTTTAATGATATACCCATGTGAGGCAATCGAATCACGAAGTTTGTCACTGTCAGCCCAGTTTTTTGCGTTACGAGCTTCTTCACGTTTGTTTGCAAGGATAAGAACCTCAGCTGGAATTTCGATAGACGATTTTTCTCCAAGATTGAATCCGAATACTTCGTCAAAATTGAGTGCAGTGACGACCATGTCACTAGGTGCGATGTTTTTGTCGTGTACGAGTTCGTGAAGCACCGAGAGCGCAAGTGGCATATTGAGATCATCATTAATCGCAGATAAAAATTTCTCTCGATACGATTCGTTTACTTTGCCACCGGCAAGGAGGTGTTCGATGTCGGTTGAATCGCTAGCAATGATGGCTTTTATACGTTTCAGCGCTGTGTCTGACGCCGTGAGTGCTTCCCATGTGAAGTTGAGTGGGGATCGATAGTGTCCAGAGAAATAAAAATAACGAAGAGAGAGGGGACTTATGTTGCGCGCAGTAATATCTGCGAGGGTGTACGCGTTGCCGAGCGATTTGCCCATGCGACCGCCATCAACTTGCAAAAATGCTCCATGCATCCAAAGATGAACGAATGGACTTTTGCCAGTCGCGCCTTCGGCCTGTGCGATCTCATTTGGGTGATGCGTGCTCTTGAGATCCTCACCACCGACGTGAATATCGAATTGCTCGCCGAGATATTTCAGGCTCATTGCCGTACATTCACTATGCCAGCCAGGAAATCCGACACCCCATGGACTTTGCCACTCCATGTCTCGTTTTGCATCTATCGGGCTAAATTTCCAGAGTGCAAAATCGCGGAAGTTGCGCTTTTCTGGATTGAAATCAACACGTGCGCCAGCTTTGATTTGGTCAAGGTTTGAAAGGACTCCATACGTGAATCCTTTTTTCTCGAAGGCTTCGGTGTCGAAATAGATACCGTCGTTGATACGATAGGTGAGACCTGCTAGTTCGAGCTGTTGTATGAGTGCTATCTGTTCCGGAATGTGTTCTGTTGCAGGGAGGAATGCTTCAGGCTCGGTAAGATTGAGCATTGTGTATCCGTGCTTAAAATCTTCGGTGTAGAATTTTGCGATCTCCCATGCATTTTTGCCTTCACGAGCCTTGGCCTTTTCCATACGATCTTCGCCAGTATCAGCGTCACCACTATTGTCGCCAGTCAAATGGCCAACGTCCGTGATGTTCATATAGTAGTTGACCTTGTATTCGTTGTAGCGGAGCACACGTGCAACGAGGTCGCCGAGTGTATAGGTGCGCCAATTGCCAATCGTTACATAGTTGTAAACGGTCGGCCCGCAGGTATACATGCCAACACCGTTTGCACTTGTTGTACTAAACGGTTCAGCTTTGCGCGTCAGTGAATTGTAGAACGTTAGAGCCATTTTTTAGAGCGGAAATAGATGATCAAGATGAGACACGTGAAGGCCATGCTTGCGAGTACGGCAATGAGACGCTTCGGATCATCAAGATACAGGTATTTTGAGTTCATTGCAAATATCCATGAAATGAGACCGAGAGGGAGTAAAACAACGTTGATTGCCGTAAGACGGCGCATTGTTGCATTCGTTTTTGCGGAGAGAAGCGAATCGTTGGTGCGACGAAGGTCTTGTACCATCTGGCGACTTTCTTCAAGTGCTTGTGTGACGTGTAAACATTCGCCTTCAATCATGCCCGCATAATTTGCGAATTCAGGGCCGTACATTTTTTGAGCCGAAGCACTAAATGATTTGATCATTTCTGTGTGCGATCGAAGAGCAGACTTCAAGTCAATGATAGTGCGGGATACATGAGAAAGGTGACTGACCATTGCGGTCTCGTAACCTGCAAAAATTTTGTGTTCAATATCTCGAATATCGTGTTCGACTGATTCAAGCAAAAAGAGTGTATGTTTGTAGAGTTCCTTCATTTGTGCAAAGAAGAGAAATCCAGCATGTTCTCCAAAACGAGCACTCGAGATATAACTATTTGCTTCAAAGATCTTTGCAAAATCATGTAATGGATCAATGAGTTCGTAATGTGTTGTTATTAACGTATTTTCAAGCAACACAAAATCAATTTCGGTTTCGCGAATGCGTCCAGTTGTTCGATTTCGGATGGGGAAGTGAAGAATAACGTAAATTCCATTTTCGTAAATGTCTACTTTCGCTCGCTCAGAACTTGTAATGAGTTCTGTCGTAATTAGTGGGTGAAGATTGTATTCTTCCGCGATTGCCTCTGCTTCTTCTTTTGTAGGAGACTCAAGATCAATCCACGTGAGACCTTGGCGTGTTGTATATCGAGATATCATGCGTCTATTATACTTGTTCTATTTCCAAAATGTAAGTGTATAGAGTATACTTTCGCTTAGTATTATGAATATGAAAAAAACGGAAACGGATGAACTCGAAAAAGCATTCGAAGTTCCCGCAAAATTACTCGAAGAAGGGATCGAATTCGTAGAAAAAGAAGAAAAAATTCTTGTGAGCAAGAAACCGTTTAAACTTGCCGAAGAATATTGGAATACACTTGGACCAGGTCTCACATCTGGTGCTTCTGACGACGATCCTTCTGGAATTGCGACGTACTCCCAAACCGGTGCGCAGTACGGATTCAAACTTTTGTGGCTTTCCTGGTTTACGTTTCCGCTAATGGCTGTCGTTCAGGAAATGTGCGCACGAATTGGCGTTGTCACCGGCCACGGACTTGCAGCAAATATCCGTCATCGATATCCACGTTGGGCGTTGTACATGATTACCTCGCTTTTGTTTGTTGCGAATACATTCAATATCGGAGCAGACCTCGGCGCAATGGCAAAAGGAACACAACTCATCGCGCCTCACTTAGGCTTTATGTTTTTGATTATAGGTTTTGCGGTCTTGAGTTTACTGCTTCAAATCTTCACAACATATGCCCGATATGCAAAATATCTGAAGTACCTTGCATTTGTATTGCTCGCATATATCCTCTCAGCGCTCATGAGTCATCTTGACTGGGGTGTTTTGATGCACAATGCGGTAATGCCTAAAATTACCTTCAGCAAGGATCAAATTTTTCTGATTTGTGCCATCCTCGGAACAACTATTTCGCCATATCTTTTCTTTTGGCAAACTTCACAAGAAGTCGAAGAACAAAATCTTCAAGGAAGAGACGACGAAAACAAATGGACACAACCTGTTACAAAAAAGGAAATCCGCCATATTCGAGCCGATGTATGGAGTGGAATGTTTTTTTCAAACATCGTGATGTTTTTCATTATCGCAGCGTGTGCAGCAACACTTTATACTCACGGAGTTACCAATATTGCCACGGCAGCTGACGCTGCCTTGGCACTGCGCCCATTTGCAGGAGATCTCGCCTTCTTCCTTTTCGCTATTGGTATTATCGGTACGGGAATGCTTGCGATTCCGGTGCTTGCTGGATCGACATCCTATGCGATCTCTGAGAGTTTTGGATGGAAGCATGGTTTGTATCGCAAACTCAAAGAAGCGTACGCTTTTTATGGTGTCATCATTATTTCAGTAGTTCTTGGTATTCTGCTTAATTTCTGTGGAATTGATCCAATTAAAGCACTTATCTATTCCGCTGTTGCAAACGGGGTTATAGCCCCAGTCATCCTTATTTTTGTTGTGCTTTTGAGCTCTGAGAAGAAAATCATGGGGGATTACACAAACAGCAAGCTTTCCACACGCGTTGGATGGCTTACTGTGGCGATCATGGCTGTGGCCGGTATCGCTGCTATTTTGTCCTTATTTTAAGGCGCTTTCCACAGTTTGACTTCTATAAAAAATCGTGTAATATAGTCTCGGTATGACTGAATTCGCAATTATAGCAACAGGGGGCAAACAGTATCCGGTATCTGTCGGAGATGTTGTCCGCGTAGAAATACTTCCAGGTGACCTTAAAAAAGGCGACAAGGTAGTATTTGATCAGGTTCTCCTCGTCGACAATGGCAAAGATACTTCAATCGGAACTCCAACGATTCCAGGTGCTACTGTTGAGGGAATTTTTCAGACCGCAGGTCGCGGAAAGAAAGTTCTCGTCGTGAAGTACAAGGCAAAGAGTAAGTACCACAAAAAGAATGGACATCGCCAGGGGTACTCAGAAGTGAAGATCTCAGCGATTAAATAAAAGTTAAAAAACAAAAAACACTCTGAAATTCTCAGAGTGTTTTTTGTTGTCCCTAATGTGGATTAGTATAATTTCCCTCCAATTATAGCGTTAGGAGAACCAGGCGTAATTAAGATTACTTTTCCTTCAGAATCAGGTACACCAAGTGTGAGTACTTCTGATTCGAAGGGTCCGATTTTTCGTGGTGGGAAATTAACAACTCCGAGAACAAGTTTTCCAACGAGTTCCTCTTTTGTATACAATGCGATAATTTGTGCTGATGATTTTTTGACTCCAATTTCTGGGCCAAAATCGATCGTAAGTTTATACGCTGGTTTTTTCGCTTCAGGAAAATCAATTACTGAAATAATCTTACCTACACGTATATCAAGTTTTAAAAAATCTTCAATTGTTGCCATAGAGCGATTTTCGTTATCGATGAATAATTATTCGTTTTTTGTTCTGGTGCGGAGGGCGTTGCCAAGCGTGTCAGCATCGGAGTACTCGATTTCCGTGCCAGTAGAGAGGCCTTTGCCAAGGATCGAAACGGGGATTGTCGTTTCAGATTTTTGGAGCTGAAGAGTGACGAGCGCTTCCGTTCTTTCGCCGTCAGGTGTAGCTGAGAGAGCAAGGATGATTTCTTTTAGCGTTGATTCTGATTCTGCACTTACAAGACGAGACAATTCGAGAAGACGGATATGTGTTGATGCATCTTTTTCAATTGCTGGAGCGAGGCCACCGAGTACGAAATAGGTACCACTATACGTACGGGACTGAATGAATCGGTCACGATCAGCATCTTTCTCAACAACAAGAAGCATGCTTTTGTCACGAGTCTTGTCGTTACATACGGGGCATTTTCCGTCAACAATATTTTCCGATAGCGCGAAACATCGCGCACAGCGACGCACATTTTTGCGAAGGTGAGTGATCTGTTCTATGAGATCGCGTGTGTAGTTTTCATCAGCTGTTGCAAGAAAATACGCAAAACGCATCGCTTGGCGTTCACCAATACCAGGAAATCGTTTAAAAAGTTGTTGGAGTTGTTTGAGTGTTTCCATGCGAACAAAGTTAGAAATCTACGTCGTTACTACTGCCGCTACTGGAAGCAGCAAATGCGTCGAGTCCTGCGCCTGTATCGATCGACATGAAGCTTGAGGTTTTTTCATCCATGTAGAGTTCAATATCGCCGACAGGACCGTTACGATGTTTGGCAATAATAATCTTTGCGATATTTTGTCGATCAGATTCTTTGTTGAACCTGTCTTCGCGGTGAATAAACATAACAACGTCGGCGTCTTGTTCGATGGATCCTGAGTCACGGAGGTCTGAGAGTCGTGGTTCTCCACCACGAGCTTCAACCGCACGAGAGAGCTGTGAAAGGGCGATAACCGGAACATTAATTTCACGTGCGAGTGCTTTGAGCGAGCGCGAAATTTCGGTAACTTGATTCACCATCGAATCATAGTTTTTGCTTGTGGACATGAGCTGGAGGTAGTCGATAACGATCAATCCAATATTGTGCTCGTTTTTTAGACGACGAGAAATAGATTTGATGTGCGCAATAGTACTTGATGCTTGATCGTCGATAAAAATAGGAGCCTTTGAAAGACGGTCGAGACCTTCTCGAAGAAGAGTGAAGTCTGAACCACTCGTCGAAAGTCCTCCCGTACGCAACTGCCATGCGCTAACGCGCGATTCAGCCGCGAGCATGCGGTCTACAAGCTGCTGAGAGCTCATTTCAAGTGAGAAGATGGCTACGCCAACATTTTGCTTTGTCGCAGCAAGGCGAGCGAAATCGAGGGCAAGGGTCGTCTTTCCCACGGATGGACGAGCAGCAAGAATAATGAGGTCAGAATTTTGAAATCCAGACAACATATCGTCGAGTGCTTTGAAACCAGTTGCGACTCCACGAATCTCACCCTTGTTTGAGTGCAGTCGCTCAAGACGAGTCCAAGCTTCGCCGAGCGTGTCTTTCAGGGCGAGATATTTTCCACGCTTTGGACTCTCTGCAATTGCGAATATTTCTTTCTCTGCGGTGTCGAGTACATCCTCGAGCGTAAGCTCTTGGGTGTCATAACCGAGTTCAGCAAGCTTGTCAGCTGATTCAATCAAGCGACGCAGGATATATTTTTCCTCTACGATAGCAGCATAGTGTTCTGCGTTTGTTGAAGAAGGCACAGAATTCGTAAGTTCAGCAAGAAACTTTGATCCACCGATGGAATCGATCAGCTTTTTCTCCTTGAGGCGATGCGAGAGTGTCAAAAGGTCGATCGGCTCGTTTTTGGCCGAAAGTTCAAGCATTGTCTCGTAAATCTTGCGGTGCTTGTCGCTATAAAACGATTCAGCTGTAATTCGGTCTGCAATATCAAGAAGTGTACCTGGCTTCAACATGATTGAACCAAGAACAGCCTTCTCGGAATCGAGACTTTGGGGTGGAACGCGGAGTTTCTTTTCGCCTGACATGCTCCGATTTTAGCACGCCAGAATATTGGGGGAAGTAGGCAAACAGGGAAAGCGTGTTACTAACGTGTGAATAGCCTCCATCGCGTTTTTGTTCTCAGTTTGGTATACTCGGAATATGAAAAAAGTCCTCCTTTCCGGCATTAAACCGACTGGTGATATGCATCTGGGCAACTATTTTGGTGCCATTAAGCAATTTATCGACATGCAGGATTCGTACGAATCATATATTTTTATTGCCGACTTGCACGCACTTACAACCGTACGTGACCGAGAAGAACTCCGCAAAAATATTTTTACAATCGCAGCGACATATATGGCCTGCGGACTTGATCCCAAAAAGGTCACGTTGTTTCAACAGTCTGCAATCGGCGGGGAATTATGCGAGCTTACCTGGATGTTCAATTGTTTGACCACAGTGCCATACCTTGAACGAGCAGTGGCATACAAAGACGCGATCGCAAACGGTAAAGAAGCGACTGTTGGACTCTTTGACTATCCAATCCTCATGGCCTCGGATATTCTGATGCAAAATCCCGATGTTGTTCCTGTCGGCTCTGATCAAAAGCAACATATCGAATATGCTCGAGATACAGCAGAGAAATTTAATCGCATTTGGAGTGAACAATTCAAGATGCCAGAACCGCTCATTCTTGAATCAACTGGAATTGTTCCAGGAATTGATGGGCGCAAGATGAGTAAGAGCTATGGAAATACAATTCCACTATTCGCAAGTGATGCTGAAATTGAAAAGGCTGTCATGAGTATTGTTACGGATTCATCAGGTGATATTCCGACAAACGTGTACGCAATACATAAGCTTTTCAAATCTGAAGCCGAACTCGCGCCATTGTACGAAACAAACAAAGGCAAATATAAAGCATCAAAAGACGCGCTCGCAAATGATATCAAGGCGTTTGTCGCTCCGATGCGCGCTCGATATATAGAACTGTGTGCGAATCCTAGTCTTGTTGAAGATGTATTATCAGCTGGTGCGAAAGTTGTAAAGGTTCGTGCTGAACAAAAAATGGTCGCTGTTAGGAAATCAGTCGGATTACTGTAATGAATACAAAATACGAAAAAGAGTTTATCGACACGTTGATGCGAGTTGCACAAGACAAAAAAACACTTCATAATTTCCTTGTAGGCATTTTAACACCAGCGGAGCACAAAGAAATCGTTACTCGTTGGCAGATCGTCAAGCGTCTCGTAGAAGGAGATACTCAGCGAACGATTGCCAAAGATCTTGAGGTGGGGATCGCAACAGTTACTCGAGGAAGTCGTGAACTTACAAATCCGGTTGGGAACCTTACTTATATAATTAAGAAGAATTCAAAAAAGTAATCTATGGAATTTCTCGTCAACGCAATAAAAATTTTGATCATGTCGATCCTCTCGATTTTTTATTATCCAATCAATAGTGCGTTTTTGTTCTTACAAAAGCACTACCGCGATTGGCAAGTAAATGATCGTGTATCGTTTTATCTTGCAACACCGCTCTATTTTCTTCTTTTCCTTGTTACCTCAATACTTTCAATTCCACTTGAACGTATGGGGGAGGCGTACCATCCACCACTCGGAGGATTCCGATAGTTTTCCATTTATAATTTGCATGGTATAGTGCGTATGCCGTCGACTCCGCTGACACGGACGAGGCAAAGAGAAGAAAATCCTCCACAATTGTGACAGGATGAGTAGACCTCTTCGGGTGCGCCCGTCATAGCGCAGAATGAGTCGAAAAGTAGGGTGGCACCGCGACAAACATCGCCCCTACAAATGTATTATTAATTAATACGTTTGGAGAGGCGATTTTTGTTTGCCCTCCGGCGCTTTACACAGTGAAAGACAGAATTTATACAAGTGAGCTATCAGGCAAAGTTGGTGAGACAGTAGTACTCGCAGGATGGGTTGATGTGCGTCGAGATCAAGGCAAAATGGTCTTTTTTGACTTGCGTGACATGAAAGGAATTATTCAATGTATCGTACTTCCAATGCATACTGATGCGATTACAATCGCAAAAGAAATTCGTCCAGAATGGGTGCTTCGTCTTGAAGGAAAGGTCAATAAGCGTCCAGAAAAAAATATTAACCCGAACATCCCGTCGGGTGATGTAGAACTTGAGGTGACCGCCATCCAAGTGCTCAACAAGTCTGAAACACCACCATTTGAGTTGAATACTGATACGATGCAAGTTGGCGAGGATATTCGTATGAAGTACAAATATCTCGATCTCCGTAGTGAGCGCATGCAAAAAAATATTCGCATGCGTGACAAGATCATCACTTTTTTCCGCGAATACATGCATCAAAATGATTTCATTGAAATCGAAACTCCAATGATGACAAAGGGTACGCCCGAGGGGTCACGCGAATACGTCATTCCGTCGCGACTCTCGCCAGGCAATTTTTACGTACTTCCACAATCTCCACAGCAATTCAAACAGCTTTCGATGGTTGCTGGATTCGAAAAATACTTTCAAATTGCGCGATGTATGCGCGACGAAGATACACGAGGCGATCGTCAGCCTGAATTCACTCAGCTCGACTATGAATTGTCATTCGTCGAGCAAGAAGACGTGATTTCATACACAGAAGCAATGTATATTGCTATGGTGCAGACTTTGTATCCCGAAAAGAAAATTCAACAGATTCCGTTTCCTCGCATTACATACGCGGAATCAATGGAAAAATACGGAAATGACAAACCTGACATGCGTGTAAACAAAGAAGATCCCAACGAACTGGCTTTCTGTTGGATTGTAGATTTTCCAATGTTTGAAAAAGACGATGAAGGGGGAGTTCAGGCCGTTCACCATCCTTTCACATCAGTCAAAGTTGAAGATGCAGAGTTGCTCGATACTGCACCATTACAGGCTCGCGCGAATGCGTATGATATCGTGCTCAATGGATATGAGCTCGGTGGCGGGTCAATTCGTATTCATCAGCGTGAGATGCAAAACAAGATCTTTCAGCTACTCGGACTTTCACAGGAGGCGATCGAAGCTCGCTTTGGACACATGTTGCAGGCATTTGAGTATGGAGCACCACCACACGGCGGATGCGCACAAGGTATTGATCGTATCGTTATGCTTCTCCAAAATGAACCAAATATCCGCGAAGTCATTGCCTTTCCAAAGACAGGTGAGGGCAAAGATTTGATGATGGGTTCACCAAGTGAAGTTTCAGAGAAACAGCTTCGTGAATTAAATATTCAAATTAGAAAATAAACCAACAGCATGAAAACTTATATTGATTATTTTGAACTGATCGATACGCGCCGAAACGCTCACGCGTTTCGCGCTGAAATTGAAGAAGTACCTGCGCCAGGTATGTCACCGGAAGCACCAGGTGGCGACGACTGGCGCCGTCGCACCGATGACGACGACACGAGCGATGGAGATAGTGATGACGACGAAGACAAATATGTCGACACCGATGGTAATCCGGACACACGTGACGTAGATGGATACACGTTTCCAGTTCACAACCGTTAATACGCAGATTAAAACCCGCACAGTTTGTACTGAGCGGGTTTTATAATTGCGGCACAATAGCTTATTGTACCCATTTACTTACAAATTTTTGCATTTGACTGTAACCATCGAGCAAGATTTGTTCTCTTACGCGCCCTGGAGAATAAAACTGCCGGTTTTTTGCAAAGTCTTGCAACAGGATACTGTAATTTCTGCACAACCTCGTCCTTTGCCCTTCAAAATTAAGTTTATTAATTTGAGAAAATAGTTCAACGTGTGAATCGTCCAGTCCGTAAGGATAAAGTTTACCTAAACGTGAATTGTATATCAGTGGCTCGTAACACCGAGTGTATTCTTCAGGATCTTGATCAACTTGTGAAATCAGATTATTTACTACACATGTTTTTGAATTCAATTTGTTGATAAGATTTAGGTACTGTTGCCACGCTAGACTTGATTTCAGAGTATCTACTCGTATGATTCTATCGAAATCGTGTGGACGATTTGGAAATACCCAATTAATACATTCCTTTTCGTCAGTTGGCACATTAGCAAGGTTATAATCGTTCTTCGGACCTATCGCCGATAATGACACATAGTCGAGTACAACTTTGACCCGATGCTCAATATCTGGATAGTGTTCACGAAGGTACTGTACGAAATGCGAGCTAAGTAACATTCCGCCATACTGCATCTCGTTGAATGTGTACCCTTCGCTCAGGAAGGGTTTCATTACCATGACCACCTCGGCTTGAGGGATACCCAGAGCAAGTCGCATTACTGGTGCAATGTAAGATAGGACGCTAAGAGGTATGTCAGCCCCATAAACGACATCGCATGTAATCAGTATTGATTCTTCAGGACGAATTTGTCCGAAGAGGTTCCTAACAGCATTCGTGTTAGTGAAGAGCGCTTTAAGCGTTTTGTTGTAGTCCATCTTCAAATCTAAAATAATTGATTCTCGCTGTTTTGTTTTCGGTAAGACAAGAGAGACCGGTTTTTTCAGTGGCGAAAAAACAAAAACCAGAAATTCAAGAGTGAACAATTGCCGTGAAATCATGTGCTACCCAACGACTGTTCATAATTGTATTGGACAATAATTCAGTTATTCCTCGCTTCTGAATTATGTTGAGCCACTCAGGTTGAATCATTGATATAATTCTCCAATGCCAAATAAATAGATTCTCATACTCATTAACAAGAAAGGTATCTGAGCATCGTTCGAGAGCCTGCAGCACAAATCCTGAAACAGAGACATACATAGGCTCGTCAAGTTTATAGCAACGAGCGTATTCAAGAATGTAGCTTGCGATTAAGTCAGCATTGGTTATTGATAGTGTGCTGATTGATTGCAACTGCGCAATTTGCACTGCGTCTTGAGTGTAAAATTCTTTTGGAAGAGGAGAGATTTTACAATTGTTTAATTGACCACACATCTTTTCGTTAAGGAATATTTGTAACCTGTAGGATTCGAGAAAATCCTCATATTTTATTTTGCAGTGTTCACAAAATATTTCCCTTGTCTCACTGTGGAGCCACCACAAGATATAACCACCCCAGTTATGGTCATCAACGTTAGTAGAATACATACATTTAATATTTGTCTGTCGCATTTGTCGAATATTTTTTTGTGAATGAATGTTTTAAAAGCCCTGTCCCGAGTATCGGGACAGGGCTAGCTTCGGCGCAACTTTTATTTTTTCTTGCGCAAAGACAATCCTTTCCCGACACGGGTAGGAGTATGATGATGCTTCTTGTTGAGACGAGCGATGACAACTTTGTATCCATCGCCACCTTTGTTGAGCCATTTTGAGACGCGAGCAATGGTTGTAGATGAAAGTCCGGTTTCCTTTTCAATCTGAGTGTAGGGGAGTTTGTCCGTGAGCATTTCCGCAGCCCGGTAACGATTGCCAAATTCAGTTATCTCAGGTTCGGTGAGTAAGTCACGCAAAAATCGCTCCGCCTCATCTGTAGATTTGAGTGAAAGTAGCGCTTCAACAAGCTTTTTAGTTTTTGTATTATCAAAACCGCTCATATATCTACTATAGCAAACTATAGCACTGTAGTCAACTAAAGCGTTTGAATTGACTCAAAGTTAGGTAATAGGAGCGATCAGTGTTAGTGTTAGCACCTTAGTAACTAACGAACGAAGTATTCTATGACAGACGAAACAACGACTCCAGTCGCTACGCAAGTAGAGACACCTGAAGCGACACCAGAAACACCGACAACAGAGGCGCCTGTCGAGACAACTCCTGAAACAGCTGCGTAAGCACTGTCACTCATACAAAAATGACCCGAATTCGGGTCATTTTTGTTGTGTCAGCTGAGCGTGACTATATCAACTCAATAATTTTCAAGTATATTTCAGTCGCCTTTTCGCAACGCGAGACATCGCAGTATTCATTTGGTTTGTGACTCGCACTCTGGTCACCTGGCCCAAGAATAATACCGGGGATTCCCATCTCAGAAAAGAAACAAAGATCCGTGGAATCCTTCGAGAGTCCGATCGTAGTTACGAGTTTTTTTGCGCAGGCAACGATTTTTGTTTTTGGATCAGTATGTCCTGGGGGAGACGGAGTATATATGACGCGAATGTGTGCACCGAATTTTGTACACAACTTCTCAACTATCTCAAACGCAGATTTGTGCAGGCTCGGGGTTGTACGAATGTCTATCGTGAATGAACAGGTATCAGGAAATTTGTTCGGCGCGACAGGGTCGCCGGCTTGGATAGAAGTGATCCCAATCGAAGGCTTGCCAAGTACAGAATCAGTATATGTTTTGCCGAGCTCTATTTCGAGTTTTTTTAACTCCTCAACGATATTCATCGCCTCGAGAATTGCATGTTTTTTGATGAGTTCTGGTTGCGCTCCGTGTCCACCATCACCATTTACGGATATCTCTGCGTGAATATTTCCACGGTGACCAAGATGAATTTCATCCATGTTCGTTGGTCCACACACTACGGCAGAAATTTCAGTATATTTCAAAGACCATTTCTTTTCAGTAAACCACGCGAGAAATGATTTTGTACCATCTCCACCCGTTTCTTCTTTACAAACAAAAACAATCCAGACATCGAGCGCTGGCTGTGTCTTGGCGCACGCATCACCGAGTGCGAGGAGCGACGCGAGGCTTCCTTTGGCATCACTTGCTCCAACCCCATATATTTTGCCGTCGATTTCTATACCACTATCCTTGCCGTACGGTGGAAATTTCCAGAGTGAAAGAGCGCCAGGAGAAACCGTATCCATATGCGCGTTAAAAATAAGAGCCCGAGTTGTATCTGCGCCCGGAATACGTACATATACGTTGCCTTCATGTTTTAGAGGTTTTAATCCTGCGACAAGGAAGTGGGTAAATAAGTAGTCTGCGAGATTACGTTCATGGCTTGAGATAGAAGCAATTTTGACGATGTCTTTCAATAAATTTGTTGTATTCATTTTATATGAAGAATACTGTAGCAGTTCCTCGGCACACGTCAAATTTTAGTTAGGATACTTTGTTTGTGAGAAAGGGTAAAATAGTCTAAAATAACAGATTATATGGAAGAATCAGCTATCGCCTCAAGCTATACCGTCAAGACCAGCGCTTTCGAGGGCCCGCTCGAGCTCCTTCTCAACTTGGTAGAAGGAAAGAAGTTATTCATTAACGAGATTTCTCTTGCGGGAGTTACCGATGATTATCTTGCTTTTGCACGAAGTCTTCCCAAAAACGATCTCACGGAATTAACTTCATTTCTTGCTATTGCAGCGACGCTCATCCTGATTAAAAGTCGTTCCTTGCTGCCAGGATTTTTGGTTACAAAAGAAGAAGAGCAAGATATTCAGGATCTTGAATCAAGACTTGCTCTGTATTCAATGATACGTGAAGTAAGTATTTCCTTGAGCGAGCGATACGGCAAAACCGTGATTCGCTTGCCTGTCGAACGTGAATTATTCACGGCGGTTTTTGCGCCTGATCCAAAATTGTCCGTCAGTATTCTTTCAAGTTCGGCACTTGAGTGTCTTGGACGCGTTCCAAAAGAAGAAATATTACCTCAAGTTCGAGTGCGGAAAATTATTAGTATTGATGAAATGCTTTCGAGTCTTGCTGAGCGTGTGGCAACAGCATCGCGTATTTCATTCCGTGAATGGCAGAAATCGGTTACTGGTTCTGATCGCGAAGCAATGAAGAGTAATGTTATTGTTTCGTTCCTTGCAATGCTTGAGCTTGTACGTCAGGGGATGATGGACGCATTACAATCGGCAGATTTTGATGATATCGAATTAAGTAAAGTAACTAATCAAGAAGTATAAATATGAAAAATTCTAGCCTTGTTGAAGCACTCCTATTTTCTCGCGCTGAACCGTGGACACTTGTCGAGCTTGCAAAAGCACTGAATCTTGGAGGACAGGAAACTGCAGACGCTATTGCCGAACTCGAAACTTCCATGGAAGGGAGAGGTATCGTCGTGATGCGCGCAGGCGACACAATCACGCTTGGTACACACAAAGAAGCAAGCGACGTCCTTGAAAAAATTTACAAGGACGAATTGAGCAAAGGCCTCTCAAAAGCATCAATCGAGACACTTTCGATAATCATGTACGGTGATGAAGTTACTCGAGGCAAGATTGATTATATTCGTGGAGTAAATTCAGGCTTTATTCTTCGATCACTTTTGGTTCGCGGGCTCATTGAGCGCAAAGTGTATCCGCGGGACCGAAAACGTTTTATGTACACACCGACGGTAGCATTACTCGCTACGCTGGGGGCACAAAATGTAAAAGATTTGCCGGAGTACGAACGAATAAATAGCGAACTCAGAAACGCCTCAGTCGGAGCAGAAATTGAACCAAATGATGAAACAAGAGAACAAGCACCTAACTAACTTTTTGATAGTTCTTATTTTTCTTGGATTCGTTGCTGTTCTCAACTGGAGCGGTCACAAGAAAATAGAACAAGAAACAGCGTGTCGCGAAATGAAAACGATTCTTTCGCAAAATCTCCTGAATTCTATTTCAGGCAGATTACTCGCGCATGCGATAAGCGTTTCCAACCTCACACGAGAGGAACCACTGTATACTGAAAATGACACGTTACCACTTCCGCTCGCATCACTTACAAAACTCATGACGGTACGAGTGGCACTTAAATCAGTATCACTGAATGACAGCTATCAAGTGAAGCCCGCGGACATTGTTTTTGATAAAGGTTCAGGTTTTGTCGCTGGCGACAAATACTCAGTACGAGATATAGTAAAAGCTACACTTATCGCCTCATCAAATAATGCAGCTATGATGCTTGCGCGAAGTACCAAACTTGATCCGCTGCACTTTATTTCTCTCATGAATTTTGAGGCACAAAATCTCCATTTATCCACTCTTCACTACGACAGTGTGAGTGGTCTTGATACTGATACAAACCAACCGACAGCTACTGGAAGCGCTCGAGATGTACTTGCGCTTCTTTATAAGGATGCATTGGATAATCCGGAAGTATTTTCATTTGGCACAATCCCAAATACAACAATCCGTTCGGAGAATGGGCGCTCGATTTCACTTGCAAATACGGATCAAGCACTCGACAAATTGCCACTTTTGAAGGCTTCAAAAACAGGCTATACTGATACGGCTGGTGGAAACTTGGCTATCCTATGGCAAAACCAAGCCGGAGATACGCTCGGTGCTGTTGTTCTCGGATCGACGGTTGCTGGCAGATTTTCTGACATGATTACTTTGTATAACGCAGTCAACATTTACTCTACGGCCGAAAACGGATTACAAAAAACTTGCAAATGAAATCACTAAAACAACATGTCCCAGATTGGTTAAAGCGCGCATACCATCGAGCGCGCGGTTTTATTGCTGCGTTTCAGTATGGATTTCCAGCAGAAAAAATGATTATCGTTGGGATCACTGGCACAAAAGGGAAGACATCAACTGCAAACTATACGTGGAGCGTACTTTCTGCCGGGGGGTATAAAGCAGGACTTATTTCAAGCGCCAATTTTCGTATTGATACAGTTGAGGAACCAAATCCGTATCATATGACAATGCCCGATCCATTTCTCATTCAACGGAAAATGAGAGAAATGCTTGATGCAAACATTTCCGTAGTTTGTATGGAAATGACGTCAGAAGGAATGAAGCAGTATCGTCACTCAGGTATTCCTGTTGATATCGCCGTATTTACCAATCTTACACCTGAGCATCTCTCGTCTCATGGAAATAGCTTTGAGGAATATAAACTCGCAAAAGTACCGCTGTTTCGTGATGCACTCAATCATCCTCACAAAATAATCGGAGGAAAAGTGATCCCGCGTGTCATAATTGCAAACGCTGATAGTGAGCATTCTGAGTTGTATCTTTCTTTTCCTGCTGACCAAAAAATTACCTACGGTATTTCGTCCGGTGAAATTCGAGCAACAGCAATCATAGAAGAAAAAACTGGAACTCGCTTCGTTGTATCAGGTGAAAAGATGCATCTTGCAATTCCGGGATTGTTCAACGTGTACAACGCACTTCCTGCCTGTGTCGTGGGTACCGTGCTTGGTGTTTCAGTCAAAGACATCAAACTCGGACTAGATCAACTCGCCGTAATTCCAGGAAGAATGGAACTTGTTGATGGTGGTCAACCTTTCACGGTGATCATTGACTACGCACATGAACCGGCTGGCATGGAGGCTCTCCTTACTTCAACGCGAAAATTATGTGGGCCAAATGGTAAGGTCATCCTACTAACTGGAGTAATTGGAGGCGGACGTGAGTCGCGCAAGCCATTGATTCGCGTGGCAACACAAAAAGCTGATGTACTCGTAATTACAAACGAAGATCCATACGATGATGATCCAGAAAAAATGATTTCCGAACTTGTAGCTACAGCACTCAATGAAGGCATGCTCTTGGAACAAAATCTTTTTGAAACAATCGATCGTAAGGAGGCGATCATGATTGCGCTCAGACACGCACAAGCAGGAGATGTCGTAATCATATCTGGAAAAGGTGCCGAGCAAACAATGATGACAGCAACGGGTGCAGTACCATGGGATGAGCGTGCTATAGTGAGACAGTCGGTACAAGAATATCTCCAAACAAATTAATTTTTATGCAAACGACAGCAACAATCATCCAGTCACACGCAACAGTAAATGATGCGGTAAAAATATTTGTCCCGACAGTCATCGCGTTCATTATCGGTATGGGAATTACACCTCTGGTCACTCATTTCTTGTATGAATGGAAGCTTTGGAAAAAAACAAGCGTACTGAAAACGATTGACGGGAAAGAGGCAACGATTTCTGGAAAATTGCACGATGACGAGAATAGAAAAACACCTCGCATGGGCGGAATTATTGTCTGGATGAGCGTCCTCCTGACCACGATGCTTCTTGCTGTTGTCGCAATGCTGATCCCGTCACAAAATGCAGTTAAACTTTCGTACCTATCCCGCAATCAAACATGGCTGCCGTTGTTTACTCTGATGGCCGGAGCAATTGTTGGAATCATCGATGATGTGCTCGTTGTTGGAGGAAAAGGCAAGGCGGTCGGCGGGGGATTGTCTCTCACCATACGCCTAGTATCAGTTTTCCTCTTGTCACTTATTGGCGCACTCTGGTTTTATTTTAAACTTGGTGTTTCAGGTATAGACATTCCATTCGGCGGATTTTTGCATCTTGGATTCCTTTTTATACCATTCTTTATTTTTACAATGCTATCGATGTACGCCGGAGGCATCATTGATGGAGTCGACGGTCTCGCAGGGGGAGTCTTTATGGTTATGTTTTCTGCGTATGCAGTTATTGCCTATGCTCAAGGCCAAGTGGACCTTGCTTCGTTTTCAATGGTCGTTGTTGGAGGTTTGCTCGTATTTCTTTGGTTTAACATTCCACCTGCACGATTTTTTCTGTCCGAAACGGGCACAGTTGCGCTAACGACAACACTTACTGTCGTAGCCTTTCTTACAAAACAAGTACTTTTACTACCAGTCATCGCGTTACCGCTCGTACTTACAATCATTTCAGTGCTCGTACAACTTCTCTCAAAACGATTTCGGAATGGAAAAAAAGTTTTCTTGGTCGCCCCACTTCACAATCATTTTCTTGCTCTTGGATGGCCAGCAGCAAAAGTTACGATGCGATATTGGATATTCGCAGTCTTGTGTGCAGTGCTTGGTATCGTGCTCGCACTTGTCTCCTAATTCATGGCTCAAACAACAAAAACGATCGATTATATTTTTCTGACGATTGCGCTGATACTAATCATTGCTGGAATTTTTTCATTTTTTTCTGCGTCGCTCGGTGTTCTGGCTCGAAGTGAATCCGTTTTTTACCAAATACTTATCTCTCAAATCGTTCTCGGCTTAGTAGGAGGTATTATTGCTCTCTACGTTTGTATTCGAATTCCGTACATGTTCTGGCGTAAACATGCTGGAAAATTATTGATTGGATCAATAATTCTTACTTCGCTTGTATATGTGCCGCACCTCGGATTTGCCCACGGAGGAGCACGACGATGGATTTCGATCTTGGGCGTCTCATTTCAACCTGTTGAATTCTTAAAAATTGGATTTATCACATATATTGCTGCATGGTTGTCATGGGCGAAAAAGAAAGTAGAGAACCCTCTCTACGGAGTCCTTCCGCTTGTAATCGTTCTTGGAATTATCGCGAGTGTACTTTTATTTCAACCTGATACAAAAAGTCTCATCTTGATGAGTGCAACGGGGCTTGCGATGCTTTTTCTCTCGGGTACTCCGTGGAAACATCTTCTTGCGCTCGGGGGGATCGTGGCTGTTGTTTTTGTCGCCCTGGCATTTCATACTCCATACCTCAGGCAGCGTGTGGCTACATTTATGAACCCTGCGAGTGACCCAACAGGCTCATCCTACCAACTGCAACAATCACTCATCGCGATTGGCTCTGGCGGTGTCGGTGGAAGAGGTTTTGGGCAGAGTATTCAAAAATTCAACTATCTTCCTGAACCACAGGGCGATTCAATTTTCGCGGTCATCGGGGAAGAATTTGGTTTCGTTGGAAGTACGATCATCATTCTCTTATATATTCTTTTTGCGATGCGCGGTCTCTGGATTGCACGACGCGCGCCGGACGCATTTAGTGGACTGCTTGCATCGGGACTTGTTATAATCATATCGTTACAGGCGTTTATGAATGTCGCATCAATCGTTGGGCTGTTTCCGCTCACAGGCGTACCGCTTGTGTTCATGAGTCAAGGTGGAACGTCGCTCCTCTTGTCGCTTGCAACAGTTGGAATCATTCTTCAAATCTCAAAAGAACGTAAACTATAATTATTTATGAAAATCGTATTTACAGGCGGAGGATCAGGCGGGCATTTTTATCCCATTATTGCAGTTGCTGAAGCAGTACACAAAATTGTGGATAGCGAAAAGATCCTCGACCTCGAATTGTATTATTACTCCGACGCACCCTACAACAAAGAAGATCTTTTTGAAAATGGTATTCAATTCGAATCAATCTTTGCGGGCAAACGTCGCCTCTACTCAAGTTTCCAAAACTTTATCGATATTTTTAAAACTGGTTTTGGTGTCGTGCAAGCAGTGGGGTCACTTTTTTTCTTGTATCCAGATGTTGTTTTTGGCAAAGGGGGATATGCCAGTTTTCCTGTTTTACTCGCAGCACGCGTCCTCGGTATCCCTGTTGTAATCCATGAATCTGATTCAGTTCCAGGACGAGTCAACAAATGGGCAGGCCGTTTTGCTCAAAAAATCGCAGTATCATATGACGAGGCGAGTCAGTATTTTCCCAAAGATCGTGTCGCTCTCACTGGTCAACCAATTCGTCAGGATTTACTCGAACGGAAGCCTGAGGGTGCGACATCGTACCTAAAGCTTGATCCAACAATGCCAACAATCTTGATACTTGGCGGTTCACTCGGAGCTGAAGCGATCAACAATATCGTCATTGACTCATTGCCTCAACTTCTCAAAAACTACCAGGTGATTCACCAAACAGGAATCAAGAATTTTGCCGAGGTAGAAGCGCGAGCAAAATTCATGGTGAACAATACCGAACTGTACGAAAGCAGATATCGACCGTTTGCCTTTCTTGATCCGCTTGCAATGAAAATGTCCGCCGGTGCAAGTGATCTCGTTGTCTCTCGAGCAGGTTCAACGATTTTTGAAATTGCATCATGGGGTCTTGCCTCGATATTGATTCCGATCACAGTGTCTCAAGATGATCATCAAAAAAAGAACGCATTCAACTATGCTCGCCATGGAGCAACGACTGTTATCGAGGAGGGGAACTTATCTCCTGCAATACTCATCGGTGAAATCAATCGTTTTTTCGAGGATGATATTCGTCGCAGAAATATGGCGGCTTGCGCCAAAGCCTTCGCAACGCCACTTGCTGCACAAAAAATTGCACGATTACTCGTCGATATTGCACTCGAACACGAGGGCTAATCTACGCGTAAACCCTTGTATTATATGCAGAAAAACTGCTATTGACATTTTATTTATAAAATGTATAATAAATAAAAATTCGTACTATGTGGATAATTGACACAATAATTACAGTATTGAAATTCGCCCTTTGGGTCATATTTCATGTGGGGCCTTTCTGGGCGCTCCATATCGCTCTATACGCATGGAACGATGCGTACCAAGACTGGTATCACAAACTTCTCGGACGCAAGGCGTTCGATAGAAGTGGTAAGCCCCACCACGATCACCACGAAGAGGGTGGTGAGCACATCGAAATAGGTTATGACGGCGATTCCGCAATTGATCACAGTCGTGACAGAGTCACTAGAGTTGATCATGATGCGTAAATTAAAAAGCACATTACGATTTTATCGTAATGTGCTTTTGTTATTTCCAATACTTTGATAGACTCCTAGGCATGTCAACGAACGAACACATTATCACTCGAATAGCACCATCACCGACTGGGTTCTTTCATATGGGAACCCTCCGAACAGCCTTGTTTTGCTACTTGTACGCACGCAAACACGACGGCAAGTACCTCCTCCGTATTGAGGACACAGACAAAATTCGTTCAAAGAAAGAATTTGAAGATGATATTCTCGAATCATTGAAATGGCTCGGCATCGAGCACGATGCATTCTTTCGTCAAAGCGAGCACCTTTCCGAACACAAAATCTACCTCCAAAAACTCATTGACGAAGACAAGGCCTACATTTCAAGAGAAGAATCAAAAGAGAACGCCGGGGAAATGCGCGAGGTTATTCGTTTTCGCAACAAATCAGAGACTGTCACATTCCACGATTTGATTTTGGGTGATGTCACCGTAGACACAAGTGATCTCGGTGATTTTGTGATCGCCAAAGATTTTGATACTCCGCTCTACAATTTTGCCGTTGTCGTTGACGACTGCAACGCAAACATCACACACGTAATTCGTGGACAAGATCACGTGCCGAATACACCTCGTCAAATTTTACTGTATAAAGCGTTAGACAAACCAGTTCCCGCATTCGCGCATATTCCGCTCATACTTGCTCCTGACAAACAAAAACTCTCCAAGCGCAAGCATGGCGAGAGCGTTGCTGTTTCAACGTACCGCAAAAATGGATATTTACCTGAGGCACTGATAAACTTCATGGCTCTTATTGGATGGAACCCCGGAACAGAACAAGAAATTTTTTCACTCAAAGGTCTCGTCGAAGCATTCACGCTCGAACGTGTTCAAAAAAGTCCTGGAGTATTCAACCTCGACAAACTCAACTGGATTAACAAAGAGCACATGAAGTTACTTCCAATCGAAGAACAGGAAAAACGTGTGTTTGAATTCCTTCCTGAGTCCGTGACAAATTTGCCGCATTTCAATACAGAAAAAATGCGCACACTTGTACCCAATATTATCGAACGTATCGAGAAATTTGGCGATGTTCGAACGATGGGTGATGGTGGGGAGCTCACATTCTTCTTTGAAACTCCTACACTCGTACGTGATTCGCTCGTGTTTAAAGGATCAACAGCCGATGAGGGAAAGACACATCTTCTAGAAGCACAAGCAATCCTCACAAATCTCGGAGAATCCGACTGGACAATCGAAACGATTAAATCAGCGATCATGGCATACGCAGATACACTTCCAAAACGTGGGCCCGCACTTCATCCACTTCGCTATGCATTGTCAGGACTCGAACGATCTCCTGATCCATTTACTATTGCAAATGCAATCGGCAAGACAGAGACCCTTCATCGCATTCAAAACGCGCTCACTATTCTCGCGTAAGCACTCAATTCTGCTACAATAGACGTATGCGATTGTCCCGAACAAGAATTATTTTCACACTCATACTGAGTATGTGTGTGCCGGTTCTTGCTTTGGCCGACACCGCAAGCGATCTCTCTAGTAAAATTTCTGATCAAAATACTGCGATAAGCAATCTCGAAAAAGAAATCGCTGGTTATCAGCAACAACTCACGCTTCTCGGTCAGAACAAAAATACTCTCGCAAACACAATCCAAACACTGAACCTCGAATCAAAAAAATTGAACGCGGATATTCAAGTTACAGAGGGAAAAATATCAGCCGAAAATTTGACACTCAGTTCTCTTGGCTCATCAATCCAAAAAACTGGTGACAACATTACCGACCTCCGAATCGCGCTCGCAAAAAGTCTTCACGAGATGCAGATTGACGATAAGCATACTGTTATTCAATCCTTACTCTCAGAACATAGTTTTTCAGCATTGTGGCACTACAATGAAGAGCGCTCTGCGTTTCGTGTCGGTATTCGCGAACGTACAGGCCAGCTCGCGACTACAAAGAATGCTCTCATAACACATCAAACAGAAGTACAGAAAGCAAAAAATATTCTTGTTGATCTTGAAAATCAACTCCAAGACCAAAAAACGATTAATCAAAAGACACAGTCGCAAAAAAACGCACTGCTAAAGCTGACAAAAAATCAGGAAACAAACTACCAAAAAATCGTGGCGCAAAAGCAAGCACTGAAAACGCAAATGGAAAGCGACTTACATGACTACGAATCAAAATTGAAGTATGTTTTGAATCCAAGCCTCTTACCATCGTCAGGATCGACCCCTTTTATTTGGCCGCTCGATAAAGTAATCATCACACAGCTATTTGGCAAAACGATCGCAGCTGCGCGTCTGTATGTCACAGGATCACACAATGGCGTTGATTTTGGTGCACCAGTTGGTACACCGGTAAAGGCGATGGCTATTGGCACAGTTATTGGCTCTGGGAATACCGATACGGCATGTCCTGGTGCGTCATATGGTAATTGGGTATTTATTCGATACGATAATGGCTTGTCGAGCGTATACGGCCATTTGTCGCTCGTAAAAGCAGGAAGTGGCTCTAGAGTGCTCCCTGGGGATATTGTTGCTTATAGCGGGTCAACTGGCTACGCTACGGGGCCACATCTGCATGTTTCAGTCTTCCCAAACGACGGAGTTGGTATCCATAGCTTCCCAAGCAAAGCCTGTCCAGGTAGAACAATAACGATTCCAACTGCTGCAACAAATGCTTATCTTGATCCGATGCTCTACCTACCAAAAAATTACAAAACAGCATTTTAGCTTTCTTTTTGGGCATTTTTAGGGTATTCTGTCAAAGCAATGTCAAAAAACGAATCAATCCTCCGTTTCGAAGAGGTGTCATTTGAATACGGGCACAACAAACCTATCCTTGAGGCTGTAAGCTTCGGGATTCGTCGTGGCGCCAAAATCACACTCATGGGACAAAATGGTGCCGGCAAAAGTACGATTTTTGGACTTATCAATGGAACAAGTGAACCCGAGAATGGTTCTATAATCATTGGCGACGGAGTTACGATAGCGACAAGTCGTCAGGTTATACCACGAACAGAAATGGATCTGACTGTACGCGAATTTTTTCAAAAACAATTCAAACAAAAAGTTTATGATATCGATCCCAAAATTGATGACGCTCTTGAGATCGTCAATCTGAAAGGGCATGAAAAAGTACACGATCGAATTATCAAGACATTTTCTGGGGGTCAACAAGCGCGCCTTTTGCTCGCATCTGCACTGATTACCGATCCTGATATCTTGCTTCTCGACGAACCAACAAACAATCTTGATAAGGCAGGAATTGAGCATCTTACACAATTTCTCATTAATTATAAAAAAACGGTTGTCGTTATTTCCCATGATGCCGAATTTTTGAACGCGTTCACTGACGCAGTCTTGTATCTCGATATCTATACACGCAAAGTTGAATACTACGTTGGAAACTACAACAACGTTTTGAAAGACATTACCGCTCGTGTTGAACGAGAGAACATGAAGAACGCACAGCTCGCAAAACAAATCCAGGCGAAAAAGGACAAGTCAAACGAATTTGCGCACAAAGGAGGACGTTTGCGTCTCGTTGCAAAACGCATGAAGGAACTCGCTGAAGATCTTGAGGAGGAGATGGTGGATGTTCGCAAAGAAGACAAAACAATCAAACAATTTACCATTCCACATCAACCTGACTTGATCGGTGAAATCATTTCGATCACATCGCTCTCCATGATGAAAAATCACAAGCCTGTTGAGCGTAAAATTTCTGCATCCCTAAAACGCAATCAGCACTTACTTCTGAAAGGACCGAATGGAATAGGGAAGACAACTCTCCTCGAAAGTATCGCTCGTGGTACTGCTAAAGGCGTCACCATTCAGAGTGGAGTGCGGGTTGGATATTACCGTCAAGATTTCGGAACACTCAATTTTGACGAGACACCGTTTCAGGCACTCAAGAATGTAGTCATGCGAATCACCGGGCGTTTTGAAGAAGAGCGTATGCGTTCAGTCGCAGCAGGATTCCTCATCACTGGAGAAATCATGAATACCAAAATCGGTGCGCTTTCTGAGGGGCAAAAAGGACTTGTCGCTTTCGCGAGCCTTGTACTCGAACAACCAGGACTCCTTATTCTCGATGAGCCAACAAACCATATAAACTTCCGTCATCTTCCTATCATCGCCAAGGCACTTGATCAATACCAAGGTGCAATGATTGTCGTTTCTCACGTACCGGAATTTCTCGCTCAGATTCGTATCGATGACACACTCGACCTCGACAAGTAGTTCGTTTTTTAATCAAAAATATTTGCGAGATACGTATCGATGTCACGTTGGTCCATCGCGTAAAAATATGTTGCGCGATTGTGAATTTCAGTTGCAAGCTTCACTCCTACAAATCGCCAGTGCCATGGTTCGAATTGGTACGACGGGTTGTTTTCAGGGTACGAAATGACAAAACCGTACTGGTATGCGTTTGCTTGAAGCCACACATATTCAGGTGTTTTTTCGAATCCTGAAAGTGCACCATCGATTTTTTGAGTAGTAAAATCTACGGCCGTGCCGAGCTGGTGCTCAGAATATCCTTGTTCGGCAGAAAATGAGTTGGCAGTTCCTGAACCATAAGTAACTCGATACTTCGCTTTCAAGATTGCTTGAGTACCAAATGATCTATATGCAGAATCAAGTCGAAGTGTGAGTCCAGCGTTTTGTGCTGAAGTAAGCAGATTCGTGAGATATGGTAAGACATTTGTGTGAATCTGTAGTTGCTTTGTTTCAGGACTCGCAAAATGCGAATCAACATACGAGAGCGAGACGGGGACGTAATGCTCGTTCAAAAAATATACTTTCGAGTACTGTTTTAAAAGCTCGGGGTCAGTCTTGCTTAATTTTTCAAGATTACCGACAGTACTCGTTACTGCGCCGATTTGCTCTATAACAAGTGCATTTTTCTGTTGTTCTGAAAGAAGCGCATCTGTTAAAAATGAATTTGTTGTTTTTAATGAAGCCAGTGAATCAGTAATGTCTTTTATTTTTTGATCTGTTACACTTTTGTTCGCCAATAGTTCGATATTCGTTTTGGTGATTGAATTTTGGAGCGAACGAACAGTTGTTTGATAGTGATAGATACCATACACGACGAGCGCGAGCGTAGCGAGCGCGATACCTCCGTACACAATGCGTAGTCGAAGTGATGTTGTTTGCATCTATGTAGTATACAAGCCTTTAGGACTAACGCGAAAGATATTTTTTACCGTACTTTGTCATCTCGTCGAAAATTGTTGCAAGCTTTTTTCCTTTTACGCTAATCAAATAGTGAGGTTCTCGTTTTGTAATAATCCCTTCACTCTCCAATTTTTGTAATTTAAGAGAAAGTGTTCGCGTGCTAATACCAGTTAGGGAGTCATGTAACTCAGAAAAACGCATCTCGCTCTTCATAAGATCGCGGAGAATAAGCATAGTCCAGGTGTCCGAAAGCAAGGAAGCTACCTTCGCTATAGGACATTTTGCCTTACTGTGGTCTTTCATATATTTGGCGATTATAACATACTTTACTTTGTAAAGCACCTCCTGTATACTAAGAGTCTTACAAACAGTAATTTATATACATACACTATTTTATGAATACATGGCATATCGACGCAGCGCACTCAGAAGTTGGTTTTACAGTGAAGCATCTCCTTATCTCGACTGTCCGCGGTCGTTTTGGAACATTTGAAGGTACGCTCAGTGCAACTGACGAAACATTTTCTGACGCAAAACTTTCGTTTAGTGCGGACACAGCAAGTATTACGACAAACAACGCGATGCGCGACGCACACCTCCAGTCGCCTGATTTCTTTGATGGTGCAAACAACCCGAAAGTACTGTTTGTCTCAAAATCATTCGCGAAGAGTGGAGACAATGCGTACGCAGTCGTTGGCGACTTCACCATGCGTGGCGTAACAAAAGAAATCACGATCAACGCAATCCTTAATGGATCAGTTGTAGATGCATATGGAAAGAAAGTTGTATCGTTTGATGTGAGTGGCACAATCAAGCGTACTGATTTCGGTGTAAACTGGAACGCAGCGCTTGAAGCTGGTGGTGTCGCCGTCAGTGAAGATGTAACCCTCGAGGCTACAATCGAATTGAAGCAGGAATAATATTCACCAAAGGAAATAAAATGGCCGCGCGTACGCGCGGCCATTTTATTTCCTTTTTATTTCAAACTGAAATATACTAAAACAACATGGCTCGCAAGCGAATCAAAATTATTCACACATGGTACGCGAAAAACGAGCGGATCATTTCTACTTTGTCACTCGTTGGCGGATTTGTATTCAATGCACTTACGCTAACTCGAGTTGACGAGTTCATGGAAAATTTTTGGGTCATTGTTCATCTCGTAGTGGTTGGCGCGTGTATCATCATGCTCAACCGTCAGGAAAACTTTGAAACACTAGACTCAAAAAATCCAGAACGTCTACACTTTTGGCTCGTAACAGTCCTTCAATTTACATTCGGAGGACTCCTGAGTACGTTTATTGTTTTCTATCTTCGAAGTGCCGTTATTGCAGTGGCATGGCCATTTTTCCTCATTCTTGCAGCTGCTTTTGTTGCGAATGAATCGCTCAAGCATCACTATTCTCGCGTCAGTTTCCAAATCGGATTTTTTTTCCTCTCGATATACCTTTTTGCGATATTTGTTGTTCCTGTGATCATGCACCAAATTAGTACTCAAGTATTTCTCATGAGTGGAGGGTTAAGTGTTATCGCACTTATTGGATTTATTGCACTTCTGCGAAAATCAACACAAATTGATATCGCAAAAGTACGAATTGAATTATTATCAATCGTTGCAGGTATTTTTGTAATCGTAAATGCGTTTTACTTCCTGAATATTATTCCTCCGCTTCCACTCGCACTTACTGACGCCGGAATCTATCATTCCATTTCACGCACGACTACTGGCACCTATTCTGTGACGCTCGAACCCGAGTCAATTCGAGAAAAATTGCTCACATACATAAGTGTATATCCGACCTTCCATGCGACAAAAGATAGTCTTGTGTATGCGTATAGTTCAATATTCTCTCCACTTTCGTTCAATACAACCGTCACTCATCAATGGCAAAAATATGATCCGACTATAAAAAAGTGGGCGACGGAGATTAGCGTAGATCTTTCTGTGTCAGGTGGACGAGCCCAAGGATACCGCACCTATTCGATCAATAGTGATCTCACTGAAGGGAAGTGGCGTGTGAACGTGCTGACTCCAGGCGGGCAGCTTGTCGGACGGATGGCGTTCGAAGTAGTGCTTGATGGAACCCCGACGACACTTCTCACTGAGACGAAAGAGTAACTGGTACACTGCTTTTGCAAAATATCATTTCATCAGTATACTGTGAGCGCATGAATAGATTTTTACGAGTTATATTTCAGATATTTGTGGGGATTTTTGCTGTGATTGGCCTCGCCTTCACCGTGGTTTTTTTCGGTATGCGCTACGGGATTTTTAATGTACGTGGATCAATCGCACAGAGAAATTCATTTTTCAACACCCCTACAACAACTCCGAAAAATGTGGTTGTGGCACCATGCCTCGACACTCAACTAACCTGTCAATGGAATCAAACACCAGAATGGCAAGCTATCCAAGGCGGACTTGAAAAAGATTCAATGGTCATCAATCGCGTAAGTGCTGAGACTGGTGTGTCAGCACGCATGATTGCGTCAGTCGTCGTGCCAGAACAAACTAGATTTTTCACTGCTAACCGTGAGATATTCAAAAGCTATTTTGAACCACTCAAAATACTCGGATCAATGACGCAATTTTCTCTTGGTATCTCAGGCATCAAGGAACCTACGGCAAAAGATATTGAACTATACGCAACGACCGAAACGGCCGATGCATACCCAGGAAATGGAATGAGTGCACTATTCGCTTATCCTGACGGACAAGATCACGATACGGTACTTTATAATAGACTGACTGATGCAAAAGATCATTACTATCAGTATCTCTACACGGCACTTTTCATAAAAGAAATCGAAGCACAATGGCAAAAGTCTGGTTTTGATATCACAAAAGACCCAGGAACGATCGTCACACTCTTTAACCTTGGTTTCAATGCCTCACACCCAAATGCGCAACCGAAGGTTGGGGGAGCGAATATTGTATCTGGAGGTACAACGTATGTGTACGGCGAACTTGGAGCGCTCTTCTACAACAGCACTGAATTACCAGACATCAAGCCGTAAGATACTAAGTCAATAGACCTATTGACTTTATCTTTAGATAATGGTTTATTACTAAGTAATTCTACCGTCACCGTAATTCAAAGGTGGTCATTAAGGCTGCAGCAACGCACTGACATTTTTGTCATGGACAGTCTGAGCAAATAATTCGTTAAACAATTCAATACGTTCTTTATGCAGAAAAAGTCGAGTGACCCTCGCAAGAAAAAGTATTCTCCACCCGTACAGACACCTCCATCTCCTCCTCAAGGAAACAGGAAGTTCGTGTTATTAATCAGTTGCGTCGTTATTCTGGTAGCTGGATACATAATCCTGAACTTCAGGAATAATTCTCCGAACAGAGAGGCTCAGCGAATTATCAGCCGAGCATTTGGAATTACCGAATTTATTCCGGACAGTACAAAAAATGTGAAACGCCTCATTCAAGAAGGGCTCAAGGAAATGAAAATTCTTAAACTGGGGTCAGATGGTAAGGTCCATATCCCGGACAGTGGTCGTTTTTTTATTGTTACAGTTCCCGGAACGGAGATGCCTGGATCAAACGATGCTGCGCCGTTCGAAAGCAAAACCATGATGGAATTTTCATGGGAAGAGATTGAATTGCACGGGAAAGTTGTGATACTTATGAATAATGAAATCGAGGACATCTCACATGACCTCGACGTAAAAGCTTCATGTCTGATTCATGAAATGATTCATGCACTACAAGCAAGCAAACACCTAAATGAAGGACAAAAAAAACTTCGGCCCGAGCAGCAGTACTCAGATGAGTGTGTGGCTTGGAATTCGCAAGTCTACCTTTATCAAAAGGTGCACCCAGAGGTGTTTGCTGGTATTACATGTAAATGCGAGACCGGCCTGCTCTTAGGGATGAATGATTTTCAAAGAAAGATTCTTGTTAGTGACGAAAGAGACCCTCTGATTCACAGTCTGGTTTTGTTCTCGCTCTGTAAGGATTCTTTCCTCAAGAAACTCTACCCTGAGAAGTAGTCAGGTGACGAATTTATGATTTTGATTAATAGCAGGCTCAAAAAGAGCCTGCTATTTTTCATTTTGCGTCGTAAATGCGGTTTAATTGACATTTTACTTAAATATTGTTATATATTAAGTATGAAATTTGAGCCGAAAAAGAAACCTGAACTCCCACAATCTTCCTCGTGGGGAGGCGTTGCTGAGTGGTACGACAATCATCTTGAAACAGACAAGGACAGCTACCAGGAAAAAGTTATAGCACCGAACCTGCTCCGATTGCTTGATATTAAAAACGGCACCCGAGTACTTGATCTCGCGTGTGGTCAAGGTTTTTTTTCGCGTAAAATTGCCGACAAAGGCGCACTTGTTACTGGTGCAGATATTGGCAAAGAACTCATTGCTGTCGCACAAAAACGCTCACCAAAGATTACTTATCATGCGACTCCAGCGCACAAACTTGGGTTTGCACAAGGCGAGACGTTTGATGTCGTGATCATAATTCTTGCCATCCAAAACATTGGCAACATGGGAGAAGTATTCAAAGAAGTATGGCGCGTTCTCAGGAAAGGAGGTCGGATGATCCTCGTTCTAAACCATCCAGCATTTCGTATTCCAAAACGTTCAAGTTGGGGATTCTCAAGCGCAGATAAAAAACAATACCGTCGTATCGATGGATATTTGTCAGAGAACACTGTGCCAATCGTAATGCACCCAGGTCAATCAAACAGTGAATCAACTGTCTCGTACCATAGATCAATGCAAGACTACTTTAAGTCACTAAACAAAGCTGGCTTTGTGGTGTCTCGCCTTGAAGAATGGATCTCTCACAAAAAAAGTCAAAATGGTCCCCGACAAGTAGCAGAGGATACTGCTCGAAAAGAAATCCCGCTTTTCTTGATGATCGAAGCGAAAAAAGAAAACTAAAACATCACGCATTACTATGCGTGATGTTTTTGATATTCACTGTAGTAGCGCACCATCGGTGGCAAACTTGCTGCAACGGGAAGTGCGAGAAATGCTCCAATTACTCCAAATAATCCACCTCCAACGACAACAGAAATAAACGAAAGTGCGGGAGATATGTCGAGTGCCTTGTTATAGATTGCTGGTGAAATAACAACATTTTCTAATTGTTGATAGATAAGATGAAGAACGAGAATCAATGTTCCCGTAAGCGGAGATATCGTATAACCGATTACAAGAGCCGGGAGCGTGCCGAGCGTGCCTCCAATGAGGGGGAGAAGATCCATAATACCTGCGAAAATTGCGAGAGGAAGAGCAAATGGAACATTAAGCGCAACGAGAACTATGAAGAGATACATCGCACAAATAATTGAGATAATGACATTTCCACGAATATACTGACCATTCACACGGGCAACTTCCATCAACGTCGAATGCATTCGAGCTCTGTCTTTCGTTGGGAAAATGTCGAGGAAAAAACCAAGGAAACGCTCGTTGTCGAGGATAAGATAAAATGCCATAAAAAACACAGTAATAACAGCAACGACACCGGAAGCAAGCGTCTTTGTTGAGGTCACAATATCGCCTGAATGTTGTGAGAAATAAGCAGCAGCATCAAATGAGCGCAACTCTGGCGGAAGAAACATCGCGTGGCTGAGTACCTGATGCAGTGTAGCCATCAACGACGGAATTTCACTGACAATGTTTGGAACAACAAATACTCCAAAGAAAATAAATGGAATAAGGAGTAACGCAAAAACAAACATGGTCGCTGGAAGAAGCGGCATCCTTTTGTGTACTCGCTTTACGTAGGGGTATACTGCTGTTGCCAAAATAAGCGAAATAACAATTGCGACGAGCACATCGATGGCTTGCCATGCAAGCAGGATACCGAGCGCGAGCAAAGTGACGCGACCCAATGCTTGCCATGAAAGTGGATGTTCTTTGTTTGTCATATGTACTCTGTATTGTATACTAAAAATATATGAGTATCCATCCTGAAGTCACTATCGGCCACGTGCATCTCACCGTTTCTGACCTTGATCGTGCGCTCGTTTTTTATCGCGACCTCCTTGGTTTTGAAATTACAACTCGTTATGGTGATTCAGCAGTATTTCTTTCTGCCGGTGGATACCATCATCACATCGCGCTCAACACATGGGCAGGCAAAGGTGCAACACCACCACCGTCTGGACACACGGGTTTGTATCATGTGGCAATTCTCTATCCATCGCGCAAAGAACTTGCTCGCATTGTTCAAAAATTAATCGACGAAAAATATCCAGTCACCGGCACAGCCGATCATGGAGTATCAGAAGCTATTTATCTCAACGACCCCGATGGAAACGGTGTAGAGCTGTACTGCGATCGTCCACGAAATACATGGAAAGTAAAAAACGATGGCGAGGTTGAAATGGTAACCGAAGTACTCGACGTAGACAATTTGCTTGCCGAGTTACTTTAAATTGAGTTTCTTGAGAAGCGTTGAGATTTCTGATTTTGTCAGATTGCGATATGCGCCGTCTTGCAAATCTCCGATCTTGATGTGTTCGATACGTAGACGAATGAGGTCCATGACCTGATCTCCGGCAGCCTCAACCATTTTTCGAATCTGACGGTTGCGGCCTTCTTTCAAGATAATACGAAACGTCTTGTCACTTTCACGAGTGATTTGAGTACTCATGGTACGTACACGATCAATCACCATTCCGTGTTCGAGTTTGTCGATAAATTTTTGATTCACGCCTTTGGCGAGCGTCACGCGATATTCTTTTTCGTGTTCGAATTTCGGATCCAGCAAACGATGCGTGATGCGACGATCATTCGTCATCAAAATGAGTCCGTGTGATTCTTTGTCGAGACGACCAATAGGGAACACAGGGGTACGAAATTTTGTATTGTCGAGAATGTCTTCTTCGTCTCCTTGTGCACCAGTCGTCACAAGACCCATCGGCTTGTTGTAGGCATAATACACATATGATTGCTTCGCTCCGCGAAGCTCAACTTTGTCCATGATTGGATCAATTTGCATGCCAGGAACAGCCTTCGTGCCATTCACGTAGACTTTGCCGGCAAGGATCATTTCATCCGCCTCACGGCGTGAAGAAAGGCCGATATCAGCCATATGTTTGTTGATACGGACTGTCGTTTTGCCTTTCGGCTTCACGGAGTACCCGGCAGCAACCTGTTTTTTGTTTGGAGTTTGTGTTCGCATTTCGAAATATATTAGAACATATTTTTATAAAAAAAGCAATTTCGTACGAAACCAAGAACCTGATACGATAGAAGTATGAATTACTGGCTCATAAAATCTGAAGCGAGTTGCTATTCCATCGACGACCTCAAGCGCGACAAGAAGACAGCGTGGTCCGGCATTCGCAATTACCAAGCACGCAATTTTATGCGTGATGACATGCGTCTTGGCGATCAAGTTTTGTTTTATCACTCAAACGGCACACCCGAAATACCGAGCGGTATCTATGGTATTGCAAAAGTCGTGAGCAAACCACATCGAGACGAAACTCAGTTTGATACGAAGGATGAACATTTTGATCCAAAGGCTTCCGAAACGAACCCTATTTGGGCCTGCGTTGATGTCGGATTTGTACGTAAGTTCAAACAACCGATCCCACTCACTGAACTCAAGCGCGATTCAAAGCTCAAAGGTCTCGCCGTGCTGGAGCGTGGCTCGAGACTTTCAGTCACACCTGTTAGCGAGGAGCATTTCCTACGAATCGTAACCGAACTTATTCAATAGACCACACAAAAACACTAAATGCCTTGGCACTTAATGTACGCAAGGCATCATATTATTTTTGTTTTCAGGAAATACGTTGCGAACAGTACTTCCTGTTTTTTTTGTTCTCGCTCGGTATCGTCTTTACTGAGCAAGGATATTACGGCAAACATGATTTGCATCCGAACACGTTCGTTTTGAAAACGCATTTCGAATACATTTTCTGTGTTTCTAGAAATTGAGATTTTTTTGACTGCGCTATTAATTAGGGCAGAATATGTCGAATCGTCTTTTCCAAGAACACATTTTTTCTTTTTTGTCTGACTCACGATGTCACGAGCGACCACGCTGATTTGCGATTTAAAATTTGGGATCGAGGTGTTCATGAGAACTGCTTCGAAATGCGAAATTTCAATTTCATTGGCGACAAAATCACTCGCGTCACCATCATACGGCCTCGGAATAATGTAAATATATGCTCGATACGTTTGATCGTACAGAGCAAGCGTCTGCAACGGCTCAGAAAATTTCTGAGAGCTACACACGACAAGCGTACTCGATCCAAAAAGCTGGGTAAATCTTACCCCATGAAACGGGTTTGATGTCATTGATTCAATTGTTCCAATTGACGAATCGGGGACAATTGCGATTACAAAATATTTTCCGTCCTGAGGTCGCCGACCTAGAAACCGAAAACTATTTTGGTCGGGGAGAGCGAGCACCCCGCGTTCTGTAAAAAACAAGAAGATTTTTTTGACATTCTCGCTGTCATCATTCTTTACTTTTCGCATCATCTTCTCCATGCGAGAGATGATGGAATCGCTTTGTTGCTCAAGTTGAGCAACCTCTTTTTTCACGGGTTGCTGGCAATGGCCAATACCCGATACGAAAAAGGCGATTATTATTATAATAATTATAATAATCGTGAATTTAACTGTTCTTTTTTTCATACACCGTTTTTTATGGTTACTCCATTCAAAGAATCTCCCGGAATCGAGTAACCATAAAAAACTATTCGCAATGAGCTTTTTTATCACAATATCACGCATATTAGAACCTGTCAAAAAGGGGAGTCGAGGCTTGTTGTGATATCGTAGAGGGACATGAGTCTCGGAGCACAAAAACTTTCGTTTGAATATACAGTACGCTCAACACTTCGTGCACGAAATCTCCGTATCAGTGTCAAACACGATGGATCTGTTGTAATTACAAAGCCCCGATTCGTTCCAAACCTTGTCGTGCATTCGTTTGTAAAAAAACATTCGTCTTGGATCGAAGCACGCATTACGGAATTCGCATCCAAGCCAGCACCGCTACTTGGCAAACAGTCACGACGAGACTTTGTCGAGCACAAAGAGCGCGCGAGAGCGCGCGTTCACGAGCTTGTACTCAAGTGGAACAAACACTACAAACTACCGGTCAACACAATCAGCATCGGAAATCAAAAAAGTCGCTGGGGAAGTTGTTCGTCGAAAAAAAATCTTAATTTTAACTACAAAATTATATTTCTTCCGGTAGAGCTACAGGACTATATCGTTGTCCACGAGCTTTGTCATCTCAAAGAACTAAACCACTCAGAGCGATTTTGGAATCTCGTTACCGAATCAATTCCAAATCACAAGCTTCTTCGTGCCGAGCTTAAAAAATATTAATTTGTAAGGGGAGTCGTCTGTTGGTTTATTCGCGCTCGGAGAGACACATATCCATACACAGCGGCGGCGATACAGGCGAAACCTCCGACAACAAGACCATATCGTGGACTCAACACCTGACTGACCCAGCCAATGATCGGTCCGCCGATCGGTGTTGACCCAAGGAACGCTACGGCCCAAAGCGCCATAACACGTCCTCGCATCTCAGGACTACTTTCCATTTGCAGAAGCGAATTACTGCGAGATAAGAAACTGATTGAAAAGAATCCAGTTACAATCATTGCGATAAATGCAGTCGTTAGTGTCGGCATGAATGCAACAACAAACATCGAGAGACCAAAGAGCAGTGCTGATGTATAAATCATTTTTTGCGTAATCTTTTTGAATTGCGCTGTGTAGAATCCACCGATCATTGATCCAAGCCCGATAGCTGTATTGAGGAGCGCGTACGTGCCAGCATCACCATGCAAAGTGAATTGCGCGAATAATGGCACGACGACGGTAAATTCGTACGCGAGTGTACCAACTATAGCCATCATAATGAGCGTATCGCGGAGTGCCGGTGTCGCGCGCACATATCGAAGACCTTCACGAACTTGTCCGCGAACAGTCTTGATGCGATCTGCGATATACAATTCATGTTCACGCATCATCACGAGCGCAATCACGACTGGAATAAACGAAATCGCATTTACAAAAAAACATGCACCGATGCCAAGCGTTGCAATAATTATTCCAGCAATCGCGGGACCAACGACGCGAGCCAAATTCACTTGGAGCGAATTCACCGAAACTGCATTATTCAAATGATCGGTACCAACCATTTCAGAAATGAATACCTGACGAGTCGGACTATCAACTGCGTTTACAAAACCAAGCGCGAGCGCAAGTAATTCGATGGCCCACAAATGAGCGTTTCCGGTCAACACAAGAATCCATAGTATCAACGCCAAAAGTGCTGAAATGCTTTGAGTGACATACAGTAGTTTACGTTTGTTGAATCGATCAGCCAAAACTCCGCCCCAAGCTCCAAATATAAGCACTGGTAGAAACTGGAGGGCAGTCACAATACCCAAAGCAGTACCCGAACCAGTGATCTTGAGCACAAGCCATGATTGACCAATAACTTGCATCCAAGTACCAGATAGGGAAATCGCCTGGCTAAAAAAATACAATCGAAAATTGTATATCTTGAGCGACTTAAATGTTTTTTTACTGAAGTGTTTGAGTTTTGACATCTAAATCCATCATAGCAGATATTTGAAATGAATTAAGTTCAGTCGAAACGCGTGAACCACGGCCGGCCCCTCTGGTTTAACGTCGTAAAAGATATATTGTGCGACGTTAGCATAGGAGCTCCCCTGAGGGAAAACGCTACTTTGCACAGTCATTAAAGGCTGCGACCTGTTTGTTGTATTCGATACGGAGTGCGTCTACAGATGCAAATTCTTTGGAGTATTGTTCGACGCCTTGGTTGTAAATTGTCACAATTGCGTCCATATTTTTGAATTGAGCCCTTCCCTCGTCAATTGATTTTTTGAGACCACCAAGCTTCGTTGAAAGGTTTGTGAGATCTGCTTCACCTGTATCAACCTGTGTTTTGAGATTGGTATCAATCGTCGGACAATCAGACAGCGGACGACCAAAGTGTTGCACTAAAACGGAGACCTCGTAGCCTTGGTATGTACCATGAGCCACACCAACTCCGATTTCGGTATATGTAGTGTCCAAAATATTTGCTCGATGACCTGGACTGTTCATCCAGGCCTGCACGACGTCAGCACTATCTTTAAAGTTACCAAGTGCAAGATTCTCACCAATTTTGATATATGCGTATCCCTGATCATGCACGAGATCTGTCACGCCACGACCATCCGGTGCTACGTGCTCAAAATACTGTCGCTTTAAAATGTCGTCTGCTTTTACTTGGGCTGAAGCATCAAGCTTGGCATTCTCAGTCAAAGTTTTTTCAGATTGTTCTGTGCGCTGATTGTTTGTCTCAAAAATAATTCCAGTCACACTTATCAATGAAGCATTCGTACTTGAGTTCGTATTCGTATTTTTGGGAACAAGTTTTTGTGCGTCGATTTTGGTGAGTGGTTCAGGAAGCGTGTTGTCTGTCGCAACGTGAATCTTGGGTTGTATAAACGTATCAAAGGCAGTGCTGTTATGAAGCAATATAAAAAAACTTGTGCCGAGCACAAAGAGTATGGTGATGATATTTATAGTCGTGGTTTTCATGAGCATGATGGTGCGAGTGCGTATCCGGCAGATTCTGCTTGTGCTTTCGTATCAAAGTAGACACGATTTGATTCTTTGATTTTGCTTGCACTGGCACAGTTGGCGGTATAGTATTTCTTGCCATTTTTTGAGGCTACGAATGACCCAGATTGGGTTTTTGGAGTAGATACAGGACTTCGTGAAATATCGCTTGAAATAGGGCTTATATAGGCATTTAGAGGGCACTCGATGGCAACCAACGGCTCCTTATGAGTCTCAGCTCGAGCAATGTAGCCCAAATAGAAGGAAATCCCTGCTGAAACGACCAAAACCCCAATAAATACAAGCTTCTGCCGGTGTTCCCCTACCCAACCCTTGATATTTGTTTTAAAATCATATATACTCATTTCTGTTATTATATAGCACAAACTGATTTATGGCACATCGTAAAGCGGGAGGAACCGCCAGAAACCTAAAGGACTCAAATCCTAAATATCTCGGAACCAAGCTCTATGCAGGAGAGAAGGCACAGACTGGATCCATCATTGTACGTCAGCGCGGAACAGTGATTATGGCCGGACGCAATGTCAAAGTTGCAACAGACCATACTCTCTTTGCTCTCAAGTCTGGAACAGTTTCTTTCGCAAACAAGCGCAAAGTAAACTACGACGGCACAAAGACCACAAAGAAAATCGTTCACGTCGACTAATACAAAACGAAAAACGCCTCACTTATTTTCTGATCAGGTCACCTGATGAAAAAATAAGTGAGGCGTTTTTTATATTTGCTACGCTTTTGAAACAGTCACAACAATAGATTCCTTCATGCCCATCGCCTCGATTGAGACGGAGTATTCGCCTGTGTGTTTGATTGGCTCGGCGAGACGGATGAATTCTTCGGCGATGGTGATCTGGTGTTGCTTTTTGAGTGCCTCTGCGATGTCTTTCTGGTGGATTGCTTTAAAGAGACTTCCTTGCTCGTTGGCCTTTGCAGAAAGGGCCACACCGACACCAGAGACGGCACGGAGGTTCTTTTTGAAGAGGTCTGTTTGGACTTCTTTGACTACGCGAACCTCATTCTGAGAGCGTTCGAGTTTCTTGATAGCCTCAGGGGTCGCGATAATAGCGAAGCCTTTTGGCAAGAGGAAATTGCGGACGTATCCGTCAGGTTGTTCCTTGATTTCGTTGATATTGCCCACTTTCGGGACTTTCTTGATGAATATAACTTTCATAACAAGGTCAGTATACCTGATTTTGTGAGGTAAGACTACTTCCCTGTTTTGAAGTATTCGAGGGCTCGGTTGAGCACTGGATCGACATGATTTGCGATATCTTTGTCGCTTACCGTGACTGCAATATCAGGCTTGAGGCCGTGTTCTGAAATCCATGAGCCATTTGGTGTAAGCCATTTTGCGACCGTAATTTTCATGGTTGTGTCTTTCGTGACATCGAGCACTTCTTGCACAGATCCTTTGCCGTAAGTCGTCTCACCGATAAGTGGAGCGACATTGTGTTGCTGAAGTGCCCCTGAAAGAATTTCGGATGCTGAAGCAGAGCCTTTGTCGACAAGTACGGCAACTTTGATATTTTTCATATCGAGCAAATCAAAACCTTTACTGCGGTAAATTTTTGGAGAACCATTTTTGCCAAAGTCTTCAGTCACGATTGTGTCGCCTTCGGGCAAGAAGAAACTTGCCATATCGACAGCTGAATCAAGATAACCTCCAGGGTTACCACGAAGATCGAGCACAAGCTGTTTAGAGCCACTCTTTGAAAAATCTTCGAGTGCCTTTTCCATAAGTGTTGCTGACGTCGCACTGAAACTATAGAGACTGATAACGTATACTCCATCAGGACGAAGTTTCGCGTCGATTGTTGGCACGTCAATAACATCACGTGTGACAACAACATCGTTTGGTTTCGATTTGCCTTCGCGATACATCGAGAGTGTGACAGAAGTACCCTTTGGTCCGCGAATGATCGTGACCGCTTGGTCAACAGACATATCTTCGGTCGTCTTTCCGTTTATTTTTAAAATCTTGTCTCCAGGCAAAATACCAGCTTTTTCAGCAGGTGTACCTTTGAGTGGAGCAATGACAGTCAGGACTTTGTCCTTGATTCCAACTTCCATTCCAATACCTTCAAAACTGCCACTGATGGTGTCAGAAAAATTCTTTGAATCTTGTGGTGGAAAGAATACAGAGTATGGATCGCCTGTTGATGCCACGAGGCCTTTGATTGCACCATACACACGATCCTGCGCACTGATCTTGTCAGCACCAGGAAACTTCTGATCCATGATATTCCAGACCTTCCAAAACGGAGCAAAATCCGCTTGGCTCACGACACTTGGGTTATCTTTGTTTGTAACAGCAGTTACTTGTTCTTCACTAGTACGATGATGCGAACCGGCTGAAAAACCGGTAAAAAATACTCCTGAGAGGATGAGCACGGATACCGCACCAAGAACAATTTTTGCTCGTATTTTCATAAATGTTTGTATAGTATACCGTGTTCTTATTGATACTGTATATAGATAGGCTGTGGAGTAAGTTTCAAGAGTTCTGCTGGAGTGAGCATTCGCTTGCTTGGCGGGAGTAAATCATTCTTGTAAAACAATTTAAATCCAGCAAATTGTACTGGTTGCGGAGTAATGACCGTGTTGTAGGTATTGATTTTCTTTGCAGCGAAACCCCAACCATCCATGTCCATAACGAATTGCACTTCAGGAAGTGGTTTGATGAGTTTGTAATTCGTTATCATTGGCATCGTAAAGCGATGAATAACCAAAATCTTTGGAGGAAGATTATTGTCTTGCACAATCTTCGCGAGATAGTTCATCGCCCAATTGATGTCAGTAGCATCCATTGTTCCAATAACAGAACCTGGACGCTCACTGTGCTTCATCGAAAACTCTGGATCGAGTCCGAGATGCACATCAGGCATTTTCAAATATTTTTCAAGAAGTGGAACTTCAGTCTGCACATTACTCAGAGCAACTTGAATATCAAGAAATACAATTCCATGAATCTTGTGCGCGAGCTCGAGCGCGTGATCGATCTGCGTGTCAGGCATGCGCAAACGGTATTTGCCATCACGTCCCGAGCTTCCTTGAGCAGTAACAACAATATAGTGAATCGCCGGTATGACAGGGGTCGTCGGATCTGCGACTTTCCACACCTCAACTTCCTTATTCAATTTATCAAGCATTACGTCGGTCGGATATTGACCAAGCACGCCCATTCCTTTTGAATAAAAGTTGCCATAGTACGCAACAATACGGTTGAACGGAAGAAGTGCTCCATAGTTAGGATACACAGTCTTCGGTGGCCAGAGTGGGGTTACTTTTGGGGTTACGAGCGTACCAGTAACGTCATCACCACTCGCCTTCTCCGATGGAGCAACGGGTTTTGGAGCTGGATTATTTGCGATCTGAAGAAGCTTTTTGTCGTATGCGATCGTATCAAGTACTGGTTTTGGAACCGGCGGCAGGAGCGCAGGAAGTGTGACCGTCGATACATCACTTTTAAGGGTATTACTCGTTAAACCACCTTTTGTATATGCAAAATGCGTCTTTTTATATTCAAACAAAAAAAGTGATGCGACAATCGCGAGCACAAGAACTCCTCCGGTAATTGTAACTATCTGTTTCTGTTTTGGAGAGAGAGTGAATCGCATTATGATGTTTCGGTAAATGTCTCTGTTTTAATTTCAGCTACGTTATTTATATTGCGAACGCGAACTTGTTTCCAAATCAGGGCACTCAAATACGTAACGGTAAGTCCGGTCGCGACAATAAGAATTGTTTTCCAAAGATCTGGAAAACCGAGGAATGGAAGAATCATTAACCACACACCCAAAATAAGCAAAACTTTTTCTTTATTCATATCAGAGTGATTATACTCGCTTCGTTACTTTTCGACAACGACAACAAACTCCCCTTTTTGTTTTTCTGGAGTTGTTTCGAGGATCGTGCGAAGTTCGAGTGGTGTGCCTTCGAGTACTTCTTCGAATTGTTTTGTGAGTTCACGTGCAATCCAAACATGCGCCTCTGGATACAATTCTTCGAGTTCTTTCATAAGCTTCACGATGCGATGAGAAGACTCGTAACACACTTGCGCGTCTTGGGCTTCACGCATTGCTTTGATCACCGTTTGGCGACCCTTTTTGTGTGGAAGAAAACCGAGAAATGTGAATCGTCCACCTGAGACTGGAATCACTGAAAGTGCCGTTGTGAGAGCTGATGCGCCAGGAATCGGCACGATGCGGAGCTCTGAGCCAAATCGCTTGCGAAGATAGGTGATGAGTGGTGAGCCTGGGTCGGAAATAAGCGGTGTCCCTGCATCACTCACAAGCGCGAGATTGTCACCACGTTCGAGTTTTTCAGCGATCGAATGCAATTTCGCTTCGGTCGAATGCGCGTGATAACTTTCTGTTTTCGCGTGGATATTGTGTCGCCCAAAAAGAATTTTTGTGTGACGAGTATCTTCACAAAGAACAAGCGAAACCTCGCTCAAAATACGAAGAGCTCGAAGGGTTATATCTTCGAGGTTTCCGATTGGTGTTGCAACGATATAGAGTGTGCCGAGTTCTTTGTTCATAGTCTAAATGATGCGCATTGCGCCTGTTTTGCCGTCCCATTCATACATTACATCTTTTCTTTCTATTACGATAGTCCAACCATTTTCCCGCGCCACTTTGGCGAGCTTGGCATTCGGATTGAAACAAATGGGGTTTTCAACAATCGAGAGCATTGGAATGTCTCCTTCTGTATCCCCCACTGCATATGAGCCGAGTAGTGAAAGTCCGTGTTTTTCGGCAGCACGCTTCACTATTGCCGACTTGTCACTGATTAGTTCTTCACTGACGACGTTGCCTGTAAATTTCTCGTCACCATCAAGCTCATAAAATCGTCCATATACTTTGTCGAATCCAAGCATCGTACAAAAATCATGAAGTACGGCCCATGGTGATTGCGATACGGCAAGCAAAAAATATCCTTGCTCTTTGAGATCACGGATCAATTTGCTTGTATACAAATAGCGAATATTTTTGTCCTTTGCGTTGACGGTTTTCGCGGCTTCGTGCAGTGCTGTGTACGGCAATCCTTTCATGTGCGAAGTGAATGACTCAACCACCTTCATGATGTAGTCTTCATATGAACCTTGTCGCTCTATCCATGCTTCCTCATATCCTTTGTAGAGTGTTCGTGCGCTCTCGGGGAAATCACCACGTCGAACAAGCTCCTCAACAAGTTTGATAAGGAGGCTCGAACGAAAAATAGTCCCATCAATGTCAAATACTGCGACTTTTTTGGGTGTAGTGTTTGATTCCATATTAGTTTCCTACCATTCCGGCGACTTCACGTATCAGCTTCTCAGCGATGTCCTTTTCAACACCAAACATTCGAACGAGATCGCGTGCCTCGTACGTGAGCAAATCTTGCGCGAGAATAATATTTTTCTTGGCGAGTTCAGGCAACAACAATTTTGGAAGCGATGGCAAGACGGTGACTGGATAGAGTTTTTTGTCGGCAATGATATCTTCAAGACTTGCACCGCGTGGATAATTCCAGCCAGTCAATCGAATACCTCGACACTTTGCATACTGAATAGCTGCATCAGTAAATTTTGTGTTCGTCACAACCCACATCGCATATTCAAATTTCTTCTGATTATTTTCCGGTTCGTTTTTGACGATATCAATCAGTCGAGCGTCAGCATACATAATGACGTCAACGTGCGTTTTGATTCCCGGTTCGTTGTGATATTTGGCCTCAACGAGAAAACGCTTACTGCCTTCAGCCGCGATGACATCGATCTCATGCGAGACACATTTGCCCTTAAGTGTGACGTCACGCTTGGTGGTGAATCCATACGCTTGAAGCACAACTTCAAAATATTGTTCGAAGATAAATCCAGCAGGTCCAAGCGCCTCAAGACCGCGACGCAAACTATAGCGAGCTGCGACATCCGGCGCTTCTTTCATGAGATATTTCAGAGACTTACGAAATATAGAATTGGTCGAATCATTTGGGTTTACTTTTGTCCCAACAGTACGACAAATAGTATCAGCGACATCACGTGGAGCACCTGCCTTACGCATCGAAAGACACAGTTTCGAAGGACTAAATTCTTCTCGCACGCCACCAGTCTTTACGATTTCCATATATTCCCATTCTACCACGGAGACTCAAAAGGTGGAAAAGTGACCTATCTTTTGCATTGCGAAATGGTAGGATGGTTGCAACTCACAACTACATTAAAATTAAAATGGAAAACCACGCTAGTATCTGCGGAACACTTGCTTCCCTTTTTTCAATTGGGTTATGCATTTATGGCACACCCAGCCAGATTTGGATTATCTGGAAAAAGAAAGCCGCTGACGAAATATCTGGACCCAACACATATATGACTGCGGGCTACGCAGTCTTCATGTGTGGGTACGGATTCGAAATCCATAGTGCCTATATATTTGTCCCAGAATTTATTGGGTCGATATCGAGCGTACTTTTGGTAATACTTGTAATTTATTACAAGTATTTTAATAAAAATAATACGCCGCCTCCATTATAAGAGGCGGCTATATTTTTTCCCACGGAGCACCGCTATGAATAAAATGTCCGTGTGCTGCAACATTTTTGTACACTGCATTTCGGAGTCCAAGTTTTTCAATAATTGCTTTTGGCGCGAAATCAAATCGTCCTTGTATTACACTTGAAATATCTTCGCCATTTTCATTGGTGACTGTTAGCATTACAGGTTCTGCTACACCGATAGCGTACGCGACAGAGACGAGCGCTTCTTTTGCTACTCCTTCGCGCACAAGTGCTTTTGCAACAAAGCGCGCCATGTAGGCAGCAGAGCGATCTACTTTGGTCGCATCTTTACCACTGAAACACCCACCGCCGTGCGGAATAATTCCCCCGTACGTATCAACCATGATCTTTCTTCCGGTGAGTCCTGTGTCAGCATCAAATCCACCAATCGTGAACATGCCACTTGGATTAATAATCACTCTCGCCGTTTGAAGCGTGTCGCCGAAAATTGGTTTGAGTACGACTTCACGAATTCCATTTTCGATCTCCGTATGCGTTACTTGTTCGGTGTGCTGTACACTCACCACAATCGTATCGACGACATCATCTACCATCGTGATCTGAGTTTTGCCATCAGGAAGAAGCCACGGAAGACGCGCACTGGTTTCTGGTTTGTCGAGCAATTCGACGATACGTGCAGCATACACAACACCGCGCGGAAGCATCTCAGGAGTTTCGTTCGTAGCGAATCCGTACATGATCCCTTGATCCCCCGCTCCATCATGATTCACCCCTTCCGCAATCTCTGGTGACTGCTTCACAATCTGCGTGCGAATTTCGATGTCGCTCGTGAATCCAATCGAGCGATACACATCACGCGCAATGCTCTCGACATCGACATATGCAGTCGAAGTAATCTCGCCACCGAGTGTGAGCAGTCCATGCGCTCCAAATGCCTCAATCGCAACACGTGCAAATGGATCTTGTGCAAGATGTGCATCAAGAATTGCATCTGAAATTTGATCGCACACTTTGTCAGGGTGACCGCGACGAACATTTTCGACTGTGTATTTTTTTGGTATATACATAAAGTTTAATAACAAATAGTAAGGAGAAGAATAAAAAAAATACTCTTCACCCGACAGGTAAGAGTACGACGTGTATCTTCCTTTCGGAATTTGGATGAAGCACCTTGCACTCGGGTAGGTTGCTGGTGGGTCATTGAGCCAAATCTCTCGCCACACTCTTGATACAAACGATATTCAGTTGTATTGACACATTACCAGAACTCTCCTAAAAAAGCAAAAGCCCGACGCAGATAGGCTACGTCGGGACTCTTACTTTTTGTCGACCACTTATACATGTATTATACCTATATGTCTATACGATATCAAGCAAGCAGACTGTGGATTTTGTTTTCTAGATGCGATATTTTTTTCCGCGCCACTTGTCAGCGACTTTGACACGAGTGAGTGAGCGTTCAAGTTCACTTGCAAAGTGTTCGAAGTCTACAACCTCGCCATTCTCTTTCATCTTTTTCAATTCATCTGCACGAGCTTGTGCAGCACGAACTGCATCTTCAGAAATTTCTTTGACGTGTTCTGCGAAATCTGCGAGTACGGCGACTTCAGTCACACCGCTAACGCCTTTGACTTCGATGAAGCCACCGGAGACTGCCATTGGTACAACGTCCTCGCCGTGACGGGCGACGATATCTCCTGAAGCGAGTCCAGACACGAGCGGAATGTGATGTGGAAGAATGGTGATTTCACCTTCGGTGGTAGGAATTGTTACAGAATCTACCATTTCTTCAAGCACCGTTTTCTCGGGCGTGATTATTTTGAGTTTTATTTGATTACTTGACATAAATGATATTTTAATCTATTCTACTAACAAACCCTTTTTTATGATTCTAAGTATAGCCGTTCAGGGATACGAGATAAATCCCTACGTTTTGGCAATCGGACTATTTGTCCTTGCCATATGTGGAATCTTCGGTGGAAGGTTCCTTCGCTTCTTAGCGAATAAATTCAAATCCACCTAGCTCCGAGAAAAAACATTTTTTTCTCGGAGTTTTGCATTACCTATATAGCCCCCTTCATGTAAAAGTCTTTTTCCGCCTTGTCGTCGTGCTTTCCTTCCAAAATCTCTTTGAATGATCGAATCGTTTCTGAAAGTGGAACATACATTCCCGGTGCGCCAGTGAACTGTTCTGCAACGAAGAATGGCTGTGACAAGAATTTCTGCACCTTACGAGCACGAGCGACGAGTTGCTTGTCTTCGTCTGAGAGTTCTTCCATTCCGAGAATTGCAATGATGTCTTGCAAGTCCTTGTAACGCTGAAGCATACGCTGAACTTCACGTGCTACTTCGTAGTGCTCCTTTCCAACAATGTGTGGGTCAAGAATTGTTGATGATGAGTCGAGTGGGTCAACAGCTGGGTAAATACCGATTTCAGTAAGCGAACGATTGAGCACCACTGTTGAGTCCAAGTGCGCAAACGTCGTCGCAGGTGCTGGGTCCGTAAGGTCGTCGGCTGGCACGTACACGGCCTGCACGGACGTCACCGAACCGTTGTTGGTCGAAGTGATACGTTCCTGCATGTTTCCCATTTCTGATGCGAGTGTTGGCTGGTATCCCACCGCTGATGGAATACGTCCGAGGAGCGCTGACACTTCAGATCCAGCCTGAGTGAAGCGGAAGATGTTATCGATGAAGAGAAGCACGTCCTTGTGTTCTTCGTCACGGAAATATTCGGCCATCGTGAGTCCAGAGAGTGCGACGCGAGCGCGGGCACCTGGCGGTTCATTCATCTGTCCGAACACCATGGCCACCTTGTCGAGAACGCCTGAATCTTTCATTTCGTGGTAGAGGTCGTTTCCTTCACGAGTACGCTCTCCCACTCCAGCGAACACGGAGTAGCCACCGTGGTTCGATGCGATATTGTGGATGAGCTCCTGAATGACGACAGTCTTTCCAACTCCAGCTCCTCCGAAGAGACCAACCTTTCCTCCTTTGAGCACAGGACAAATGAGGTCGATGACTTTGATACCGGTCTCGAGAATTTCAACTTTTGTCGCTTGCTCAGTGAATTCTGGAGCAGCGCGGTGAATCGGAAGATTCTTCTTCACCTTTGGAGCTTCCTTTCCGTCGATCGCTTCTCCAAGAACGTTGAAGATACGGCCGAGTGTTGGCGCGCCGACTGGCACACTGATTGGTGAGCCTGTGTCGAGCACTTCCATGCCACGAGCGAGACCATCAGTCGTGTCCATCGCGATTGCGCGAACGGAATTGCCACCGGTGTGGTATGCGGTCTCAAGCGTGAGCGTGCGACCTCCGTCGAGCTTCACTTGAAGCGCGTTGTAAACTGCAGGGATATGGCCGTCTGCAAATTCGACGTCGACGACCGGCCCGATAATTGTTTTAATTGTTCCTTTCATAATAATTTGGCTACTAAATTAATAATCTTATAAAAATATTGTTAACTGACACTTGCCATACCTGCGGAGATCTCGGAAATTTCTTGCGTGATTCCAGCTTGGCGAGCTTTGTTAAATGCTAATGTCAGGTCATCGATCATCTCTCCTGCGGCGTCACTTGCGTTCTTCATCGCAAGCATTCGAGCAGAGTGTTCACTGGCGGTCGATTCGAGAATCATCTGGTAGACACGCATGCGGGCAATCTTCTCGACAATCATACTCATGAGCGTTTCGTAATCTGGCTCGAAAGTGTAATTGATTGTTGCCTTCGATGCGTTTTGTTTTGCTTCAGCGATTGTTTCCATCAGTTCATCTTTTTTGACAGGAAGCAGTGTCGCTATCTGTGGAGTCTGTGTGAGGGCTGAAACGAAATCCGTGTATGCGACACACACTCGATCATATCCGCCTTTTTTGTAGAGATCGAGAATATAATTGCCGATTGGATAAATATCACTGAGCTTTGGGGCATCGGCGATATCATTGAAAGATGCGATGATGTTTTGTCCGAGACGGCGGAGATTGCTCTCCCCCTTCGCACCGATAGAAATGAAGTCGAGTGTCTGACCTGCGTGTTCACGGATGAATGCGATCGTCTTGCGCGTGACTTGAGAATTGTATCCGCCACAGAGTGAGCGATTTGATGTTACGAGCACGACGAGAATTTTTTCTTTCGTCTTGTCAGTACCTGCGCCCGCGATGAGTGGATTCTGTGTTTCAGAAACGTACTCTGCGAGTGACTGCAAAACTTCCCATGAGTAGCCGGCATAAGCTCGCGAAGCGAGCGTCGCAGATATTGCGCGCTTCATCTTAGACGCCGAGACGAGTTCCATCGCCTTGGTGATCTTTTTCGTGTTTTTGATCGATTTGATTCGACGTTTGAGTTCTTTTCCAGCTGCCATAATATTAATTAAATAGAATTACTACGCGAATACTTTTTTGAAGTCTTCGATCGCTTGTTTCAATTCTGCTTCGCCATCGTCTTCCCACATTTTTTTCTCGCGAACTTGTTTGAGGAAAGTTTTTGCATTCTGCTCAACGTATTCGACAAGTCCTTTTTCAAACTCGCCAATCTTCGCGACAGGAATACTGTCGAGATATCCCTTCACGAGCGCGTAGAGCGCAACGATCTGGTGCTCAACGAGCATTGGTGAGTACTGTGGCTGTTTCAAAAGTTCAACTGCGCGCTTTCCGCGTTCGAGCTGAGACTTGGTTGCTTCGTCGAGGTCGCTACCGAATTGACTGAACGCTTCGAGTTCACGGAATTGTGCGAGGTCGAGCTTGATAGTTCCAGCGACTTTCTTCATTCCCTTGATCTGTGCTGATCCTCCCACGCGAGACACGGAGAGACCGACGTTGATGGCTGGGCGGATACCCTTGTAAAAGAGATCAGTTTCCAAGAAGATTTGTCCGTCTGTAATCGAAATCACGTTGGTTGGAATGTATGCGGACACGTCACCACCTTGTGTCTCGATGATTGGAAGTGCGGTGATTGATCCACCACCGTAATCTTTGTTCTTGCGACACGCACGCTCAAGGAGACGTGAGTGCAAGTAGAAGACGTCTCCAGGATATGCTTCGCGACCTGGTGGACGGCGGAGCAAGAGCGAGATTTCGCGGTACGCGACAGCGTGCTTTGAAAGATCATCGTAGACGATCAAAACATCCTGACCTTTGTCCATGAAATATTCGGCAATAGAAACTCCAGCGTATGGTGCAATGTATGCAAGCGCTGCAGGATCTGATGCACCAGCTGAAACAATGACAGTGTAATCCATCGCGCCACCTTCGCGGAGACGAGTTTCGAGTTTGCGGAGTTTTGAATCCTTCTGACCAATTGAAACGTACACACAGATCATGTTCTGACCTTTCTGGTTGAGGATGGTGTCGATTGCGATTGCAGTCTTTCCAGTCTGGCGGTCACCGATGATGAGCTCACGCTGTCCACGACCAATTGGTACGAGGGCGTCGATCGCTTTTATACCGGTCTGCATTGGCTGGTCGACACCCTGACGAGTGATCACACCTGAAGCAACGCGCTCGATTGGGTATGTTGCTGAAGCCTTCACTGCACCCATGCCATCGATTGGCTTGCCGAGCACGTCAACAGTGCGTCCGACGAGAGCCTCGCCGACTCCGATTTCAAGAATTTTTCCTGTCGCTTTGACTTCGTCACCCTCTTTGATAGTTGCGTAGTCACCAAGCACAATGATACCGACAGAGTCTTCTTCGAGGTTGAGCGCAACACCCATTACTCCTGAAGGGAACGTAACCATTTCAGATGATTTGATTGTCGTAAGTCCTGATACACGCACAATACCGTCGAACACTTCAGTGACAGTTCCAACGCGTTCAGTCGTCGCATCTTTTTTGAAGTGTGCGATTTCTTTTTTCAGATTTTCGATGATGAGATTTTTTGAGGTCATATATCTTTATTTGAGTAACTCTGTTTGTAATTGCTTGAGGGAGTTTTGTATGGAACTGTCGTACACTTCATCTTCTATTTGTATTCGTATTCCGCCGATGAGTCGTTGATCAACTTTTTCGAGCATGTGCACTTCGCGAGCATTGTGTTTCTTTTTCAGTGCTTCGCGGAGCTCAACTCGTGTGTGTTCTGAAAGTCTCGAGGTTAGTGTGACCGTCGCTTCTACAATGTTGTGCTTCTTATTGTAGAGTCTTCGGTAGTCGGCAATGATCGCATCAGCTTTTCGCAAGAGACCTTTTTTCTTGAGGTATGTGGCGAATTCCTTGAGGGATTTCTTCACCTGAGCCTCCTCGCGTGCTTCTGGATTTTCATCCGTCATTTCAAGCAAGACCTCAGCTAATTCTTTTGTACGAGAAGCGCTCATATACTAAATATTTTTTATACTCTCCTCGACCAATTTTGTTTCGACTTTGCCAGTAGCAACTTCGCCAAGCACCTTTTCAGTTGCTTGCATAACAATCGCAACGATTTCTTTCTTTGCATCTTCGATCATCTTTGCTTTGTCAGCTTCAATCTGCTTTTTGCCATTCGCAACCGTATTTGCGACATCAGCAAGCGCTTTTTCCATCATTTCTGCACGATATGCTTCTGTGTCTTTTTTTGCTTCTTTGAGCATAACAGCTGCTTCGGCACGAGCAGTAGCGAGCGCGTCTGCATACTCTTTTTCTTGAGCAACCAAAAGTTCCTTCTGTTTTTCAGCATTGTCGAGTCCTCCCTTAATCGTCTCCGAACGCTCGTCCATGAGCTTCTTGAGTGGCTTCAAAGCGAAGAAATACAAAACAGCAAAAACGATCGCGAAGTTTACAAGCTGAGCAATGATGATTTTCCAGTCGATATGAAATGTGGTGATGAGTGAATCCATACGTTGTTTGATTGATTGATAACTGCAAGCGAGCAGTAGTGAAGATTCAAGATCGAAATCTCAAATCTTCAAACTGCTTACTTGATTGAGAAAGCGATAACGAGAGCGTAGATGGCAACAGCTTCAGCGAAGGCTGAAACGATAAGCATTGGAACAAGAATCTTGTTTGCTGCTTCTGGGTTGCGACCGATAGCTTCCATTGCCTTCGAACCGATCATACCGATACCTATAGCTGGACCGATAGCACCGACTGAGATTGCAATTGCTTTTGCGAGAGATGTGATATCCATACTGCAAATGAGTTATGATTAATAATTGATCACGCATACGCGGACCTGATCCACCGAGGATATCTCCTCGAGAGAGCAGATCAGCTTAAGCGCTTGCATGAGACCCGACAGTCTCGTGCTTTTTTTCTTCATGCCCGTGCCCTTCATCATGCGCGTCATGATCTTCTGCCGCGATACTGAAGTACACAAGAACGAGCATTGAGAAAATGAGCGCCTGAATGAATCCAACCAACACTTCAAGAAAAAGGAACGGGATTGGAAGTCCATACGCAAAAAGCGCACTCATCGAAGCAAGCAATACTTCTCCAGCAAATACGTTTCCGAAAAGACGGAACGAAAGCGAAGCAACTTTTGCAATTTCTCCGACAAGTTCAAGTGCTCCAACGAAAAACATAACTGGGGCCATAATGAGCACCGTTGGTTCTTTGCGAACCTTGGTGACCATACTCCCAAGCGCCTTCAGATTAACATACTTGTTGAGGGCTTTCCAGAGACCAATAATGATGATCCCAAAGATGTTTGAACCAATCACGGCAACAAGCGCGAGCATGAGTGTTGTGTTGATGTCTGCAGTACCTGAACGGATGAATGGGATAAACGAGGCACCATCTGCGCCACGCTCAATCACCCCAAATCCTCCAAGCGGAAGAATTCCGAGCCAGTTATTGATGAGTACAAAAAAGAAAATGGAAACAGCAACAGGAAATACTTTTGTCGTGATTTTGCGACTACCGGTCACCTGATCGGCGAGGTTGAGTGCACCTTCCATAAACATTTCAAAAAAGTGTTGGAGTTTGGATGGGATCTTCTTCATTCGAGTGCGGAGCGCAACCGAAAGGATGACGATGACGAGCACGGCAATCCAACTCGTAATCAATGAATTCGTAATCGGGAAACCATGCACATGAGCGACAGGTTCAGCATAGAGAGTACTCTCATGCTTAATCTCTTCGTGTGTCTCTGTGACAGGAAGACTTGTAGTTTGAATATTTGTTGCAGTTGTTTGATTATTCTCGTTCATCGGATTTTGATTTGTTTGCTTCGTTTTCAATCACACGCATGTACTTCGATCCTTCACGGACGAGGCCAATCATCGAAATAACGAATGAAAGTCCTGTGACAGATACAAAAAGTATTGGTGTTGTATGGAACTTACTATCAAGCCACTTCCCTACGACAAGCGCAAGAAGTATCGGTCCAACGATCCATACTGACATCTTACCGAAAGCAACAAGTGCTCCATACCAATAAGAAGGTGTATCGTTTTTGACCATGATAATAAAAAGAGTCAAACACAGTGTTTGGCCTCTCGCACGACGAGAGTATACACGAATAGTTGAACTATTTCAAACCGTAGAATGAATAAGTGGTTACTGCTCTCTGTGCGTGTGGTAGGAATCGAACCTACGACCTCTGTCTTATCAGGACAGCGTTCTACCACTGAACTACACACGCACACAAAGCACTAATTATCGAAACTTATCCACTCCAAGAAAACGAGAGCAGACCTTCCGCACAAAAACGACCCACATCGGGTCAAAATCACTATATCAAATAAAATCGACTCCGGCAATGCAAAAGCCTCCTATCAAATGCATGACGGGAGGCTTTAGTTTCTTGGCAATTCCTATATTAAATAGGGTTTGTCATTTTGAATTCAATGTTTATTCGTTTAATTTCTTCAGGGTCAACATCTTTACCCCGAACAGCACAAGCGGTAACAAAGACTACAATACCACTCTTTAAGATTCGATTTGAAGGATATCGAATGTGTGGGTTTTTTGTGTGAACAATTTTTTTCTTTACTTTTTTAAGTACTTCATCTGTAACTTCAAGTGAGGAAATATTCCCGTATGTTACTTCATACCATTCCCTTTTTGGCTTAACTGACTTTTGCGTGTTTTTAACAGTACTGGTATTTGTTGAGCCAGTCTGTGCAATATGCGCATGGTGCATACTCGCAATTTCTTCAGGTGAGTACGTACTCAAAACCTTGCACATGCCATTCAGGAAAAAAGGTAACGCTGTAATATCCCAACTCTCCCTGAGAATTTGAAATAATTCTTCAGGTGTTTTTTTGATTGAATCCGCCATTATATTGGAAGCATCGACATTCACAAATTGAAGCTTGTCAATTTGGGGGAATGAGGCTTTCCCGCTCTGCATATCCATTCGAAGATATAAAAAGTGATATACCCCACTATGCCATGATGTAGCAAGTGCTTCTAACTTCTCGAGTTCCTTTCGAATTTGTTGTACTTTCGAACGATCCTTCATTAAAATGAACAGATGTTTTAGTATCGCCTTTCCTGAATCTGGTAATGGAAAGTCCTTAACTGTGGACGGAATGCAAAAAACATCGAGTACATTTTCGTCCGAACATACAAAGAAATCTGTATATCCGTGACTAGGATTAATTCTGGTCTGATTATCTACCTTCACTTCCTTATAGAAGAGCTTATCAATCGACAGTATGAAATTCTTACTGGGTAGCTTGTTAAAATAATTTTGCTTGCAAGGATCAACTAATTCAATTTTCTCTGAATTTTTCAACATAAAGACTGAGCAATTTCTCATCCATTTGCTCAAAAATTCAGGTAACAACAACATCGTCTCCCCTCCACCAAGCTTAAGGTAATCAGCCCGATTTTGGATTTTGCCTGCCTGAACACTTGGTATTCGAGGCAGATAATCCTGGGCGTAAAATGGCTTACCTATCTCGACGACAGGAAGTAATTTTTGATAATTTTGAATCGAACGACCGAGTCCGATTCTATCGACAGATATTTCAGTGCCGGACAATGTTTGGTCAACGGGGTCCTTACCGTTGTTTTTAAATTTCATCAGCTGCCAATTAAATTCAGCAAAATAATTCATATCAACCCAGTAATTCACTGAGTGTTTCAGGTATTCTAACTTTAAGTTGCTCATTTTTTTGGTTTTAAAAGTGACCTTTCGAGGCAGTAATGTGTCTCGCAAGGTCACTTTTAAAACTTTTGTCAATGGGTGCCTTATTCATAAACTAACATAATTAGTTAAAATGTCAAAACCACCCAAGAGGGTTACCTCTTGGGTGGTTTTGGTGCTTGGAATCAAAAAGAGATTAGAAGCGGCGCTCCTGCGGACGTGCTGGAGAAACCGTAAGCTTGCGTCCCTGGAAATCAGTATTGTTCAACTGATCGACAGCTGTATCAGCATCAGCATCGTTTTCCATTTCAACGAAACCGAAGCCTTTTGAACGGCCTGTCATCTTATCCATGATAATAACTGCGGACAAGACTGGTCCGATTGTCTCAAAGTGAGCTTTGAGATCTGCATCTGTCGAAGAGTAAGGTACTCCTCCAACGTAGAGCTTCTTTGCCATACTATTGTACTGTGCGAAACATGCGTCGCACGCGCGAAACTTTATAAATGAAAACCTCGATGGTCTTCAAGTAGAGCGTTCACCGTACACTCCCTGCGTAACAAGGCGCACATGAGAAACAAAACTACTCTTATCATACTACCATGAATAGTAACGCAAGCAAAGAAGGTGTGGAATAACCGGTTTGCCATAAACTATTGTTTGAACAGGCCTTTCGCAGGCGCTTGGCGCCGAGAAGCCCGCGCGCGAGCACGCGCGACGGGTTGCCTGGCAAACAATAGTTTATGGCAAATTGATTACTCCTCCTCTGATTCAGATGCGTCGCCTTCCTTGCCTTCTTCGAGTGCGTTGATTATCTTGTCGAGTTTGCCTTCCATGATGCCTGGGATATTTGACCACGACTGTTTGATGCGGTGATCCGTGATGCGATCTTGCGGATAGTTGTAGGTACGGATTTTTTCTGAGCGATCGGCGGTACCAACTTGGTTTTTGCGTTCAGCAGAATACTTGGCATGCTCTTCTTGTTCTTTGAGCATCTGGATTTTTGCAGTGAGAATTTCCATTGCTCGCTCTCGGTTGGCAAGCTGACTTCGCTCACTCGTACAGCGCACATCGAGACCTGTTGGCTTGTGAATAAGGCGAACTGCAGTTTCGACTTTGTTGACGTTTTGTCCTCCCTTTCCACCCGCGCGAGAATATTCCATGTCGAGGTCACCAGGATTGATTTCAAATTTTACTTTTTTGCGAATTGGAAGAACCGCGACAGTAATCGTCGATGTATGAATGCGGCCATTCTTCTCAGTATCAGGAATACGCTGAACACGATGCGTGCCAGTTTCGAAGCGGAGCTTCTTGTAGACGTCTTTGCCACGTACCTCGAACGACGCTTCGCGGTATCCTCCAACTTCCGAACTCGATGCCTCAAGTTTTTTCCAACTCCAGTGCATTATTTCTGCATATCCTTGATATGCCCCCGCAAGCTCGGCGGCAAAAAGACTTGCTTCGTCTCCCCCAGCGCCGGCGCGAATTTCGAGCACGATTTCATTCGGAAATTGTTCCTCTTCTTTTTCAGAATCTTCGATCGCTTTGATTTGTGCCTCAATGCCGTGTTTTTGTTCTTCAACAATTTCGAGTTCTTTGACCGCCATATCGTGGAGATCGCTATCGCCGGAAAGGAGCTCTCGAACCTGTTCTTCTTCACGCAAAAGTTTCTCGTACTGTTCGGCGAGGTACGAGGTCTTGTGGTCCTTTTTAAGTTCGGGGAGTTTGTCGATGAGGTTCATGTGATTAGTATACGGCTGTTGTGAGAATCTTTCAAAGGAAG
>CAITQP010000012.1 GCA_903894565.1 uncultured bacterium
AATATTTTCTCTTAACAAAAGACAAGCGCTATTGGATTATCTTGATGAATTGGTTGCAAACGTGCCCGAAGAACAAATTACAATACTGAAAGATATACACGGCGATGATTATGCAAAACCGTACTGGCAAATTATCGAGCATGAAAAAAGAGATCGGGATTAGATAAAATTGCCCATTGTTGCCAATTTTGTTCTGATACCTATAATCCGCACATGACCAATCAAATAGCATTCGCCCCCGAGAAACCACCTATTATTATCCGTTACTGCATATATGCCCGTAAATCCATGGAAGCCGAGGAACGGCAAGCTCTTTCCATCGAATCCCAGCTCTCGGAAATGAAAGTCATCGCCGACCGCGACGGTCTACAAGTCGTATGTGTAAAGACCGAAGCACACTCGGCAAAAAGCTCAGGTCAGCGACCCGTTTTCAAGGAGATGATTGAAGGACTCAAGCAAGGAACATACAATGGCATTCTTACATGGAATGCAGACCGCTTGAGTCGTAATGCGGGCGACCTCGGGCATCTCGTCGATATCATGGACAAAGGATTGCTTCTTGAGATACGCACATTCGGACAAACATTCAGCAATTCACCGAGTGATAAATTCCTTTTGATGATTCTCTGTTCGCAAGCAAAACTTGAAAACGACAACAAAGCCATCAATGTCCAACGCGGACTTCGTGCACGAGTCGAATCAGGATTATGGCCATGCGTTGCACCGATGGGATATCTCAATCCGAAACTCAAAGATAAACTCTGTGAAAAAGAACTCGATCCCGAGCGTGCGCCGATCATCAGGCGAATATTCGAGAAGGCGGCATACGAGGATCAATCGACACATCAAATTCTCCGTTGGCTTCACAGCATCGACTTTCGTTCTCCTGGAGGAAATCTTTTAAATCTCAGTAGTGTACAAGCGATCCTCCATCGTCACTTCTATTACGGATATTTTGAGTTTCCCGCAAAAAGTGGAAAGTGGTACAAAGGAAAACACAAACGAATTATCACAAAGCAGATTTTCATGGACGCGCAGGAACAGATACAAAAAAAGACGCGTCAAAAAGAAATACGCAAAATTACGTGAATCACCGTTTGCGTTTTTGCGAATGATTCGATGCGGAAAATGCAGTTCTGGTATTACCGCTGTTGAGAAAACAAGACGCAATAGAATAAATAAACGAGAACGCCAATATAGATATTACGTTTGCAGTCGCAGTAGAAATCGAGATTGTCGCGAGCAATGTATAAACGAAACACAATTAATGAGTGAACTATTCAAAGTGCTTGATCGTGTTGATATTGATCTCATTGGCATGCGTGAATTTTTTGAAGTTAAAATCGAAGAGTATTACAAGCTTCAAGAATTCATTACGGGAGACCCGATTTCAGATCGCAGTAAGGAACAGAAAGATTACGACCTCCGTAAATATGCCAAAGTCGTTTTTGACGATGGTCGTATTGAAGAACAGCGCGAAATCCTCAAGCATTTGACCAGTCGCTTGATACTGAAAGACAAGCAGATTTACCTCGACACAGAGCCTCTAATTGAGCCAGAACTGGACGAAACTCATATTTCCTGACCTGTGTCCCATTTGTCCCATTTTTTCCAAAATCCCTATATTTTTCAACAAAAGACGCACATGAAATTCGCTCAGAAACGCTCAATTTTCAACATTCCTCAGTTGACCTCAAGTGACCTGTACGCGTCAAAATCCCACTCCGCGAGTAGCTCGAAAACCCTTACAAGGTCTTGATCGACAAGTTCTTGAACCTGTGCGGGGAGCAAATGTTTGACAAATACACGATATTATGCTATTATCCTAATAATAGTTTTTTGACATACGAGGTTGTTGCTTATTGTGCCTTCTTTGCTTCTGTACGGTGGCGGAGAAGACACAATAATTTCTAACCAACATAAAAACGTTTCATATGAACAAACCGAAATGGATCATCGTAATCACTTTAATTGCGATGGCGGTATTCGCCACAAGACAGGTAGTTAGCTTTAACAAAGAAAAAGCAGATCTACCACGAGTGCACACTGCGAGAAGCTGCGATGATTGCAGTTTCCTAAAAGTAAGGGTTTCCAACCATCAAGTATCCGAAATTGCTGGTCGCGCATTTTATGTAAAACCAGTCGATACTTTTGACTGGAAAAACAAATGCCAAGGAACACAAGGGCAAACGATCGTTTACGAACCATCGGATTCCAAAAGTGGTATCCCTGTAAAATTGTGCGATCTGTAAGAACATTAACTCACCAATGGATAACTCATCCTGTGGTGAGTTTTCTATTTCTCTTCAATAATCGCAATTCGAACATCGTCCCAAGTTCGGAGCAACGTAGTAAGCATTTATGGTAGAAAATATTGAGAACAACGCAAACGAAAAAGAACTCGCAAAAGACTGGCGGGAATTTTGTTTTACTGAATTTCGATATTCAATACTCAGAAGTAACCTGCTGAGTGATGATTTCAGTAAAAGCCTACTTCAAATCGCTTCTATTATTTTCGCCGGCTCCGTGGCGTTTGCTGAAAAAATATCAGAACTTAGTTTTGTTCTTAAAATTATTTTTACAATCGGACTAAGTCTTATTGTTATTTCATTAATCTTCGGAATAGTAAATACTCAAATTCGCCAAAATTTTTGGGAAAATGCCGTCGGAAAATCAAGCCGAAGATTCAGATATTATGATGACGTACTAAAAGGAAGCAAGAGTCTTACGGAAGCAGAAATAGGAGCAAAAGAGGCTATCGGAGGTGAAATGAAGCAGAGATCAGCTACTTGGGCATGGGTAACACAACTCACTCTTCTTTCTATAGGAATAGTTCTGATGGGTATATGTTTTGCATTTAAGATTTTTTAATTATCCTCGCTTGCATTGTTTGATAGTGAATCGTGTACCTCCATATGGCAATTCGCACACAGGAGAACACATTTATTAATCTCTTTTCGAATTGCTTCCCATGAACGTGTTAGTCCTTTTGCCGACACACCAAAATCTTTCTTTTTCGGATCGAGGTGATGAAAACTGAGTGCTCGAGCACATTTATTATACCCACATAGTACACACTTCCCTCCCGCATATTCTCGAGCCATTTCGCGAAGCTTCCTTCTGCGCCGCTTGACGGCTTCGCGCATATACACTGCCCGATCAGCATAGGTTCGAGTTTCCTTCCTCGTGGTAGACATACGTAAAGTATACCTAGCACTAAATTGACCAAGCAAAATCAAGTTTAGAATTCGTTTATAAATAATTTAGATTTACACACTCCTTCAAAAGCATTGGGTATAAAAAAAGCCAATGAAAAGATGACTCTTTTCATTGGCTCTGTAATTTACTTTCACTTACGCCCCCACATCAATTAATGCATGCCCTGCAGTGTGTCCATACAGTCCCTTGATGGCACTGAAGAACAACTCAATACTAATCACTCTTACCCCTTTTACAGGTAAAAGCTTTTCTACATTCACCAGATGCATCGAGTATTCCTCCTCATCTGGAATACAGGTGTCTGCCGTCATCTGGTTGAGCATTTTGGGCGTTACTTCAAAAGTACCCAATAATTTTTCGCCATCTGAAAAACAAATTTCGAGCGTTTTTTTAGTAGTGCCTCTCATGATGAATTTTTTTCTCACCTCACCTTCTTTGTCAAAGATTGAACTGACTGGAAGGTTCATTCTGAAAAAAAGTTGACGGAAACCTACTCCATTTTCGGCGATTCGCCCGAGGAGTTGTAACATTAAGGAATTGTCTGGTAGTTCCATTGTTATGGTTTTAATTTGTTAGAAATATTGATTGATTCATATTATATCACAATATATATCGTTATGTCAATAGTAAGCACGACTGGGGCCGATAGAAATTGAATCAATAGTTAAGATCACCCAACAAGTAATCCCCTAATCTCACTGAGTGTCGTCACCGGAAATGGATACTCTTTCATCCAGTCAATAGTTCGAAAGTCGTCTAGCTACATGAACATAATAGGACAAGGGAGCTCGAAAGAGCTCTTTTGTCGTTTTAGGACAATCTTTTTCTTTGGTTCGAAAATCTTTTCAGTGTCATGCCTCGAATCATCCATAGTACCCCTCCCCTATATCACTGAATATCATCACCGGAAACAGAGAATTGCTGTGTGACATAACAAAAAAGAAACCGTGGTAATAATAGTATTACCACGGTTCCAATCCATTCTTTGAACATTTTAATTTAACTCTGCATCATCAAAAGACTCCACGCCACCGATAGGCGACTGAATGAGTTCAGCAATCATTTTCAAATGCAGTTGCATCTGCAAGTGCCCTAGAACTTGCAGATGCAAATTCGTGTTCTCTGTTTCAAGATCTTTCATCCTGATCTCAGCATCGTGATCATAAGCACTCCAATCATATATTGACCGAGCTGCTAAAAACATCGTTGCAATAAAAGCTGCAAAGAAAAAATATCCGGTAGTAGCCCACAACAGAAATGGGCCATGATCAACGAGTGGTTCCATGATACCAAGAGTTTCTATCTCATAGCACTGAAGTAGTGACAACACGACCATCGTCAATGCTATGAACATTCCGAGGAGTGCATAGAGCACTCTATTTCGTCGGGCTTTTACCGTAAACGACTTTTTGTTTTTTTTCATATTTACACCTATTTTGGGGTTAATCAATCTTCCCAATGTGAGAAATGAGATGCTTGATTAACCCCAAAATTCATATGGTAAAGAAACACATTATTCTCACAATAACACGCTGATTTTGTAAGTCAACCAACGCTGCCCGTCGTGTTGACTTACTACTATGGTGTTTGGATCTGTAATTTGACTTATTTTATTTAATTCCTCGCAGTGTTCAATCTCCTATAAATCAAGGATCGTTCGCTCGATCCCCTCAAAATCATAGGTCGATGGAAAGTGCTCTTCGAATATTTTCATGGAAATATCATTGGCATATGCATTAGTGCGCGATGCGTAATGCATGGCAAGAATCATTTCTTCTGGCTCGCCAACACAATCAAGCGGCTTATACCCTTCGATACCAAGTGTGCGTTTGACGTACGAGACGAGGCGTTTGTCGGCGTAGAGATCGGCACCAAAGATTTTTATCATTTCTTTTCTCGGTAAGAATGCTGAAAACGAAGCAAACAGAAACATGCATTTCGGGCATTGTTTACACCAGTAGGATTTCCGCAGTAATCTTTGTTGAATGCGTGGAAGCCAAAAATACGTATTGCAACTTGTGAAGTAACGGAGATATTTTGGATACTGCACGAACTGACGCACGATTTCGAGTTCGCTGTATTTGCGCAAAAGTGAGCTGTTTGAAATATCTGGTGTGATGTAACGATGGATATAATCATTGATCATCTTTTCAGCTTCAGATGATTTGCACCATTGGTGATTGACCTCAAGGCCGAGGTACGTCAGATTGCCGAAATCGGCACTGCGCTCATTTGAGAAAATGATCGAATTATAGCCCAGCACTTCAGCGAGAAGTGTGGCAATGAATGTAAAAGTAGAGACAGATGGATATGCGCTCGATGCTCGGAAGTGATTCACTGCATTAATGCGCGCATCGCGACGACGGGTGACGGTGATCGTCTTTGCTCCGACAAGCTTGCCGATGCGAGTGTGAGCCGGCGTCGGAGCAAATGCGAAGAAATCGAACGGTATGTTTTCGGCTCGCAACATTTCAGCTGAGAGGATAGAATCTTTGCCCGCACCGTTTAGGAGAAGTGCGCGTGTAGGCAAATCACACTGTGCCGGCGCGGGCGCAACACGAGCCTCATCAAACGGAAAAGCAATAAGTCCACGAAAATCCATTTTCATGTCGTAAAAAAATTCGGCCAGTCCATTCAGATAGAGCGAGTCCCAAAAAGTTGCTTGTTCGCGCGTGAGCGCGAACCCATCGATGTGCATGTTTGGTGTTGGGTATACACTCCAATAATTGATACCGAGCATGAGCAGTAAGGATTGCAATGTCGGCTCGAGCACCTCTTTTGGCACCTTGTTCCACATTTCAGACGTAACATCTGGAAACATGAGTCGGTCGATATAGGTCCTCGTGCTCCCGCCCATAAATTCCACACGATAGGTAAAAGAAATAATTGAACGAGTAGAGTCAATTTTGTACGTACCAAAAGTGAACGATGCGGCCTGAGACATTGTTATATCGTACTATGCGTGAGCAACTGTGTCCACGAAAACATCCTAGCGGTGCGGGCAGCCAGCCCAACAACAAGGACGGCGCTTCCCTTTCAGAAGATTTTCACTCATGATTCGCATTCGGCGACTTCGTGTTTCGTTTTTTTTGGCGGAGGTAATCCAACAAATCCACTCATTGCGCGCAAGCGGAGTGAGATCTTCCCATAGTGTTTGTATGCCCTGTTTCGATGCGAGCATCTCTTGTACATCAAGCGGGGCTCGATGTACCATCTTCGCGACGACTCGTTTCTGTGCCATATGTTCTATATTACCAGAATCTTGTCTGAAGAGCTCTCTCTACGACTGTTCAATTTGACATTCTCCAGAAACTGTCTAATCTATGAATAACACCCACCACACCTTCATTAAATCACTGGCCTTTTTTGAAAATACGTACCATTTCATTTGGTTTTTAACATCGATAGCGATCCTTGTTTATTTAATAGGAAATTCGCTTCAACACAAAAAGCGCCCTCCTAAAATTCCTCTCACATTTTTTCTTCGTTCTTGCATCTGTAGCTGCGTTTTGTGTTTTTATTTTTTATCCAAGGGTAGAAATACAAGACCATACCTTCACCATACACTGTGTTTGGTACAACGCTCTCTTGGGAATCATAACGTTCTTCGTGGGAAGATACATTCAAAAAACAAATCATAAAAAGCCAACCTAAAAGTTGGCTTTTTATCTTGGTCGCGTTTTTTTATTCTTTACGATACTTCTTGGCGTACACGTAAAATCGTGCGCTGACTGCAAGAAGCGCTACAAGTGTAACAATGAATGCCCAAAACCAGCCAGAGCGGACTGACCATGTTCCTGCGCCAATTGCCGAAGCTGACAAGGCTTGCGCTGTGACTGTTTCAGTCGCAACTGGAGCTGTCACTTCTGGAGTTTTAGGTGCCTCAACTGATACGACTTTCTTCGCGGGAGTCGTTGTTTCGGTGGTTACTTTTTGCTCAACAGGAGCTGTTATCGTAACTGAAACTGGAGTACTTGTGATCGTACCTTGTGTACTTTCAAGAAAAGCGACTGAACTTGAATCAATTGAAATTTGGCCAGTTCCTGAAGCTTTGGCCGTGAACGTAATTGTTTCAAAAACTTTCTTTCCAGAAAATCCTGCAGGAAAACCTGCCGTCTTTGTGATTATTCCATTCGTCGTATCAAGTGAATCATACCCAGCCTGAGTGAGCGCCATCCAATCATTCGTCTGTACAATATTCGCAACTGATACGAGCTCAGTTGGATATTTTATTATAATTTTTTCTGCGTCGTTCACGTCGCTTGCTGAATCAACGTTTACAGTCAACGTGAACGTCGTACCTGCAACTGCATTCACAGAACTTGGCGACATACTGGCAGTTGTAGCTGCAAATGTCGCATGACTAAACATGAGCACTCCGAGCACAATGAGAATTGTAGAATATTTTTTCATATAATTATTTGGTCCATTTCGCCATTAACATCACAAAATCCAGCACATCGACCTTCCCGTCGCTATTAAAATCTGCAATGTTGTCTTTCCCTACTCCTCCCCAATGTGCCATCAGTGTGACGAAATCAAGGATGTCTACTTTACAATCGTGGTTGGTGTCTACTTTTCCAAGTGAGCACGTATTGCCACCACCTCCGCCTCCACCACCTCCGCCTCCACCGCCTCCACCGCCTCCACCTCCTGTTGTTGAGCACGGGCTTGTAGTAAATGTCATGTCACTTCCTGTACCATTGCCATACGAATTAACAGCGAGTGCTTGATAATGATAGGTCGTTGCGCAAGTAAGATTCGGGAGATCAAGATGAAATACTCCGCTCGTGAATGTACCGGTTGCGATGACCTGACTGCCATATCCGCTCGTCGCTCCAAATGAGAAACCACGTCCGGTTACAGTGCTTGAGCCGGTATAATCGATGACTCCATTAATTGTTGCGGTTGTTTGTGTAATAGTAGTCGCAGCAGTCGTCGAAACGAATGGTACGGGCATGCGTGTCCACACAAATCCAGGTGACGAGTCTCCTGAGAGAATATTCATTCCGTCACGTGAGATTGCAAGTGTTGACCAAAACGAGGGACCGGCAGAAACTTGTGGAATCCACGTTGCTCCACCATCAGTTGAAATGAGAATATATCGTCCTCCAGTTACCGGACCACCTTGAATCAATGCGATGAGTTTTCCATTGTCAGAAATTTTTGCACCGCCCCAATCACTTGAGCTAGCGTTCGTCATCGTCGTCCATGTTACGCCAGCATCGGTTGATAAATACACATTTCCATGTCGCTCGCTCGCAACAAGATAATTGCCGTCACTTGAACTTGCAATATTTGCCCACGAATGTGATCCGAGAGTTGTCAATTGATTCCACGTGATACCATGATCTGTTGACTGTGAAATAAAACCGTTCGCATCGCTCACAGTAATCGTCATACCATTCATTGCGATCGCTACAGAATTCCATGAGCCGGTACCGAGTGCAGTTGCTGCAGTCCATAGCGCTCCACCATTTTGAGAAATCATCAGCGAGCCAGATGCATTCGCATACGCAAGTGTCTGTCCGTCAGTACTTACTCCAAGTGCCTCATTTGGCTGTGATCCAAGCATTGGGAGAGCGTTCCATGTCGATCCCGAATCAGTAGAAATATATACTGTTCCTGAAATTTTTTCTGAAGCGAGCAGTGTGGATCCTGTACCAGAAGAAGCAACTGCGTTCCAATAATGAGCACCAAGCGTAGTGACTTGAGTCCATGTCACTCCACTATCGTTTGATATATACAGAAAACCATTTTGAGAATCAGCAGCAATGACATGTGATGCATCGTCAGATGCTGCCATACTTGCCCAGAAGTGTGCTCCTGAACCAACCTGACGCACCCATGATGATCCAGTAAACGTCGTCGTGCAAGGAAGCGTGCGAACTGTCATATCAGAACCATACCCAGTACCATCGCTATTCGTTGCAAATGCTTCGTAATGATAGATCGTGTCACATGCAAAACCGGTGTGTACGTTTGCGCCGTCGAATGAACTCACTTCTCGTTGGTGCAAATCGGGGTCAACATTGATAACAACAGTTATTCCATATGAATTTGTTGGTCCGTACACAATTCCGATTGTTTGAATATCAGTATCGCCTGCATCAGGAATTGATCCTTTTAAAAGTGCGCCAAATTCGTAAATCGTGTCAGCACTCTCGGTTGTAACTCTTGGTGCACGTCCTGTCGTGTAAATATAACCACCACTATCAACAGCAGAAAAATGTGTGCCATCTGATGAGAGAGCAACTGATTGCCAGATATTCGTTCCTGCATCAGCGTCTTGCGTCCATGTCACACCCGCGTCATATGAAATATTGATGGTGCGTGTACCGTTATCTCCCGCAATAAGTGTCATGCCATCGTCGCTTGTCGCGATCGAAGACCAACTTCGCATTCCAGAATTTGTTTGCACCATCCATGTCACACCAAAGTCCGTCGAAGTATAAATATAATCTCCGACCGCACCTGCTGTCATATGCGTACCGTCTGCACTGATTGAAAGACTCAACCATGAACGAATTCCTGCGCTATCAGCTTGTGTCCAAGTAACACCCGCGTCATTCGAAACAAAAATGTATCCATTCGTAATTGCTGCAGTAAGATGTTCTCCGTCACGTGAAGACGCGACGACTTGCCACGCGTGTGTGCCGAGCGATGATTGTGCGTTCCATGTCACACCGCTATCAGTAGAGATATATATGTATCCGACATAGTCAGATGCAATCAATTGAGATCCACTCGCATTTGATGAGATCGATGACCACGTGCGTGCTCCAGAACCAACCTGCTCAGTCCATGTAACTCCACCATCGGTTGAGGTAAAAATATTTCCACCTCCGACAGTCGCTGCGAGTTTCATGCCATCTGCGCTACCAGTAATAGCTTCCCACGCTTGTGGCCCTGTCGCAGTTTCTTTCGTCCAATCATGACCTGAATTGGTTGAGGTGTATACATACCCTGCGCTTGGCCCGTTTTCAACGGCAGCCAATTTAACCCCGTCAGCACTACTTGTAATCGAGAGCCATTGATGTTGACCTGAATTCGTTCGTTCGAACCATGTATGAGCAGATGCAAACTGTGTACCTGCAAAGAAAAAGATAGTAAAAAATGTGACCACTGATATTTTTTTCATGTTTTAGGATTATAGCATATTTGTTTTAAAAGTCAATAAACATCGATATACTCGGGCGCACAGAAAAAAACAGGTCGTTGACCTGTTTTTTTCTGTGCGCCTATTACTTAATGTTCATTACAAATTTTCGTGTTATAGGACCGAAGGTACCCTTCCCTGCCATCCCATTCTTTCCAAATATCGCATCCGCATTTGATTCCTGAAAATTGCCTAACGCAGTAAACGTTGCTTGACTGAAGTGTGTTGTTTCGTTTCCAAGTGAACCAGGGCCATTCGTTGCAACGGCAAAACCATGTGTATTTAAGAATTGTTGTAACAGCTTCACGTCATCACCAGACATTCCCTTGCGAAGACTTCTCGTGAATTGAGCACTACCTACAATTTCATGTCCTTTGTTTGGACTCAGCAATGAAGCTACTGGCGGTTGTGACACTGTGAGTGTTGGGATATTTGGACGCCCTCGACTGCCAACAAATGCGAATGTTGCTGCCACTGCTATGTCGCCATGGATCGCTGTATCAATGCGAGGATTTTGTGTTGAACCATCTGACCAATGACTAAACGTAAAGCCTGGATTCGGAACGGCAGTCACCGCTGTTCCGTCCTCATTATTTCCAAACGATTGTGTCGCTTGACCAGAGATCGATCCGTTTGAGTCTGAGCCATACGTAAGCGTATGACACGAAGCACCGTCATCGTTGATTGTCCATCCATATGTATCAATCATAGATTGACGCGCTGGTGACGCAGAGCAGTAGATCGCGTTATTCGCATCAAGCGTTACTCCAGTGTGTAGAGCAAGCAATGACCACGAATGAAGAAGCGCGTCATAATTTTTTATTGAAAGTGAAACATTCGTAAACATTCCCGGCATTCGCGTCACACGAGCAACGTTCCAAGAACTCAGGTCTTGATCGAACGAAACCGCATCTCCAAACAGAGTATCCATATTCGTAACGGCAGATACATTCCACGTTGTAAGCGGCTGATTAAAAGCAGACGCGTTCGAAAACATGTAAGCCATATTTGTCACGTGTGACAGTTTTGGTCCCCATGCCTCGAGAGGATAATTAAATAGTACCGCATAGTAAAACATTCCTGACATGTCTGTGACTTTTGAAACATCCCATGAACTGAGATTTTGATTGAATGCTCGTGCACTATAGAACATCAAGTTCATGTCAGTGACATTCGACACATTCCAATTACTGATATTTTGATTAAAAACACCATCTGCATTAAACATGTTAGACATGCTCGTAACATTCGAAGTGTCCCAATTACTGATGTCCTGATTGAACGCCGACGCATAGTGGAATAAACTAATGGCATTTTGCAAATTATGTGTTTTACTTCCCCACAAGAGTGGAGCACCACCATTATTGTATGCAAACGCTGCATAAAACATCCCTTGCATACTGAGCACGTTCGAAACATCCCAGTTACTAATGTCTTGATTAAAATCAGTATCCTGACTAAACATATTCGACATGTTTGTTACGTGCGAAGTATCCCAGGTACTAACACTCTGATTAAATCTGACGGCGTTATAAAACATACCACCCATATTTGTGTCGTGAGACAATTTTGGACCCCATGCATTCAATGGATGATTGAAATGCGTCGCGCTCATAAACATAGAGTCAGTTGTTGTAACACTCGAAACATCCCAGTTACTAATGTCCTGGTTAAATAAGATTGCATTGTCAAACAAATGGCTCATGTCCGTCACATGTGAGACATCCCAATTGTTGAGTGGTTGGTTAAAACTCGTTGTGCTTTGAAGCATTCCGAGCATCGTTGTGACATGAGAAACATCCCAATTGTTGATATTTGAGTTGAGCGACGTGTCATTCAGAAACATGTACGTTGTATCAGTAACGCCAGAAAGATCAGGCGCAGCCGTGTCGTTGATCACTAGGTTTGCACATCCAGCAAATGCTTTGTACATCGAAGCCCAGTGTGTTGTTCCCCAGCTCTCGATTGAAAGGATTTTTTGCGCGTCACTTGAACTGCCACTTTCGAAAAAAATCTCAGGGAACGTACCACTAATCGTCACAGTATATGTACCAGGCGTATCATACGTATGAGTAATACTTCCCGTAATACCCGCTTCAAAATGTGAATCCCCCCAGTCGACGTTATAATTGTACGTTTGGCCACCGGCAACTGGAATCGTAATTTGATTACTGAGAGAGACACCGGGGTTGTCTGTTTTCCATGTCGTTACAAATGGGAAATCACAGGCACACGCTTGCGCAGGCGCTATGTAAAATAAAAATGCAGAAAAACACGCGACGGTAGAAACCGCGAGCAAAAATAATGTGCTTCTTTTCATGCAATAAGTATACCAAGCACGTTTTTGAAAGTACATTGTAATACTATGGAGGACAAATGTCGTACTATTGACAGTAGCGCTTATTATATGTAATAATATAAGTCACCATTTCAAAATTTAACTCATGGAAAAGAAAAGAACGAAAGACGAAAGTAATCTCCCCGTCGAAGAAAAGAACGTTAACGGCTCAGAAAATTTCGAAGTACCTCTAGTGAAGGACAAATTTCTCATTTTTAATACGAGTATTGACCATTCAGAATCAGGGTACGACGATGCACAAGACCGCCAAGGGAAATAAAATACCCTAAATTAAAATGAAAACCTTCACGTGAGTGAAGGTTTTATTTATTTTGTGTCATTTAATTATATAAATGACGGATATACTTGGTGTGCCCACAACGGGGCGATGAGCTAGCCCGTTCCTACAAGAGGAATGGTGAGGGAGAAAAGTGTGGCCTTCACAAAGGAAAGCATGAATTCAATTTGTTTTCAGTGCGAAGAACTTTTGTCCATTGAGAACGGGTTCTCAAGTTTGGCACGGGCTACATGCTCGAACTATTCTTTTTTGAAAGAAAACACCAGCCATCTTTCGAAGGCTGGTGTTTTCTTTGAAGAGTGTCTTCGGTTCAAAGCAAAAATCAGCCTTCGAGAGGAAGGTGAATCACAATTGCTTTTCCTTTGGACATGCGTCGAAACATACCTCGAGTATACCAACTGAGAGTCCCCCGTCAAGTAACTGTGTTGTACCTACAACAAAAAAAATATACAATTGATTGATCATGCGGTTTTCCTAACCAGCATGCCACTTGTATCTGCTCCGACCGTAACATTCGTTCCATAATTTATGAATACATACAAAGATATTCTCGGCGTTATTACTATTGTCATTGCGATCATTAGTTATTCGGACTACTTTTTTTCTATTTTCCGAGGAAGTACAATTCCACGCACAATATCTTGGCTCATCTGGGGAGTGCTTGGCACGATAGCCTTCGTCGTACAATACAACGCAGGCGGTGGAGCAGGTACTTGGATTACTGGATTTACCGCAGTTATGTGTTTCTTGGTTGCCGGCACATCGTTTGTAAAATGCTCTGAGCATTTTACGCTTTATGATTGGGTCCCACTGTCAGGCGCCGTTGTTACCCTTCTGTTCTGGTTTCTCACAAACAATGCACTCGTCGCGATTGTACTCATTATCATTACGCACACACTCGGTTTTATACCGACAATGCACAATGCATACAAAAACCCCGACGAAGAAACCGCAATGACATTCATGTTGAATGGCCTAAAATTTTCTATCGCGATTATTGCGCTTGATTCATACACACTAACAACATGGCTCTATCCTCTAGTTATTGTTGTATTGAATGCAATTCTTGTGTTCGTTATTATTGCTCGAAGAATTTCATTACGAAAAACACGAGCAATTTCTTAAGAGACAAGGTATACTTAAGACTTATTACTAACAGACGCAAATTCCAATGGCAAAAAGAAAGACGAGTGTCAGCCCAAAGAAAATGACTCGACACCCGCACAAGACGGCAAAGCGCCTTGCTGCAAAGAAAGTCATGCTCGCGAAAAAGGCTACCAAAAAAGCTCGCGCATAATGATTGGTTGAGGGAATATACTCAATCACCCATTACACAAAAACCACCTTCGGGTGGTTTTTGTGTACCACACCTGCACTAGTAATCAAATGCGAAGTTCTGTATAGTAAAGAGTATTTTTATTAATAAATAGTATATTTTTGTATGTTGAATCGTATTCAAAATAGTGCGTTGTTCACAACTGACTCAGGATTACTCGTGCTCCGTATTGGTCTCGCAATCGTTTTTATCGTAAGTGGATGGATGAAAGTTTCCAACATGCACAGCACAGTTGGTTTCTTTGCTTCAATCGGATTTAACGCTTTTTGGGCATACCTCGCATCAGCAGTTGAGTTTCTCGGTGGTATTGCTGTTCTCCTCGGTGTCTTTACTCGCATCTCAGCAGCGCTTCTCGTTGTTGTCATGATCGTAGCAATCTATGTTGTACACGCTCAAGCAACAATGATTATGACTCCACTCTCAGTAGGATTTTCCGCTCTCGCGCTCATGTGTGCAGGCGCAGGAAAATACGCGCTTCGAAAATAATTTACAATCGTTGCATTACACAAAAAAACACAGTGGGGATATTCCACTGTGTTTTTTTGTGTATCAAACGAAGAGCAAACAGGAAAAAATTATTGAGTTACGACTCCGAGTGTACTGAATAGTCCATCAACAACAGGAATGATCGTTTCTGTCTTAACGACATTCTTTTTTCCGTGGGTCACTTCAAATGTAACATCCAATCGGTATTCTTCATTCGGGATAGTTGCATCAGGTTCGAGTATCGTACATGACTTAATGACTACAGATGTAGCACCTCCGAGACGGACATATGAGCGCTCAATCACAGCATCTCCCCTGTCACGAAACAGGACAACATACGTTGAACCTCCATTTGAGTCACCAGACAACGTAATCGGAGCGAATACATCCATGCGAGCTGTTCCACCAATCGTATTGTTTTGTATAAACTTACTTGCGAGAATTGTGCCGACTTTTACCGTACCCGTAACAATCTTTTTGTTACCGCCAATATAAGGATATGTCCCGGTACCATCGCGTAAACCAACAAGGCTATCGCCATCAGGAAGTGTCAGAACTGCTTTCATCAGTCGATCGTTACTTGTCCTACTCAATTTTACAACAGCAACGTTTTCTGCAATTTGTGCAGTGAGAGCCTTTTCTTTTTGAACGTTTTCATATTGTCTCATCAGAAAAAAACCAACAAGCAAACCGAGTGCAATCAAGAACGATAGTAAAAATCTTTTTCTCATGTTCGTATTATACCACGTCAACTACGAGCGTGCCTTTGTTCGCTGCCAAATACGTTTCCAAAATACTGCAATCAAAACAACTGCAATAACAATGATAATGAGTAGAAATTTACTGATGAGGGCACTAATCGTGGGCCAATTATCTCCTACGTAGTAGCCGATCGTACAATACAAAAGTACTTGTATTATTTCTCCAATAGATTCATATACTATATATTTTTGGTATGGGACCTCACCGAGACCACAAATAATGTTGACGCACAGATTTGAAACAACTTCGAACCGAGTTATAAAAATGAGAAATCCTGGTTTTGTTTGAATACGTTTCTCAAACGTTGCATACTTTTCTGAGGCGAGAATTTTGCGGAAACCGATTTGGTTTAAAATTCGTTTCCCGTATTTTCGAGCAATATAGTACCCAACGTTGTCACCAGCAATGTTGCCGAGACTTCCCCACACAACAATCCAAAAAAACGAAAGGTATCCTTGGCTCGCAAATGCAGCACTTGCCATCAAAAGAGTTCCAGGCGGTACGGGAAATGCAAACGCGGCAACAAACGTGATGACAAAAATAGCTCCATATTTATAGAGAAGCAGATACGGCAGAATTACTTGGACAAGCCATGACATAGAAATACGGAATGATGCGAGTATAATAGTAGCACATGTCAAAAAAAATACAGGATTACCTCAATACCCTCCGTGTCCGAGACGATAGTCATGAACATATTGTGCGGTCTCCACTTCGCGTAAGAAAGGAAGGCTCAGCGACCTGTATTGAGGGCGCGCTCCTTGCGGCCAGTATGCTCAAGGCGCAAGGAGCGCGCCCTCTTCTCCTCGACCTAAAAGTTGGGGCAAGAAACAATAATGACGTAGACCATGTCGTCGCTCTTTTCAAAAAAAATGGAGCTTGGGGCGCACTCTCAATGACGAGCCATGCAGTCCTCCGATACCGCGATCCAATTTACAAATCTGTACGAGAACTCGCGATGTCATATTTCCACGAATACTTTACCGATGATGGCAAAAAGAATTTACGAAGTTTTTCAAAGCCATTCAACGTAGACAGTTACGCGATCAAAAACTGGGAAACGAGCACCGATGACCTGTTCGAAATTGCAGTTGCGCTTGACGACTCCCCTCACGAAAATATTCTGACAAAAGAAATGGAGCGCGATCTCAGACGCGCTGACCTTATTGAAATACGTGCAAGTAATACACTGTAAGGCCCCTAATTTACTGTGTCAGAAAATCAAAGAGCTCCGTTCTCATTCTCCGAGACAAGCAAGGAAACACCAATTCTTCATCTTTCCCGTGACGATGCCAATGCACAACAAAATCCTTCATAAAAAAGAGCGTCCTGCTCGGGATAATCACAACATTCGCTACCTCCCTATAAGCAACTGCTGTCACTTGGTGCGACAAGATACCACTTCGTACATACAATGCTTTTTCGCCAAGCATAAGTGAAAACCCAAAATATTCTGGGAGGACAGAGAGCGCGAAAAAAAGTGCCAACATGCAGACAAAAAAGAACATCGTATGATATGGTTTCCCGAGCAAAAATTGAGCAACCAAAGTCTTTCCTGCAAGAAGTGAAATCAACATTCTGGTTAAAAAAAGTCCTCCTCCTGTTAAGGCAGGATATTTCAAGCTCCCAACAACCATTGCAAGAAGAGATTGATACCCAAGTGCATATGGTTTGTCTAATACAATCATACGGCCATTATAGTCTCACTAGACGTTTAAAAAAAGGCAAAACTATGGTATCTTGTGCATATGAAAAAAACAGCACTTCTCTCAGTCTATGACAAGACTGGTATCGTCGAATTCGCTCAAGGTTTGCTCGACCTTCCCAACCAGGACTGGGAAATTCTCGCCTCTGGTGGTACAGCAAATGCACTGATCCGAGCTGGTATTCCAGTTACTGATGTTGGTAGTATCGTTGGTGATCCAATCCTCGGGCATCGTGTCGTTACTCTCAGTCGCGAAATCCATGCGGGGCTCCTCGCAAAAGACAACGCGGAGGATCATGCGGAACTCGAAGCCCTTGGCATTCGATTCATTGATCTCGTTTGCTGTGACCTGTATCCGCTGAAAGGTGCTATCACTGCAGTTGATGCCTCAATGGAATCTGTGATCGAACAAACCGATATCGGAGGGCCGACAATGCTCCGTAGTGGCGCAAAAGGTGGGCGCATCACTATCTGTGATCCAAATGACCGCACACGTGTGATCGAATGGCTCACGACAGGCATGCCTCAAAAAGAAAAATTTATCCAAAATCTCCGAGCAAAGGCTGAGGCTGTTATCGCCGACTATGTACTCTCGTCTGCAAAATATCATGCGGGAGGTATGTATGAAGGAATGGTTGGTACCGAAATCGCAGAATGTAAATACGGAGAGAACGCATACCAAACACCAGCGCGTGTATATGATTCACTTTCAAACGATCCGCTCGCACTAAAACAATTTGTTCTCGTCGCAGGAGCTTCTCCTTCATATAACAACTGGTGTGACGTTGATCGCATGCTCCAAACAATCACTCACGTCGCTGCTGGATTTGATGTCAATTTCAATACAGTTCCCAAAATTGCACTCGCTGTTAAGCACGGCAATACCTGCGGTGCAGCATTTGGCGATAACGCAGTCGAAGTACTCCAAAAAATGATTATGGGCGATCCTCGCGCAATCTTCGGAGGACTCGTCATGACCAATTTCCCTATCGACGACGCGCTTGCAGAAGTACTTCTCTCATTCAACATGACCGAAGGACAGCGTCGTATTCTCGATGGTATCATTGCTCCAGAATTTACTGGAAGTGCAATCGATCATTTGAAACGTAAAGGCGACAAATGTCGTTTCCTTGCGAATAGCGCCCTTCTTTCACTCACAAAAAATAGCCTCGATACGAATCCCCGTTTCCGTTATGCGCGTGGCGGTTTCCTTACACAGCCAAATTACACGTTCATCCTTGATTTGAAGAGCAGTGATCTTGAAAAATCTGGACAAGCGGCACCTGAGCAAGAAAAGGATTTAATTCTTGCGAAAGCGATCTGTGATACATCAAATTCAAATACCATTACCCTCGTCAAAGAAGCTCAGCTCATCGGTAACGGCGTAGGGCAACAAGATCGCGTGAGTGCTGCAAACCTTGCTACGATGCGCGCAGAGGCTGCGAATCACTTCATCGTCGGTGCAGTCGCCGCAAGTGACAGCTTTTTCCCATTCCCCGATGCACCCGAAGTCCTCATTAATGCCGGAGTCAAAGCGATCCTTTCAACGAGTGGTTCGGTCAACGATTCAAAATCTGTTGATGTCTGCCAGAAAGCAAATGTTCCCCTTTACTTGATTCCCGATACGATCAGTCGCGGATTCTTTGGTCACTAATACAAAAGCCCCGTTTATTCGGGGCTTTGTTTTTTGATTTTGACGAGCCTTAGAATAACCTTTCCGACTTGAGCCAACTGACTGGTTTTTTCTGATGATGTCCAGAATGAGCGAACTGGTTCGCCTCAGTTTCTGTATATACCACATCTGAACACTGAATTGTTGCTGTCATTTGCAAATAGGCATGCAATAATCCTTCCATTTCAAAATGCTCAACGAGAATGGGTGCGCCAGCTTGTCCGTTTGTACTACTGTTTGAATTCATACTGTATTTGATTTTATATTTGTGAAAGAAAAAAAATAGCCCTAGAGGTCGAGTGACCGAAGGACTTTTGGTGGCGCTCCTTGATTCAAGAAACGACAACAGAAACCCTCCGGAGGAGAGGCTTCTTCGTCTTCTTACTTGTATTCAATTGATGTGTGAAATGTGTAGTCATAGTGTCTTTCATAAAAAACCGCCCTCGTGAGAGGGCGGTTTTGTTGAGTGAAATGTATTTCTATACAACAAAGGAGCCCTCGATGGAGATTGACTTAGACTTCTTTGACTTTGTTGTATTTGCACGATTCATACCTGTTTTAAAGATACTCAAGAAACTTTTACTTGTCAACGAATCACGGAATTTTGACTTGTTTGACATATCTCCTTTTTATCTGTAGTGTGAAAATATTCGTAACTTTAAATTATTCATATGCTCCAAAATCGTTATTTGTACACAACCCAGATACCACGGGTACTTTTCGAACGCGGGAAATACATCATCCAGCCAATCAAGGGAGACTGCCTCCTCCATTTAAAACCCAAAGATGGTGTTACTCAAGTAGTGTTCGGTCCAGTTTACCCACCTGACGACAAAGAAAACAAGAGCGTATTTATAGGTTTAATCATCTATTTTCTACAGATCAATGATTTTCCTTTGGCGCAAGGCTTAGAAGTGGATTCAATTACAGACCAGGAGCACAACCTGGTAGCCATTCAATACAAAGAAAAGACATTGTTCTGTATAAAAATTAACGAGACTGAGCCAGCACTTCTGTTTTTGATTCCGTAAAATTACGGTTTAACGAAACACAATTAAAAGCCCCTTCAAAAAGGGGCTTTTAAAAATAATGCCGATTCGACAACTTGACGAATCTTTCGGAAATGCTACCATCCCAGTATGACATCAATTGTTCGCAAACCAAATAGTGCAAAAGCGCCCTCAGCTTTCTATTACGAGCTCTCCATTTAGAGAGCCGATATTTGCGCTGACACCCCCCAGAACAAACATGAGCTCTCTAAAAGGAGCTCTTTTTGTATTCATTCACAATTTAATAGCAACACATAAGAGGCAACAGCCTCTTCAAGCAAACATGCGCGCAGCCCATGCGTTAGGGGCTATACACACTATTCTTTCAAAAAATAATTAGTAAACAAAAGGAGGTATTCAATGTACAGACCAGCAGAATCAAAAATAATCGACCATGACGGATTACAGATCACACACGATCTCTGCGATATTGCAGGATCAGAACTACTGAACGGGCACGGGTGCAGTTGCGGATATATACATCCGTGGAGGAAGAACAACGAATTGATGACATTACTTTCGTATACAGAAGGTTACTGTCACAGTCATAAGTCATACTCAAGGATAACAAGTGTAGGAAACAAGCTCGTACTCGAATGTGACTTATACTGCAAAAAATGCCACTTACTTCATTCTTGTGATACATGTAAGCTACTGTCAGCTCTACATTAAGCGCAGAAATGTGCGCAAAAAAAACGCGGCCTCGAATGAGCCGCGTTTTTTATTTTCCGTTTTATTTCAAAGCAAGCTTTGCTGCAAGTCCGATGTAATTCTCGGGAGTGAATGCGAGTAATTCTTTCTTGACTGCCGGAGTGACGTCGAGTGCTTCGATGAATGTCTTGAATTCAGCCATTGTGACTGCGCGACCGCGAGTAAGCTCTTTGAGCTTCTCGTATGGCATGGCGACTTTTTCTCGACGCAGGACGGTCTGAATCGCTTCAGCAATGACTTCTGGATGATCGGCGAGTGCTCCACGAATTGCAGTTTCAGAAACAGCAATCTTTGAGAGACCTTTTTCGAGCGAGCCGTAGGCGAGCAAGCTGTAGCCAAATGCACTTCCGAAATTACGTTCTACTGTCGAATCCGAAAGATCACGTTGCAAACGAGAAATAGGAAGTTTTGTTGCAAAATACATGAGCATTGCATTTGCCATACCCAGATTGCCTTCGGAGTTTTCGAAATCAATTGGATTTACTTTGTGTGGCATCGTTGACGAACCAATCTCCCCTGCCTTTGGCTTTTGGATAATCCACGCATCTGAAATATAGCGCCACATGTCCTGATTGAAATCAACGAGGATTGTGTTTGCGCGACGAATAATGTCACAGAGTTCAGCGTATGTATCATGTGATTCAATTTGAGTGGTGAGCAAATTTGCTTCGAGTTGTGCATTTTTTTTCTCCACATTCAAACTCGCAATGAATTTTTTTGAAAAACTCATCCAGTCAACCTTTGGGAAAGCCGACATGTGCGCGTTGTAGTTCCCTGTCGCACCATTCACTTTGGCGAGAATTTTAAAACTCTTGAGCATTTTGATTTGTCGCTCAAGTCGAAATGAATACACAGCAAACTCTTTACCGAGCGTTGTCGGTGAAGCACTCTGACCATGCGTACGAGAAAGCATCGGAAGCTTGGCATATTCCTTTGCGTATCCTTTGAGCTTCGAATGAATACTTTCAAGCGCAGGAATCATTACATCGTTCAATCCATCACGGAGCATGAGCGCGTATGAGACATTGTTTGCATCTTCAGATGTAAGTCCGAAGTGAATCCATTCGATTTCATTCTTTATCGAAGTTTTCGCGAGCTGTTCTTTGAGAAAATACTCAACTGCCTTTACGTCGTGATTGGTCGTCGCTTCAAAAACTTTGACCGCTTCTGCATCACTTGATGAAAGTGTGCAGACAGTACGAATAGTTTCTTTTTCACTCGCCGTGAACGCACGAAGTCCAAGACCCTTTGTCTCAGATAAAGCAATCAAATACTCACCTTCCATTTGCGCGCGATATCGCATGAGCGCTGCCTCACTGAAATACGGACGAAGTGCTGAAACTTTTTCAGCATAACGACCATCGAGTGGTGAGAGCGATTCGATCTGATTATTTGATTTCATATTTTTTGAGATTATTTTGAATGCGTTGTTCTATTGGCACAGTGAAATCCATTGTGAATTCTTTGCCCGTCATCGTTTCATAAATCTCAATATATCGGCGTGAAAGTTCTGCAATCAAGTCTTTTGGAGCTTCTGGGAGAGTTGGATCATTGTAAGGATCGCAATTGTCTTTGAACCACAAACGAAGAAACTCCTTGTCGAAGTATTCTGGTTCAGCACCACTTGCCATGCGCTCCTCGTATGAGCCAAGCTTCCAATAACGTGATGAGTCTGGAGTATGGATCTCGTCAATGAGTGTGAGCGTGCCATTCTCATCAAGACCGAATTCATATTTCGTATCCACGAGGATCAATCCGTGCTCGGCAGAAATATCTTGTCCACGCTTGAAGAGCGCAAGTGCGGTATCGCGAAGCTGCGTCAGCAATTCCTTCGTTGCAAATCCCTCTGCGACCAGTTCATCGACTGTAAGAGCTCGATCGTGCTCATCCTCCTTGGTCGTTGGATCAAAAATCGGTTCAGGAAGTTTTGCGTTCTTTTTTAAACCATCAGGCAAAACAAGTCCGCCGAAATTGCGTTCACCATTTGAGTAACGCGTCCAAATTGATGTATTGGTTGATCCAGTGAGGTACCCACGAACAACTGCTTCAACTTTGATCACCTGGCAACGCTTCACGACGACAACGTTCGCATCTGGCATATCAATGATATGGTTTGGCACGATATCTCGGGTCTGTTCAAACCAGAAATGACTTGTACCAGTAAGTACAGCGCCTTTGCACGGAATATGAGCAATGAGACGATCGAACGATGAGTGGCGATCGGTCGAGACCAAAATAACCTTGTCGCTTTGAGTATAAATATCACGAACTTTGCCCTTCTTCTTCTCGCCCAGATTAATAAGATTGGTATCCTTCAGCACAAAATCGACGTTCTCTTTGAGTTTTTCGATTGGAATCATATACGGCTATTTTACGGGAAAAATCAATTTTTGGAAAGCTATTGACTTATATTAAAAATTATTGTAATTTATATAAAAATGTACTCATGGAAAAAAGAATTATATTTATCGTTAGGAGTGAAATATATCCATCTTTTTTTATTTGGTTAAATAAAATAGTTAAAGGAGAACTGTATTTCAAAGATGGACTTGTACTGAGTGATACCCTACAAGGTAAGAAGAATACTTTCTGCTCGTTGCGTTACATGGAGAATAATACCAGAATCAGCTCAGTATTTATTCTCCAGCTTTACGAAACGTGGGCGGATGTAATAAAAGATGGGGCAATTTCTGTTTTTAAGCAGTCTACGAAGACAACCAACGTAGAAAAAAATTAACTGCATAAGAAACCGCATAGGTCTTATGCAGTTTTCTTATTTCTTATGCGAAAAATATTTTTTTAGATAAGCACGGTCTTCCCCACCCCAGCAACAATCTCCCCAATCTCGTACGGCTTGAATTCTTTTTCGTTCGCGAGCATTTCCATAACACGAGCTTTTTCTGTTTGTGGAACGATAAGCACCATACCGATACCCATGTTGAATGCGCGATACTGATCGCTCTCAGAAACATTTGCGAGTTTGGAAATGACCATGAAAATCGGAAGTATCGGCCATGTGCCTTTTTTGATTTGGACGTTCACATTTTTGGGAATGACACGCGGAATATTTTCGATGAAGCCACCTCCCGTAAGGTGCGCAATTGCATTCACTTGTACGCCAGCATCAAGTACGCGAAGCACCGCAGGTGCGTAGTTGAGGTGCACGCGAAGGAGCGATTCTCCGATTGGAGCATCGAGACCTTCGGGAATATCAGTCACCGCATATTTGCCGATATCAAAAAATGCTTTTCGTGCGAGTGAGTATCCGTTTGTATGGAGACCGCTCGATGAAAGGCCAATCACAACGTCGCCAACGGCGACTTTCTCGCCAGTGATAATTTTGTCTTTTTCTACAACACCAGTGATTGCTCCAGCGATGTCATGCTCTCCGGCGAGATATGTTCCTGGCATTTCAGCTGTCTCTCCACCAATGAGCGAGATTCCACCACCGAGACATGCTTGTGCCATACCACGCATAATTTCGGCCATGATATTCGTATCGAGTTTTTCATGGGCAACGTAATCAAGAAAAGTAATACCTTTCGCTCCCATGCATACGATATCGTTAGCACTATGATTTACGATATCAGCACCAACGCGCGAATAATCATTCGCCATTTTGGCAACCATGAGCTTGGTTCCAACTCCGTCGACACTCTGCACAAGAACAGGATTTTTGTAACTCTTTGCAATATCTGAAATATCGTAGAGCGCACCAAAACTTCCGATGCCTGCGAGGACGTTCGGAGTATGCGTTGCTTTCACAATGTCTTTGATCTGACGGACAACTTCGTTGCCAGCCTCGATATTCACGCCTGATTGTGAGTATGCATCTTCGGCCATATTATTTCTGTCCGTCCAAGTACCCCTTCACACCGAGACTGTGAAGTTTGTCATTCTTGGTAGTAATATCGCTCGCCATTTTCTTTTTGTAGTCTGCAAGCTTTTGTGTGAGTGCCGCATCGTTCGTTGCAATAATCTGCACCGCGAGAAGTCCTGCATTTTTCGCAGCGTTCACTCCGACACAAGCAACAGGAATACCAGGTGGCATCTGTACCATGGAGAGGAGCGAATCAAGACCGTCGAGCGACTTGCCTTTGATTGGTACGGCGATAACAGGGAGTGTCGTTACGGCAGCGACAACTCCGGCGAGGTGCGCAGCACCGCCAGCGGCTGCCATCATGACTTTTATTCCACGAGTGCTCGCAGATGATGCATATTCGTGCACGAGCGCGGGAGCGCGATGTGCCGAAGCAACACTAATCTCATAAGCAACGCCAAATTCCTCAAGCACTGCGGTGGCTTCCGCCATAACAGGAAGGTCTGAATCCGAGCCCATGACGATACCGACAAGTGGTTTTTGGTCCATAAAATAAAGCTTATTTATTAATATGGCCTGATTTTAACAGATTTTCTTGCTTATATCAAACCGAGCTCTGTGCCAACTTCTTTGACGATATCAAGTGCTTTTTTGAGCTGTGTTTCAGTGTGTGCGGCTGAGACTTGGAAGCGAAGGCGCGCAGCGCCTTCTGGCACGACAGGAAACCAGAGTCCAACGACGTAGACACCTTTTTCCAAGAGTCGTTTGCTCATTTCTTGAGTGATTTTTGCATCGCCGAGCATGAGTGGCACAATTGGGTGCTCACCTTCGAGTACTTTGAATCCTAAGTTGACGAGACCTGCGCGGAAAAATGCTGCATTCGATTGCGCTCGTTTCAAAAGTGACGGATCTTCTTTAAGCAAATCAAGCGCGCGGATTGAAGCCATGACCACAGAAGGAGGGACTGAATTTGAAAACATATACGTGCGAGATTTCTGTCGCAAAAATTCAATGAGTTCTGCACGACCTGCGACGTATCCTCCAACCGCACCTCCGAGCGCCTTGCCGAACGTACCCGTGAGCACGTCGACTTTGCCATGTACGCCACAATATTCAGGAGTACCTGCACCGGTCGCACCAAGTACGCCAACTGCATGAGCATCGTCGACAAATAGCATCGCTCCGAATTCATCGGCGATTTTCACAAGTTCGGCAAGATCTGCCGCGTCCCCTTCCATTGAAAAAACTCCATCGGTCACGATTATTTTATTGCGCAATCCGCCAACTGGTGGATTCGCGTTGTCGGCTTCAAGCATCGTACGAAGTGCTTGCAAATCTTTGTGCGGATAAATTCGTTTTTCAAGATGCTCGCGTGCGCAGAGTTTGAACGCATCGATGATCGAGGCGTGATTGAGTGCATCGGAATAAATCGCATCTTTCCAAACTGCAGGTTTACCATCCACGCCGACTGCTCCGAATGGCTCATTTACCAGACTCGCAAAAAATCCGAGGTTCGACATGAAATTTGTCGAATACAAAATAGCATCTTCTACGCCGAGAAATTGCGCGAGCTTTTTCTCAAGCGCGCGGTGAATCGTTTGTGTTCCAGAAATGAAACGCACTGACGAGAGACCGTAGCCATCGGTATCAAGCGCAGATTTTGCGGCTTTAACTATTTCCGGATGATTCGAGAGACCGAGATAATTGTTTGAAGCAAACATCAAAACAGACTTGCCATTCAAAGTCACCTCCGGACCCTGCAGTCCATCGATTTCACGCTCCACCTTAAATTTGCCTAAGGAAGTGAGGTTTTCGAGCTCTTTCTTAATATCAGCGGATAGTTTTGGGCTATACATATATGCACTCTAGCAAACTTGCGATTATTTGCCCAATTTCGTTTTCAAATTCTCGAGCATCGTGTCGGTCATCTTTTCGAGATCGAATTCGTGTTTCCAATTCCATTCGTTGCGTGCAACACTGTCATCGATACTACCTGGCCAACTATCGGCAATCGCTTGGCGATGATCGGGAGCATAACTCATTTCAAAATTCGGAATGCGCTTCTTGATAACTTCAGCAATTTCCTTTGGAGTGAAGCTCATTGCGGAAAGATTGTATGCCATGTGAGTCTTGAGCATATCGGCTGGTGCTTGCATGAGTTCAATCGTCGCGCGAATTGCATCGTCCATGTACATCATTGGAAGTGGAGTGTTTTCACTCAAGAAACAAGTGTACTTTCCTTCTTTGAGAGCTTGAATGTAGATATCAACAGCATAGTCTGTCGTACCACCACCTGGCTCGGACTTCCAACTAATAAGTCCAGGGTAACGGACCGAACGCACATCAATACCATAGCGCTTTTGGTAATACTGACACAGCATTTCTCCCGCATATTTTGTAATTCCGTACATCGTTGTCGGCTCAATGACTGTCATTTGTGGCGTACGAACTTTTGGCGTCGTTGTTCCAAAAACAGCGATCGAACTTGGCCAAAAGATTTTGATTTTTTCTTCAACCGCAAGATCGAGCACTTGTCGCAAACTCGTCATATTCAAATCCCAGCAGAGCTTTGGATTTTTTTCACCAGTTGCAGAGAGGAGTGCCGCGAGCAAATATATTTGTGTAACCCCCTCACGTTTGACAAGAGTACGCGTTCCTTCAGCATCAGTCGCGTCAAGCGATGTGTATGGACCAGTACCCACGAGAAGCGGATTCTCATCACGAATATCACTCGCCCACACATTGTCTCCACCGTGAATTTTGCGAAGAGCAAGCGTGAGCTCAACTCCAATCTGTCCACACGCTCCGATAACTAAAACTTTTTCCATAAATGTATTTTGATTTTTGAGATTAATAAAATGAGATTTTTTCTTTGCTTACTTTTTTTGCTTCTCGCTCGGAAGCCGTCATTTCAAACAATTTCTCAAGACGCGCCCTATCCATATCATTCCACAATACTCCTCTCCTCACAGCCATTGCTTCCTGGCCTTTTTGCGCGAGGCGGAGTGGCAATTCGTACAACATACCTGGTCGCACATGACTCGTAAACGACGGGACATCTTCGGCGACAGTATCATACAAATGTGCACAGACGCCAATGACTCGTCCAGGGAAAATGGAAGTATTGATTGATGTTTTAGAAAAATCTCCAAATACAGAACCGAGGAATTGAGCACCGCTATCGCGTCCTTGGATCGTAATCGTTGAATATGTATTCTTGAGATCAGCAGTGAACGTGCCTCCGCCGAGATTGACCCAGCGACCGATATAGCTATCAAACAAACAACCTGTATGCTGCTTGTTTGAATATCCATCCATAATACTGCCTGAAACTTCCCCGCCGACTTTGCAGACAGGACCGATTGTCGTGCCACCTTCGATCACCGTGAATTCTTTGATGATCGAACTTTGTCCAACCATGAGTGGACCTTTGAGTACGGTAAACGGTGCAACTGTCACATGGTCTCCAATCACGATTGGACCTTTGCTCGTGTCATACACACATTCCTTTGGAAGCTTCACTCCGACACCGAGATAGAGTCCTCGCTTTTTCGCGCGCATTTTTTCTGTAGCGATGCGGAGATTGTCGGCAAGTTCGTCACGATTGAAAAAAATAATATCTTCTAGATGTGTGAGTAACTTCCAGTTGAGATTGTGTCGCACACCACCCTTCGAGTGATGCTCGAGTGCTTGTGCAATCTCCGCAGATTTGTGTGTCAGTGTTTCAGTAAAAAATCCGGCCACTGCTCCATCAGCGTCGATGAAGCACACCTCCTTTGAATCGCGCACAATCTTCTCAACCAATTTCAAATCAGTGAGTGAAGGAGCGAGACGGGCGTTTAAAAAAAGAAATCCTCCTGTCGTCTTTTCAGAATCAGAAAATTGATGCACGTGTGAGACATCGTGAACGAGCGCACGTGAGTGCGCGAACACAAGAGCCTTCGGGAATACGATATTCACCGCTTCAAGCAACGTATACCCGCCCGTACGAATATCAAACGCCGGTCGAGTCAGCGTGACAGGATAGAGACCCGAAACTTCGCTATCTTCATAGAGGATTATTTCCATAGAGTTTAAGTATACACCAATTATTCTGGGATGACGGAGAGTGCCTTTCTGCCAATATCAGAACGATATTGCTTGCCCCAGTAGTGAATCTTGTCGACAGCTTGGTATGCCGTATCGAGTGCATCCTGCAAACTACTACCGATAGCTGATACCCCAAACACACGTCCACCATTCGTAACGAGACCATTCTCACCATGTTTGGTACCCGCGTGAAATACAACAACGTTATCCATCTCATTTGCATCATCAACACCAGTGATAGCTTGCCCTTTTTCATATTGACCAGGATAGCCAGACGAAGCGAGGACGATATTACACGCTGACTCATGTTTCCAATGCATATCAACATCAGCAAGCGTTCCGAGTGCACACGCTTCCAGAACAGGGAGCAGATCACTCTCGAGTAATCGCATGTATACCTGTGTTTCTGGGTCACCAAAACGCGCGTTAAATTCAATCACTTTCGGACCATCGTTTGTGATGATGATCCCGGGAAACAAAAGTCCAGTGAACGGTATCCCATCTTCCGCCATTCCAGCGAGTGTCGGCGTAACTATTTCTTGATCAATTTGAGCAAGCTGACTTCTCGTAACAAACGGCACCGGCGAGACAGTTCCCATTCCCCCAGTATTTAATCCAAGATCATCATCGTGTGCACGTTTGTGATCTTGTGACGAAGGAAAAAGTTTACACGTCTTTCCATCAGACAGTGCATGAATGGAAATTTCATGACCGACAAGAAATTCTTCAATCACAACTTCGTTTCCTGCATCACCAAAAATCTTGTCTACCATGATTTCACGAAGTGTTTCGTGAGCATCTTGACGAGTTTCGGCAATAATGACGCCTTTGCCGAGTGCGAGACCACTCGCCTTGATGACAATCGGAAATGATTCTTCGTCAAGGTATGCGACGGCTTTTTCGAAGTTCGTAAATGTTTCAAAACGCGCTGTTGGAATATCGTGGCGAGACATAAAATCTTTAGCATATGCCTTAGACCATTCAAGCTGAGCAGCCGCCTTGGTCGGGCCAAAAATCAAAATATGTTCGGCGCGAAATGCATCAACAATCCCGAGAGACAAAGGTTCGTCCGGACCAACTACAACAAAATCAATTTTCTTTTCTTTACAAAATGTAATAAGTCCAGCTATATCAGTCGCCTGAATTGGCACGTTCTCACCAAATTCCTTGGTACCTGCGTTCCCTGGCGCAATATACAAAACCCCCAATCGAGGAGACTGGGCAAGCTTCCACGCAAGCGCGTGTTCACGGCCACCAGAACCGATAAGCAAAACTGCCAATTTATTCATACTCTCCATATTACACTACCTCTTTCTGATAGCAATCCTCACAGTAGAGAACCTCAGGAGTACCGGGCGCATAGTTTGTTTTAAATGGTTGACTACACAAGCCCGTATGTCCGTGGGTGTCTCGTTCGCACATACACGATCGATCAAAGAGCAGGTTGGGTCCGCGTGCCACAAACCGGCGTGTGTGACGACACTCGGGACACAAATGAGGAACCGGTATTGATACTTTTTTATAAAAACCTAATTCGTTCGGAATCAAGCGATAATTTTTTGAACAATATTCACACGCCAAAATTTCTTGTATAAAACCATCAGGGACATCGTGAATTGATTCGGGTATTGATTCGAGCGAAACAGTTTCTTTGCCGAATGTTCCCCGCGGCGTGTCTTCCCATTTGAACCCTTTGGCGAGTGCCTCATCTTTTGTAAGCGGAAATTGTTCCTGAACACATGCTTCGTTGTATCCGAAATTTGAAAAATGTGCCGGAAAAAATGCACCATACTCGCCTCTCGTTTTCATTTCTTCGATAATATGTGATTTCAAGACGTGATAATCTGGCTCACTATATTCCTTGTTCAAAATACAATACTTCTTGTTGCGAAGCCCAAAACAACCAAAACAATCATCTGAACCAAACATCAGATACGAATACTGCAAAAAATTGGATCCCCAACATTGCACGCAAACAATATTGTTTGATGCTTCTTGTCCAACATTCACACACTGATAGTTCGTTTCAGCATTTCTCCCTATCGTATCAGAATCTACATTGTCTTTTGAGTTACGCCACGCATGGACACAGTAACGACAATCCTCAGCATCATAAGTGTGAAAACAGTGATGAATATTTTTTGCATTCATAATATAGTTTCCAGTAGCCTCAACTGTTTGGGTCAATTCAGCGTATTTTCGCGGCTGTGTTTTTTTGAACGTCTCAAACGCTTTGCGTGCTCGTTCAACACCTGCGTGTGTATCAAGTTTCATTGCTGCAATTTTTTCCAGGTATTCTGTTTTTGAATACTGCTCATTGAATAGGCAGTATTGCTTCTGACGAAGATTCATGCACCCAAAACAATCCATGCATCCCCTGCAGTCAAACAAGAAATAACTGTCCGTGCACGAGTGACAACCCTTTGAATACAGTAGTCCGTAACTATCGTAACAATCATCACACTCATACGAGCGCTCGACTTTACTCGTAAAAGAGCAATCAACAAGGTCTTTTGATTGTTGGATCCAATAGCAGTTTGTACAATCTTCATTGTTCGATGATTCAACAATCATGTAGCAATTTTTGTTGTCAGCACTGATATTGATATATTCGGAATTCACACTACGCAAATGTAAAAGGCCTATCTTCGGCACGATCATAAAAAGTGTTTCAAGCTGTTCCAAAAATGATTTGGAATCGTCATAGTCGAGTGCGTACTCACGTCCATCCCAATTGTCACTAAACCAGCAATCGTAGCACCACACAGTGTACGGTTTATTTAGCGAATACATCGAAATAACCTGTTTTTTACACTTGTCGCACTCACGCTTGTAAAATGAGCGCTCATTGCGGAAGCTCAAGCGCAATTGCATGCGACATGTCGGGCAAATAGTTGGCTCAAGCACATCAATCTTTTTATAAAAAGAAGCATCGTCAGGTTCAACGACAAACGATCTTTCACATGTTGTGCATTGTTTATCCATTTGGATATTTCTGTATCGCTTCACGTTTGCACTCTTCGAGAATACTTTCTTCTTCTGATGTAATAAGTGGAATTTCGCGATGGATTTCGTGTACACGATTGTGCAAGAAATCAGAGAGCACTTCAATCTGCACTTCATGTTCGATCGGAAGCATACGTTGTGCCAAATCTTCAGGTGTGTCACCAGGGATGATCGGAACTTGTTTTGATTTAATCACCGCGCCTTTATCGAATTCAACTTCAACACGTTGTGCTGTTGCCTCACTCCAATAATCACGGCTCGTTCGTTCGACAAACAAAAGTCGCGCAGCGTGCACTCGCAAGCCGAACATTCCCGCGCCACCAAAATCTTCACGCCCGACATCAAGTGGGCCTGGGTGCTGATTGGTCATCATGCCATTGTATCGTTCGATAACATTTGCCGGAGTCTTGACCATCCATCCATATTGACCAATGAATTCCACGCCACGCTTTTCGCATTCGCTCATAATTGCACTCCCGAACGTGCCCGGTGTTGGAAATTTTGATCGCTCAATCACAATAACATCGCTCGGTGTCATGCCATGAGCAAGTACTTTTTGAATACCGGGAGCATCGGGACGACTTGCGATCACAAGCACAGGTTCAATCCCTTCAAGCCTTCCACCAGCACGACACTCGTGAATGATGCGTGCTGCAGTCGTTCCCCCTCCAGAGATAAGTAAGGCAATCTTCATACAAATATAATACCATACCCGATCTCGCTATATATACGAGCATTTTTTTGTTACACTCTCAAAATGATTGAGTATGTAATCCTTGTCGACGAGAACGACCATCCGATTGGTCGTGAAGAAAAAATGCGTGCACACGAGCTCGGACTACTCCATCGCGCATTGTCTATTTTTGTATTTAATTCAAAAAACGAACTCCTCCTCCAGCGTCGGGCACTCAGCAAATATCATTCTGCTGGACTCTGGACCAATACCTGTTGCAGTCACCCACGACCAAGCGAAAGTGTACAGGACGCTGCACATCGCAAACTCATGCAGGAAATGGGGTTTGATTGCGACCTCACCGAACAATTTCATTTCACTTATCGCGCCGCGCTCGATGCTGGACTCACTGAACACGAGGTGGATCATGTGCTCTTTGGCACGTATGATCTCGACCCCGTTTTAAATCCTGAAGAAGCCGATGATTTCAAATGGGTTACACTCGAATGGCTGTCGACCGATATCACAAAAAATCCGCACGAATACACTGAGTGGTTCAAGATTTGTTTTGACAAAGTACGCGAGCTTGCCAAAAATTAAAAACAAAATACCTTTCAGAGCACCAGCGTAAAATCCTGAAGGATTTTCGCCTCACGCTCGCGCCGTCGCGCTCCGCGAGTGCTCTGAAAGGTATTTTGTTTTTAATTTTTGGCTCGTTCGAGTAATTTCTCAATTTCGTCGTGCAGTACTTTGTTTGATGCAATCAAATCGGTGTTTCGATAATCATATGTCTCGGAACCAATATTTGTCACAATACCTCCTGCCTCTGATACAAGAAGAGAACCTGGTGCAAAATCGTAATCTTTGCCCCATGCGTCAAAACAAATTCTCGCATCAAGTTTGCCAAGCGCTATCATTGCAAATTCCCACCCGGCTGAAATGGTATGAAAATATCCAGCATTCTTTTCGATTGCAATCATTCGTTCAGTGTTTCCTTCCTTCTGTAATTTCGTCTCGACACACAAATATGATTGTGCGAGCGTGCGAGTACCGACATGTATTCGCTCGTCGTTACAATACGCTCCTTCACCACGCTCGGCCCAATACATCGTATCATTCACAAAATCGTACACGACAGAAAAAGTAACAACTCCGTGTTCAATGAGAGCGAGCATCGTTGTACAGAACGGCAAGCCACGGAGATAGTGTCCAGTACCATCAATCGGATCAACGAGCCAAAACCGTTCAGCGCTTCGATCTCCACCATTTTCTTCGCCAACAAAAGTTACATCTGGATACGCCTCACTTAAATGCTGTTTCAGAAAAAGCTCCACCGCTCCATCAATCTCCGTTACGATATCAGCTGGATGTTTGCTTTTCTCGTTCGTGATTTTCGCAACTCCAAAACTCGGAAGTGTAATATTCCGAGTCGCGCGAATGATTGGCAGAACAGTGTCTTTATATTTCATTACTTTTTCTTCTTCAAACTTTTCTCAACTTCAATGATATTGAGTGATGCCTTGAGCACGGTGTCCGGATTGATTGAAATAGAATCGATTCCCTCTCGCACGAGGAATTCGGCAAGATCTGGGAAATCTGAAGGACCTTGTCCACAAATTCCAACTTTCATACCTCGCTTGTGTGCGACTTGAATGAGCTCTTTGATGAGACGCTGTACAGAACGATTGCGTTCGTTGCCAATGTGCGCAATGAGTTTCGAATCACGATCAAGTCCGAGCGTGAGCTGCGTCAAATCGTTTGAACCAATTGAGAATGCATCAAAAATATCTGCGAACTCATCAGCTTGTAATACGTTCGATGGAATTTCTGCCATGACCCAAATCTCAATACCGGAAGAAATCTCGACATTTTCTGGCTTCATATTTCCGCGTTCGACACGCACGATTTCTTTCTTTGGATTCTTTGTTCGTTTCAAACCGTATTGTTCAATAAGTGCGACGACTTTCTTGCCTTCTTCTGGAGTACGGCAGAATGGCACCATGACTTTCAAATTCCAAAGACCGAGTTCTTCACGTACCGCTTTGACAGCCTTACATTCAAGTTCAAATGCCTGCATGAAGTTGGGATCATAATATCGTGACGCACCACGCCATCCCATCATTGGATTTTCTTCGACTGGTTCGTAGATACTGCCACCAATGAGTCCGCGATATTCATTCGATTTAAAATCGCTAAAGCGAAGCACGACTTCGTACGGATAGAACGCAGCGCAGATAGTCGCGATACCATATTTCAATTTCTCGACATAGAACTCTACTTTGTCTGGATATCCTTTGGTGAGCGCATCAATTTCTGCTTTCAGTTTCTTGTCCTTCAGAGTCTTGTAATTGATGAGTGCGTTTGGATGAATTTTGACGAAATTTGAAATGATGAATTCTTCACGCGCAAGTCCAACACCACGGTGCGGAATATTTGCATGACGAAAGACAAGTGTTGGATCAGCCACGATCATTTTGACTGGTGTTTGTGGCATCTGAAAATCTTTGAGATCATGCTTCTTGTGCTCGAATTTCAAAATGCCTTGAAACACTTTTCCAACTTCTCCTTCAGCGCACGAGACCGTAACTTCTTTACCATTTTTCAATACTTGCGTTGCTGTTCCCGTACCTACGATTGCGGGAATTCCAAGTTCGCGCGACACAATAGCCGCATGACTCGTTCTTCCTCCTGCATCCGTCACGATGGCTGACGCCATCTTCATGATAGGCTCCCAATCTGGATCCGTAATTTCAGTCACCAACACTTCACCTTTTTTGAATGTTGAGAGTTGTGATGCGTCGCGGATGTAGCGTACTTTTCCTGCGCCAATTTTTGCACCAACCGCTGCTCCTTCACACAGAAGCGTACCCTTTTCAAGTAGTTTGTATTCTTCAAGCACGACGGCGCTCTTGCCACTCTCAACAGTCTCAGGACGTGCCTGCACAATATAGAGTTCACCCGTCTTGCCATCGAGCACCCACTCAATATCCATTGGACGCTTGTAGTGATTTTCGATCATTGCGCCCCAACGTGCGAGTTGCAAAATCTGCTCGTCATTCAAAACAAAACGATCACGCTCAGCGAGTGTCGTACTCACCTCTTTCGTCATCGCACTTCCACCGGTCGCATAAATAAGTTTCTTTTCTTTTGAACCCATACGCTTGCCGACGATTGATTTGAATCCTTTAGCAAGCGTTGGCTTGAACACGACATATTCATCGGGAGTGACGACACCTTTCACGACATATTCACCGAGACCCCACGAGCCATTGATGACAATCGTATCTTTGAATCCACTTTCAGTATCGAGTGTGAACATCACACCCGCTGCACCACGATCTGAACGCGCCATTTTTTGAACGGCAACAGAAAGCAACACATTGAAATGATCATAACCCTGATGCTCGCGATACGAAATCGCACGATTCGTAAAGAGTGACGACATCGCGAGTTTGATACAATTGAGTACTTCGTTTTCGCCACGCACATTGAGGTATGATTCTTGCTGACCAGCGAACGATGCGTCAGGCAAGTCTTCGGCCGTCGCACTTGAGCGAACAGCAACATCCAAATCTTTTGGTGCGAGTTTCAAATGCGCACCGAGCTGTTTGTATGCATCGGAAATTGCCATTTTCAAAACGAGAGGAAATTCCGCAGCCATGATCGCCTCACGCACTGCACGTCCACGCTTTTCCAAATCCTTGATGTTCGTCGTATCGAGCCCCTTCAAAATTTCACGAATTTTTGCATCAAGTCCGTTTTCTTGCACAAAAAAACGATAACATTCCGCTGTTACCGCAAAGCCATAAGGAACTTGAATTGTTTCGCCCTTTAATTTACTGCCCGCCTTCGTGAGATTTTGATACATCTCTCCAAGGTTTGCGTTCTTGCCTCCAACAATACCAACGTCCTCCTTGCCAATCTCATCGAACCACAAAATATAAGCTTCGCTACGAGAAACTGTATTTTTTTTCATGTGAACCGTAAAAAATAACTACTAATAATGGTATAAAAAGTCCGCGAAAAGTATACCACCAAACGAATCCGCCGGCTATTTGGGCATACAAAAACCCTTTCGAGTCTTTGTGACTCAAAAGGGTTAAATAATTTTGACTTATTTTCGAAACCACCAATCGCGGTTTCGGTGAATCCATGTGCGCTGGTCAAGGCGACCAGACTTGATGTCATAAACGACAAGTCCGGCCCACACCAACAGAAGAGTCAGGGCAATCACCTGCCGAGTATGACTCGCGTACAAAATGTATATCGGTAGAACCGATATAATAAAATACACAAACATCGGCAAAATCACGAACGAATGCCAGATATCCATTTCGTATTTGGGTTTAGTAACCCAATAAAAAATGATACCAGCAAGTATTGCTCCTATGCCGATTGCCCAATGAAAGATTGGGCTTTCGATCCAAAGGGCTGGATGAACATCTGGATTTTTTAATATTTTGGAGGCCGTTATTATTATGACGACCAAACCAAAATCTCCAATTTTTGAAGACAGGGCCACATCGTAGCCCCTGCCCTCAAACACCCCGCGTCCAATCCATAGTGCGGAATAAAGGACGCAATATATAATAAACTGTGCCACTGTTGGGCACTCTGTCAAAAAGGCGTGTCCGCCATACAGAACATGCTGTTGCATATGCAATTTTTAAAGGTTAAAACTAATTCTTAGTATAACATATTTAAATGAATTATGTCAAGGTTCGCCAAAGTCCCGTTTTTGCGCTAAAATCGACGTATATGAACCCACCAAAAGTATCATCTCGCGGGCAGAACGTCATTGCTTCCCCTATTCGCAAATTCTTGCCTCTCATGCAAGCTGCGGAGGCGCGTGGCACCAAGGTTTACAAGCTCAACACGGGTGATCCAGACATCGAAGTGCCACAGGCATTCTTTGACGAAATCCATGCATACAAAAGCAAGAATCTTCCCTACGCTCCGAGTTCTGGTTTTCCAAAGCATATTGCCGCATGGCAGACCTACTATCGCCAATTTGGAGTTGAAATCGAACCAAAAAATATCATCCCGACAGTCGGTTGTGCCGAAGCTATTCTCCTTGCACTCATGGCCGCTGCCGACATCGGCGACGAAGTACTTGTGTTTGAACCACTCTACGTGAGTTACAAATCATTCTCCGTCATGACGGGAATCAAGCTCGTTCCGGTCACACTCAAGACCTCAGATGGTTTCGCAATGCCAACTGACGCTGAAATTGAATCCAAAATTACAGAGAAGACCAAAGCCATCGTCGTGATTAATCCAGACAACCCAACGGGCAAACTCTGGAGCGAAGAGGAGCTCGCTCGCATCCTTGCCATCGCAAAAAAACACAATATGTTTGTGATTGCCGATGAGACATACCGCGAAATTCGTTTTGATGGTGTAGTCTCTTGTATGCTCACCATGCAAGATGGTCGCGAGAACATCATTCTCGTTGATAGTATTTCCAAGCGCTTTAGTATGCCGGGTGCACGCGTTGGATGTCTCGTTTCCTACAATGCTGACGTTATGACTGCCGTGCTCAAATTCGCACAAGCTCGTCTCTCTGTCGGAACAATGGAACAGCTCGCACTTGTTCCCCTCCTCGAAAGCTCCAAGCAATATACCGATCCCGTCAAAGCCGAATATGAAAAGCGTTGTGAGGTTGTGTATCAAGCACTCTCGAATATGCCTGGCGTCGTCGTAACTCGACCAATGGGCGCGTTCTATATCTACGCAGGACTCCCTGTTGAATCTGCTGAAGAATTCGTCAAATTTATGATTGGTGAATTCAGCGACAACAACGAAACCGTCATGATTTCTCCGATGAAAGATTTCTACATTTCCGAAAATCTCGGTGCAAACGAAATCCGCATCGCCTACGTGCTCAACACTGAAGCACTTGCTCGAAGTATGGATATCCTTGCGAAGGGACTCGAAGCTTACAAACAGAAGGCAAAATAGCGAGCGGATAAAAAATAAAATACGCGCAAAAAAACACGGAGGAATGGGTCGACCGTGTTTTTTTGCGCGTATTTTATTTTTTACCTCGTACTTTATTTAGTAGTCTGAAAACTTTCGAGGAAACTCATCATTTGAGCATTTGTCCATCCCGTTGGCGCATCAGGAAGTACTGGCGCATTCATGTCCCAATCAACACCGTTAACAGTAGGGAGACCAAACATGACACCGTAAGTCATGTTTTTGTATTCAACATAAAAACATGTTCCTGGTGCACAACCGCCAGGAGTCAAAGAAGCCCCATTTGGTAACGATTCAATTACTGGCACAGGAGAAGTGTACTCAGGACTCTTTATTTCTCGTGATACAATTACGTTAAGCAATACTGTATATTTTGGATCAGGAACGTTCGAAAGAAAATTTGTTCCACCATATTCAAAATCATTTTGTGGTGTATTTTCTTGAGAAAGAATCTTCCACCCTTCAGGTAACAAAAAAGTCGCTCCTTCAGTTGAAACTGGCACGCGATGAGCCTTACGATCAGCATGAATATACAGAAAAACAACAAGCAACACGAGCATTCCGATTGCAAACAATTTTATTCCTAATTTCATATCTGGTGCTGAATTAATCTTTCGGCACATCATAGGTAACATCAGCAGAACGTTCACAGAGATCGATTGGATATTCACCAGTGAAGCATGAGGTTGAGAGTACGTCGCGGGAGAGACCGGTCGCTCGGACAAGACCATCGAGTGAAAGGAAGTGGAGCGATGTTGCTCCGAGGAATTGGCGAATCTCTTCAATACTCTTGTGACTTGCAATGAGATTGGATTGCTTTGGTGTGTCGATACCGTAGTAGTCTGGGAATTTGACTGGTGGACTCGAAATCAAGAAATGTACTTCAGCTGCACCTGAGTCAAAGAATGCTTTGATGAGCTGGCGACTGGTCGTACCACGCACGATTGAGTCGTCCATGACGATAACCTTCTTGCCTTTGAGTACTGGAGCAAGCGGAGTGAGTTTAAGCTTCACGCCAAGGTCACGCACGTGCTGTTCTGGCTCGATGAAAGTGCGGTGAATGTAGCGATTCTTCACAAGCGCCATTTCAAGTGGAATACCTGAGGCTTGTGAATATCCGATAGCTACAGGCATCGCAGTCTCAGGCACCGGCACGACCATGTCGGCTTCAATCTTCACTTCTTTGGCGAGTTCAGTTCCGGAGTTGCGACGAACATTGTAGACGAGCTGTCCGGACAAAATAGAATCAGGACGAGCGAAATAGACGAATTCAAAAATATCAAGTTTTGGATTCGGTGCCATGACTTGCTCTGCGCGCAATCCCTCTTCGTCGATCACGAGCATTTCACCGGGTTCAACTTCTCGAAGAAATTCTGCGCCCATTGCTTGGAATGCACATGACTCAGATGCAACCGCAAATCCTCCGTTGATTTTACCAACAGAGAGCGGACGCATGCCGAATGAATCGCGAACAGCAACGAGCATTGTTGGTGTCATAACGACGATCGCGTACGCACCTGTAAATAGTGGAAGTACTGCTTTGACAGCTTCAGGAAGAGACTTCCCGTTCTTCACACCCTGCGCGATAGCTTCAGCCATCAATTCAGAGTCGGAACGATCTTCAAGACGAACGCCAGTGTCTTTCAAGAATTCAATCAATGCGAGTACGCTTGGAAGATTGCCATTGTGCGCGAGTGAGACTGTGCCAGTCTCACCATCTTCATGGAATTGATCAACTTGAGGAAATTTTACTTCATCAATGACGACAGGTTGTGCGTGCGTGAGGAGAGAACTACCACTCGTTGAGTAACGGTTGTGTCCAATCGCGACATGACCCTGCAAACGTTTGAGGTGCTCTTCGTTGTATGCAGCAGACACGAGTCCCATGCCACGATGTGAAAGTAATCGTGATCCATCACCGACAGTGATACCAGACGATTCTTGACCGCGGTGTTGCAAAGCAAAAAGCCCGAAGAAAGAAAGTCGGGCTACATCGAGCCCTTTTCCATAGATACCGAACACTGCGCATTTTTCGCCGAGATGTTCCATAGATAATTATTTTGTTACTTTCTTATTATAATACGAAATTGCGTTTTTGAAAAGAGCAAAGCCGTCGCCATACATGGGAAGCTTTTTACCCTTATTTTTAAACGTTTCTTTCTGTACCTGCCAGTCAGGACGCTGATGAAAAAACATTCCGCGCTCAGGATGAGGCATCATTCCGAGAATACGGCCATCGGCTGATATGACGCCCGCAATATCCTGCGCTGAACCATTCGGATTCATGGGAAGATGTTGGTATTCACACATCGCGCCTTCGGTATATTTAAATGCGATATTTACTTGTCCGTCTTCTCTCGGAACATACTTCCCTTCTCCGTGAGCAATAGGCACTGAAATCGTTTTGAGATTTTTGGTCCATGGACTATTGCCCTCAATTTTGAGATCAACCCAACGCACCATGTATCGTGCACTTTCGTTGTATGTAAGTGCACCAGGAAGAATCCCCGCCGCTGTCAAAATTTGAAATCCGTTACAGATACCGATCACAAGCGTGTCGCGCTTCAAAAATTCTGTAAGTATCGGGCCAAGGTGATTGTTCAAACGATTGCCATACGCCTTACCACTTCCAGTGTCGTCACCGTACGAGAATCCCCCAGGCATCGCAAGAATCTGATATTTCAAAAGCATTTTAGGATCAGCAATGACGTCGTTAATATGCACGATGTCTGCCTTGCCACCAGCTTCTTCGAATGCGAATTTTGTTTCAGCCTCACAGTTGAGTCCGTAGCCAGAAAATACAATTACTTTAGGTTTGGTTTTCATAAATAAAAATTAAAATCCTTTGAACGTTTTTTCAAACGCGAGTTGTAATTGTTCAACCGTTGTGGCGACGATCGCGTCTTTTGCATCTTTTACAATGACAACGTCGTCTTTTACGACCTTGCCGACGCATACAGCATTCGCTCCCATGATTTTCTCGAATGATTCTCGGTCACGCTTTGAAACGGTACAAACGATACGTCCCTGACTTTCGGCAAAGAGCGCAGCGTGACGACTCGTGTACGTTCCACGGAGCTTCTTGAGATCAATCTCATATCCAAGTCCTCCGCCAATAGCCATCGTATTGAGTGCTGTTGCAAGTCCGCCACGCGCGACTGCGAATCCAGCATTCGTATATTTGCGTGCGCGACCGTAGGATTTATAAATCTTCGCCCATGCGTTTGCATCAACACTCGGCACGCCTTCAGTCGCATGTCCGTACATCGCGCCATATTCTGTACCGCCGAATTCATCGTGCGTTTCGCCGATGACATAAATCAAATCACCTCCTTGTTTGAAATCAAGCGAGACTGCGTCGAGTGCATTCGGAAGTACGGCAATCGCTGAAATGAGCAGTGTCGGTGGAATAGAAATGGAAACAGGATTTGCTTTGTGATCGTATCCGCGGAAATCATTGTGCATACTATCCTTGCCAGAAATATAGGGAGTCTCATATGCGAGTGCTGTCTCGTAACATGCGCGTCCTGCTTCACGCAAATCCCACAATGATTCAGGAGTGTTTGAACGACTCCAACAGAAATTGTCGAGGATTGCTATTGAATCCAAATTTGCTCCCCCGACAACGGCCTGACGCACTGCAGTATCAATCGATGCAGCGGCCATTTTGTATGTATCGCCGTCAGAATATGTTGGGTAGAGTGCGCTCGTCATGAGAATCCCCGCCTTCGATGAAAGGACTGGTTTCGTGACGGACGATGGTGCCGGTACTCGTCCACGGCCTTGTACTGGTTTCGTGACGGATCCACCTTGCACTTCATAATCGTACTGTTCTGCAATGTAGAGATGTGACGCGATCGATGGACGAGACAAGAGCGCAAGCATATCTGTACCAAATTCAGATTGTGCGGAACGCTTCAGTGGTGTGAGGACACGAATCGGTTCTTTGATCGCGAGTTCCTCTCGTGGCCATCCATCGTGCAAGAATGCAAGCGACAAATCAAGAATTGTTTTTCCATTCCATGCGACTTGCGCCTGTCCACCCTTGGTGAATTCACCAATCACTGTCACTTCAACTCCACGACGTTTCGCGAGCTCAGAAAGTTCCTTCCATTTATTTTTCGGCACAGCAAGTGTCATGCGTTCCTGAGATTCTGAAATCCAAATTTGCCATGGAGCAAGTCCTGGGTATTTGACTGGAACTTTTTCAAGATCAACGCGACAACCACCCGATTCGCGTGCCATTTCACCAATAGCACTTGAGATACCTCCTGCGCCATTATCAGTAATACTATTGTAGAGTCCAAGATCACGTGCCTCTTTGACGAGCATGTCGGAGAATTTTTTCTGTGTGATTGGGTCACCAATTTGCACAGCAGTCGCAGGTGATCCTTCATCGAGTTTGACTGAAGAAAATGTAGCACCATGAATACCATCGAGACCAACACGATTTCCAACAGAGACGATCAAGTCACCTGGTCGTGCCGCCTTCTCCCATGATTTGCGCCCAGCAGTTTTGCGTGGAAGAAGTCCAACGGTACCAGCAAAGACGAGTGGCTTGCCACGAAAACGATCTTCGCAGATCAAAAATCCGTGTGTCGTTGGAATACCGGAACAGTTACCACCCGAGTTGATGCCACGAACAACTCCATCGAGAATGCGACGTGGTGGAAGCATCTGTTCCTGCATACGTTCATCGCGAAAAAGCGGGTGGGTGTCTGTTGGTTCTCCGACACAAAATCCGTACATGTTGGCGACCGGTTTTGATCCGAGTCCTGTTCCGATTGCATCGCGGTTCACACCGACAATACCAGTAATCGCCCCGCCGAATGGATCAAGCGCTGAAGGACTATTGTGTGTTTCTACTTTGTGCGTAACGAGCCAATTCTTGTCGAACTCGATAACACCTGAGTTATCAGAAAATACAGACACACAAAAATCTTTCTTGCCTTTCTTGGCGCGAATCTCTTCAGTCGCACGCTTAATGTATTCTTTATAAATTCCTTTTGGCAAACCTTCCATCGGAGAAGCAAAAATGCGATGTTTGCAGTGTTCACTCCATGTCTGCGCAATCATTTCAATTTCAATGTCTGTCGGGTTGCGTCCGAGTGTTTTAAAATACTCGCGAATCGTTTGCATATCTTTCAGTGAGAGCGCGAGTGGTCCACGGCGTTTGCCATCTGCACCTTTGATACCAGCTGTACCCATAGCAAGCAATTCTTCGTCACTCACTGAAAGCGACACGATATCCGCGCTCGCAGTCGAATGCAAATCAACGTGTGGAATCATTTTTGAAAATCCATGTTTCGCAACATATTCATTCCATGTAACGAGCGTCGCGCGCTCGATGAGCGCATTGTAGAGAGACTTCTTAATACGCTCTACCTCGAGATCATTTACATTACCGTAGAGAGCATAGACACGAGCCGAACTTACAGAAGCATCATTGTGCTCACGACTCGTAACATCAGTGATGGTCTCCATTGCTGTTGTGCCAACATTGTCAGTCACCCCGGCAAGATACCCGATCTCAATTGCAACAGTGAAGGGCTTCTCAATGATAGTGTTATCAATCGTGCCACGCTCAATATTGGGGTTTACCAGAGAGCGAAGTACTTGTTCCTTTTCGTCACTTGAAAGATTTGCGCTAGTGATGTATGAATCAACAATCACGACGTCAGTAAGACTAGGTGCACCCAGACGCTTGAACTCGCGGGTCTTTTCTCGCGCGCGTGTGTCGAGCGTTTTGAGAATGACGTCAATGCGAGTGGTGTGCATAGAATAGAAAAAATGATTTATTATTAACGAAAAATAAGTTCGAGTCGCTCCGGACCAGTCGAGATAATAGAAACAGGGACACCAACAGATTGTTCGATGAATGCGAGGTACTGCTTTGAACCTTCAGGAAGTTCTTTTTCAGAATGAGCTCCGCGAATCGTTTTCTTCCATCCAACAAATTCTTCGTAGTTTGGAATAATTTTTTCCGCATCAGTCTCAAATGGCATATGTGTGATCTTTTCGCCATCTACAGTATAGGTGGTCGCAACTTTGATCGTGTCGCATTCAGAAAGAATATCGAGTTTGGTGATAGCGAGTTCGCTTACGCCCGAGAGCATGACAGCCTTCTTGAGAGCAACGATATCAAGCCATCCACATCCACGTGGTCGTCCCGTGACTGCACCAAACTCTCCTCCCCACTCTCGAAGCTTCGCTTCCATTTCAGGCTCACAGCGAGTTGGAAATGGTCCTGAACCGACGCGAGTTACGTATGCTTTCATGATACCGATCACACGGCCAATCTTTTGTGGTGCAACACCGAGCCCCGTACATACTCCAGCGGCGATTGTATTACTCGAAGTCACGAATGGATACGTGAATCCATGATCAATGTCGAGCAAACTTGCCTGTGCGCCTTCAGCAAGAATTTTCTTTCCTGCATCCAATTGTGCGTTCACGAAGTTTGAACATTCAACAAAAGTAAATGTTTTGAGATATTCAATAGCGTCAAAAAAGTCTCGTTCATTTTTCTCAAATAATTCTTTATCAACCGCAAATCCCATTGAATCAAGCAGCATGCGATGGTGAGATGTGAGCGAATCGTATTTCTCTTTAAAGTTTTCTGTAAAAATATGTCCGCTGCGAATTCCCAGACGTCCAACTTTGTCCATGTATGTTGGTCCAATACCACGGAGTGTTGTTCCAATTTTACCGACACCCTTTTTTTCTTCAGTCGCTTTGTCGAGGAGTTTGTGCGTAGGAAGTACAAGGTTTGCTTCTTTTGAAAGGACAAGTCGCTTTTTTGCGCCACGAACATACTTCTCAACTTCTTCCAATTCGTCGCGGAAAGCAACAGGATCAAGCACAACGTTTGCACCAATGAGATTCATCGGTGCGCTGATGATACCTGATGGCAATGTGCGGAGCACAATCTTTTGCTCGCCAACAAACACTGTGTGACCGGCGTTCGATCCACCTTGAAATCTCGCAACAAGATCATACTTGCCTGCGATTGCGTCGACTATTTTTCCTTTTCCCTCATCTCCCCATTGCAGGCCGATTACTACGTCAATCTTGTTATCATTCGTTTGCATATAGATAGAATAGAGAAAAATTATTGGCGACTATAATTTGGTGCTTCCTTGGTGATAGTAATATCGTGAGGATGACTTTCTGCACGACCGGCTGCCGTGATTCGAACGAATTCAGCAGTTTTCATATCGGCGATCGTCTTTGCTCCGAGATACCCCATTCCAGCGCGGAGACCTCCAACGAGCTGAGTGACAATATCAACGAGTGGACCCTTGTATGGAAGACGTCCAACGATTCCTTCAGGAACGAGCTTCTTCACATCATCTTCTGCGTCTTGGAAATAACGATCTTTTGATCCAGCCTGCATTGCTTCAAGCGATCCCATTCCTCGGATTGTTTTGTAGCGACGTCCATCGAGCAAGATTGTTTCGCCAGGAGATTCTTCAGTAGCGGCGAAGAGTGATCCAGCCATGATTGTATCAGCTCCCGCAACGAGTGCTTTGACGATATCACCTGAATAACGAATACCTCCGTCGGCAATAACAGGAACATCGGCCTTTTCACACGCTTCTACTGCTTCGAGAATTGCCGTGAGCTGTGGTACGCCGATTCCAGCAACGATACGAGTTGTACAAATTGATCCGGGACCAACACCGACTTTGACTGCGTCAGCTCCTGCTTTGATGAGTGCCTCAGCTGCTTCTTTTGTGGCAATGTTTCCGGCTGCAACTTGTAAAGCAGGAAAACGTTTCTTGACGTTCTTGACCATATCAATCACACCCTTTGAGTGTCCGTGTGCCGTATCAACGACAACAATATCAACGCCCGCCTTGATGAGTGCTTCAATGCGAATCATCATAGCTTCGCCAACTCCAACTGCAGCTCCGACGAGGAGACGACCTTGAGAATCTTTGGATGCGTTTGGATACAAACGACTTCGTGTGATGTCTTTGTACGTAATGAGACCAACGAGTTCACCATTTTTATTCACGATTGGAAGTTTTTCGATTTTGTGTGCGAGGAGGAGCTGTTCCGCTTTTTCGATACTGATACCAGATTTCGCAGTAATGACTTCTTTGGTCATGACGTCACTCACGCTCGTTGCTTTGTCATGAACAGAACGAACGTCACGATGAGTAAGAATACCAACGAGTTTTGAATCGTTGACGATTGGAATACCTTTGATGCCATTTTCACGCATGACTTTCGTCGCCTCACCGACTGTTGCCGTATCTGGAAGTGTGACAGGGTCTGCGATGAGCATATTTTCTGCACGCTTCACGAGGTGAACTTCGCGAGCTTGTTGCTCCACGGAAAGATTCTTGTGGATGAAACCGATACCTCCGAGTCGAGCTATAGAAATAGCCATGGCACTTTCGGTTACTGTGTCCATGGCGGCAGAAACAAGTGGAATCGCGAGCGTGATTCCTTTTGATAATCGTGTCTTCGTGACTGCGTCACGCGGGAGTACCTCGCTTGCTCGTGGTTTCGCAAGGACATCATCGAACGTCAAAGCTTCAGCAAACGAAGTATTTTTCTTCATATGTCAACTATAGCATAAAAACCGGAAACCTCCAAATCCAGATTATGGGCTTGTTTTCTAAGCTTTTCGAGTGGTATTATAGTCATATCTATGCGACTTCACCGCTTTATTGGCACTTTTGATCTAAGCCAAAAGACACTTGCTATTACTGATAGCGAACTCGCTTCGCAGTGGCGCAACGTGCTTCGCTTAAAAACAGGAGATACTATCATTCTCTGTGATGGTAAAGGGCTTGAAGCTCATGCAACTATTACGGGTATGGATCGAAGTTCGGCTCAGGTAAGTATTGAAAGCGTTGAAAAGCCAGAACGTGTGGCGCGCAAAAAAGCGGAGCTTTTTTGCGCGCTCCTAAAACGCGAAAACTTCGAACTCATCTGCCAAAAGGCCACCGAAATTGGTATCGAAACCATCACGCCAATCCTCACCAACCGCACCGTAAAAACTGGCTTCAATCGTGAGCGTATCGAAAAGATCATTCGCGAAGCAAGTGAACAATCTGGACGCACAACACTCCCCGTTCTCAATGAGCCAACGACGCTTGCCGAAGCTATGATTTCAGTTACCCCAGGACGTTCAGTCTTTTTTGATCTCAGTGGCAAGGAACTAACGCAAGAAGAATACACCTCTGAAATCACGAGTTGCTTTATTGGGCCCGAAGGAGGCTTCACCGAAGAAGAAACAGAAACAGCTCAAAAAACAGGACTCATCATTGGCTCACTTGGAAAACTTACGCTTAGGGGAGAAACCGCTGCCATCGTCGCCTCGTATCTCATCACTCGATAAAATACTTTTCCCGCACAAAAAAATCGCCCGAAGGCGATTTTTTTGTGCGGATTAGAGACCCGCGATAGCGACTGCTGGTACAGTTGGAGTAGAATCAATCTGATTCATCACCCACTTCACATTGAAGACATAACTTGCGTTCGCTTCACCGTTGTACACTTTCAGTCTTTTTACAAAGTCTTTGTTCATGTAAAACCGCGCCGTACCATCACTTTGACCCGCGAGAGTCTTGGCGACAGTTTCAATGGCTTCGTCGGCTGAATGAAACTTTGTTCCATTACATGATCCGTACCCAAATCCGTTCCATTTGTCGTTCGGACACGAATAAGCAAGACCTGAGGACTCAACCTGTAGAATTCCAGCAAGAGAGTAGTCTGGAAGACCGTATTTACGGGCTGTCGAGACAAGCTTCATACCGAGACCTTCTGCCGGACGATCGTATTTGGCAAAGAAAGCGTCTACTTTTGCTGCCTTGAGTGCAAGGTCAGACTGAACCTCTTGATCAAGATCGGACTGTTTGTTATCAGTACTCTCAACCACGAGGGGCCCTATTTTATCTGGAGATATAGCTACTGCAATTGGTGACTGTGCAAGAACGCCAGAAACTGGGTTCAATGCAAAGCTCGCTGCCAAAATGGGAACGGCAACGAATGAATGCAGGGATTGTTTCAAATACTTTTGCATAATATGACGGTATTTGCTCCGCCAACGTCTCTTTTCGGGAAGGTTTTTTCAATTTCTTGCCAGAAACGAAAAAAGAACCATACAATATTTGTAATAAGCTTTCGCCTTTACCATATCAGGTTCCCAAACATAGTATCACAAAGCACCCTCCACGTCAATAGTTATACAACATTTTTAGAGGGTGTCAAAACGATAAAACCCTTATTTTATAAGGGTTTTATCGAGCACATATGTTGACGACTTGTCTAGTATTGTAGTCTAATTTAGTGACTGTGGACATCATGACCATGAACAACGTGGTTTGGACGTTCACCGATGTTCGACAGGATGACTGGCTCAGCCATAGGATGGGCACTTTTAATAGCATTTTTGACTTGTTCGGCGTAATTGCGGTGAACCAAGACCTGAATTTTTACATATTCAGGGTTGGTAAACTGCCAAGCACGACTAAAGTCCGGAAACAAGGCGAATATCTTATGGTAGTACTCCGTGTTATGGATATATGACGCATAAATAATCGCGAGGACCAAAACACAAAAGAGGGCTTGAAGCATGATAGACATAGGACATGCACTATACCCTACCTAGTTACAGAAGGAAACATCTGCTCCGTATGCCGTCCCTCCAGTATTGGTAGCAAAGGCACGCATGTGCCATGGCGCGTTACAGGAGATTGCCGAGTGAAGTGGATCACTTGCCATCGTCCCTCCTGCCGTTGGAAGACCAGAAGCAACAACAGAGAATGAACCTGTTGTACTACGGATGCCTCCAGTTGGGGTTGAAGCAGCGATTGTTGTTCCATATGAAGTCGTTGGTCCGTAATTAAATCCAACGTTATTCACTACCCCGGTACCACCAGTAGCCGTAAGGTTACCGATAAATGTTGCCGTAGAAATAGAAGCCATACTTGCTGATACCGTCGTTACAGCTGGATTACATGGGAGCGTTGTGAATGTGAGGTCAGATCCATATGCCGTGCCAGCTGTGTTTGTTGCGAAGGCTCGGTAGTGATAGAGAGTACTGCACGTGAGACTTGAAACCGTCGAGCTATACACGGCAACTCCAGAAAGTGAACCGTATGTTGCGGTAGTTCCGTATGACGTTGTAGTTCCGTAGTTGAATCCAACAGTAGCACTTCCCGCCCCTCCAAGATTGGTAAGATTTCCTGACAAAGCACTTGATGTTTGCGTTATCGAACCCGAGGATACGGTGAGAACCAGAGGAAGACATGGAGCCGTTGTGAATACTGTATCAGCACCACGTGTCGTACCAGTGATATTGGTTGCAAATGCTTGATAGTGATATGTCGTGTTACATGAGAGACCCGTCAATCCAGTTGCAAATGAAGTTACTCCAAAAGAACCAGTCGTTGTGCTCGTTGTACCATATGCTGTCGTTGTTCCATAGTTGAATCCAACGGCAGTTTCATTTGCTCCACCAGTCGAAACGATAGCCCCGTTCATCGTAGCACTTGTCGCCGTTACCAAAGTTGCTGAGTTCGTCACAACATTTGGCAATCCAACTGGACATGGACTCGTCGTAAACGTGAGATCAGATCCGTAAACAGTTCCAGCCGTATTTGTTGCAAACGCTTGGTAATGATAGAGCGTGTTACAAGTGAGACTCGAAGTACTCGAATTGAACAAACCAACACTCGACATTCCACCATACGTAAGAGTGCTTCCATATGCAGTTGTTGTTCCGTAATTGAATCCAGTCGTAGTCGATAGTGCCCCACCGGTAGCCGTAAGCGAGCCATTCAATGTTGCGCTCGTTGTCGTGATTGATGTTGCTGAGACCGTCGCTACTGTTGGACGTCCAACAGGACAAGGACTTGTGGTAAATGTCATGTCGAGTCCGTGATTAGAACCGAATGAGTTGAGCGCCGATGCACGGAAATGATAGAGAGTCCCACACGTGAGACCAGAAATTGAATCATTAAATGAACCGACTCCATGAGGTATTCCTGATGTAGACATCGAATATGCAGTTGTAGTGTCGTAATCAAAGTACGTTACAGTCGAAGGATCTCCTCCATCTGAAAGCAGATTACCATTCAAAGTTGCAGTCGTCATTGTGAGACCACTTGAAGAAGTTGTTGCGACTGACGCTCCCGTAATACAAGGATTTGTGGTAAATGTCATATCAGCCCCGTAGCCAGTAGCACCCAAAGTATTCGTTGCATACGCTTGATAGTGATACAAAGTATTACAATCGAGAGATACAGCATCGCTCAAAAAACTACCTGGAGCAGAAAGAACAGGAAAGGCAGAGAGGGTCATACCATAGGCAGTCGTTGTTCCATAATTAAATCCTGGATAAGCATTCGTCGAACCGGAACCAATGACAGTAACTGAACCATTCAATTGAGCATACGTGTCCGTGATCAAAGCCGCTGCGTGTGTAACAACTACCGGCGGAGCAATCGCACAAGTGCTTGTTGTGAATGTGAGGTCAGATCCAAAACCAGCTCCAGCACTATTCGTACCGAACGCTCTATAGTGATATGTTGTTCCACACGAAAGACCAGTAAGGTCAGTGCTAAATGCTCCAACTCCGTATGAGCCAGTCGTTCCCGCAGTTGATCCATATGAAGTCGTCGTTCCGTAATTAAATCCACGGCCGATAATTGTTGATCCACCAGTAGCAGTAATTGTTCCGTTGAGTGTTGCTGTTGTAAGCGCGACAGAAGTTGCTGAATTTGTAACCACCGTTGGAATGCCGACAGGACAAGCGCTTGTCGTAAACGATAGATCTAAACCATATGCCGTGCCAGAAGTATTCGTAGCAAACGCTTGGTAATGATAGATCGTATTACACGTAAGCGATGTAAGCGCACTCGTAAACGCTCCAACTCCATAGGAGCCAGTCGTCGAACTCGTACTTCCGTACGCAGTCGTCGTTCCATAATTGAATCCACGAGTTGTTGCATTCACTCCGCCAGTTGCAGTGATTGATCCATTGAGTGTCGCACTCGTCATCGCAATCGTTGTCGCAGCAGTCGTCACAACAGTCGGCAATCCAACTGGACATGGGAGCGTGGTGAATGTGAGGTCAGATCCATATGCAGTACCTGCGGTGTTTGTTGCGAATGCTCGATAGTGGTATGTCGTATTGCACGAGAGTCCTGTTTCATTTGCACTGAACGAGCCAACCCCAAATGAACCAGTCGAAGTACCCGTCGATCCATAGGCGGTTGTTGTTCCATAATTGAACCCACGAGCAGTAACAGTCGCTCCACCAGTAGAAGTAATTGTTCCGTTAATCGTGCCGCTCGAAATAGTGATGGAAGTAGCAGTATTGGTCGTCACTACAGCTAACCCAACAGGACACGCGGTAGTTGTGAATGTGAGGTCAGGTCCATATGCGGTCCCTGCGGTGTTCGTACCATATGCTTGATAGTGATATGTCGTATTACACACGAGCCCAGTCAATCCTTTATTGAATACTCCCGTCGCAGTCATCGGAGTCGTGATGGTAGCTATCGATCCATAGGCAGTTGTTGTTCCGTAATTAAAACCAACAGTCACACTTGATGATCCGCCAAGATTGGTTAGGCTACCATTTAGCGTCGCAGAAGATGACGTAACACTTGTCGCTGCAGTCGTCACAACAGTCGGCAATCCAACTGGACATGGGAGCGTGGTGAATGTGAGGTCAGATCCATAGGCAGTACCTGCGGTGTTTGTTGCCGAAGCTCGGAAATGATACAGCGTACCACAAGCAAACATTGATGGTGCTGTTGAGAATGAACCTGTTGCCGTCATTGGCTGAGCTGGCGTGCCTGCAGTTAAGTGAGTACCATATGCGGTTGTTGTTCCATAATCAAAATATGCTGTTGTATTCATTGCACCGCCAAGTGAGGCCAAGTTCCCAAATAAAACTGCTGAGTTTGTCGTGATTGATCCTGCTGGATTTGTTGTCACAACAGGAAGCAGTACCGGGCACGAACTTGTCGTAAATGCGAGGTCAGATCCCCATCCTTGACCAACCGTGTTTGTTGCATACGCGCGAAAATGATACGCCGTATTACAGGTAAGTCCTGTGATGTTGAGAGTAAATGGACCTGTCGCATATGAGCCCGATGCACTAATTGAAGGATCCGTTCCCGTTGTTGTGGTCGTCGTGGTGTTGTATCCAAAACCAATCGCAGTTGCGTTCGGATATTCTGCCGAGATACTTCCGTTGAATGTTGCTGTAGTTGCAGTAACCGCTGTCGCAGAAACAGTCACTACCGTTGGAAGCGCTGGTGGAGTACATGCGGGTGTATCAAAATACAGATTCACAAAACTAGGGGTCGTGACTGACGCGTAGTTTTGCATACTTGCAGTCGCGAGATAGTGCGTAGCACATGTGAGACCGGTAATCGTACCGGAAAATGTTCCCGTTCCAAATGTTCCGTGTTCAGTCCAAGAACGAGTTGCAGTTCCAGTGACGGCATCAACTTCACGAAGTGCAACAGATGACCCACTCGTACCAAGTGATGAAATATTCGCGGTGACTGTTGCCGTGGTCTGACTTGTTGCAACAGCAGACACAACATCAACAACCGGAGGAAGGACTGGACAGGCGGGAACGGTTACTGTTTTTGATTGATATCCCGTTGGACCAGTCAGTGTCGAGCGAGCCATTCCATCGATACCTGTAGCGGTGGAATTAAATGTATACGTAACCGGAGCAGTACCGCAAGAAGTCGTATATGTTGCAGTAAAAAGTCCGTTTGTTGCCCCCGTTCCAGTAAATGCAGTCTGAGTACCATACCCTGAAGCGACGGTGAACGAAGTCGCCGTGCCAATGAGCGGTGTCGCAGAAAAGGCAACACTCACTGAGGGAGATGATCCGAGATCATTCACTTGGCCCACAACAGAGACAACGCTCCCCGACAATGTTGCCGAATTTATTTGCACGCTTGGAGCAACAGGAGAACATGACGTTGTCACAAATGACGACGTCGAGCCGCGAATCGTACCATCAATGGTCGTTGCAAATGCTTGATAGGTATATCGAGTACCACACGTAAGTCCAGTAAGTGTTGCCGTTATTGGAAACGATGTCACGTTCCATGATCCTGTATATATGATGTCAGGTCCAAAAGTCCCAGTGAAACCAGTGGCAGTAACGACAGGACTGATAATTGTCGTTGTCCCAAACACGTTAGCTCCGATGATCGCGCTCGTTCTCGTGATACCAGAAGCTACTGTTCCCGTATCAACGCGATACAAAGTACCAGCGTTTGCTTGATGTGTCGCAACACCCAGCGAGAGAACCGCTACAAACAACCCAACAAAAAAAGAATATTTTTTCATAGCATTCATTATGTTCTTACACATGCTGATGTAGTAAAGGTAGCGTCTCCCCCGCTCGACGTTCCTGAGGTATTCGTTGCACTAATCATATAATGATATGTTGTATCGCAGATCAATTGTGTAAGTGACGCGCTCACTGAAAGTTCCGACGCGACACTTTTTATTGTCGATCCGTATGCGGTAGTTGTTCCATACAAAAATACTGGAGTTACCGTGTTTGCTTGTGTTGTCGCGGTCAGTGCAGCATTCAATGTCGCAGTTGTTTGTGAAATGTTCGTAGCAGGAAGTGTTTTTGTAACAGGAATACTCATCGTTCCACCTCCTGCATTTAATGCAGCAAGCGTTTTGGGACCAACTCGTTTTGCGTTCGTAGGAGAGATACCCGCTTGTTTTTGAAAACGTTCGATTGCTTTTGCTGTTACTTGGCCGTAGTAACCACCGAATGAACCAGAAAGAAAACCATTATCGTGAAGGAATTGTTGAATCTTGAGTACGTTCGCCCCAGAATCACCAAAAGCAACGGGTGTCGTAAACGAATCTGTACTCGACACCGTCGTCGCACCAACACGATGCAACGGCACAAAAAATACGAGAACAAACACGATACTCAATACATATTTTTTCATAAAAATTCTACGTAGTACTAATAATGGTAAAAAGCGGTGTATATAAAATACACAATAAGTATACCAAATACACTCCCGCTATGGGAGTGTATTTGGTATCTGCTTACACATGCTCTGTATTACAGTCCGTGACAGTTCTTATATTTCTTCCCACTTCCACACGGGCATGGTTCATTACGTCCAACTTTGGCAACTTTCATGTCTCCGTTGTTTGTGTTTGTCGCACTGTTTGTTGGTGAGATTGTTGTATCAAGTCCGTTACCAAGTGCTTCCATGTGAATTTCTCGGAGTATTGCGGGATCAGCCACTGGTTGATCCGGAAGACGAATCGTTTGCTGTGCTGCTTGTACATTAATAGTACCGATCATGTCAGTGACTTGTGAGCGAAACACATATTCCATATCTCGGAACAAACGAAGTCCTTCACGCTGATATTCAACGAGCGGTTCGCGTCCACCGTATGCACGAAGATTGACCGAAGTGCGAAGATAATCCATCGTTTCAAGGTGATCAGTCCACAAAAGGTCTGTGACATAAAGCACAATGCGACGGAAAGTTTCAAGAAAGGCGACATCTCCAACACTTGCTTGTTTTTCTGTAACAAGTGTTTGCATGGCTTCATCAGCACCAATAAATTCAGCGAGATATTTCTCAACATCATTCTGCTGTGCCATGAGCATAGTACGGCGACGTGCATAAACGATGTTGCGCTGATGTGAAAGCACATTGTCGTATTCAAGTGTGTACTTACGTGCATCGAAATGGAACCCTTCGATTTTTTTCTGTGCGCCCTCGAGCGATTTGTTGATGAGGCTATTCTCGATTGGCTGATCTTCAGGAATACCAAAACGGCCCATCATGTTTTTGATGCGGTCTGAACCGAATACCCGCATGAGATCATCTTCGAGCGATACGTAAAATCGTGTCTCACCAGGATCTCCTTGGCGACCAGCACGTCCGCGAAGCTGGTTGTCGATACGGCGAGCTTCATGACGTTCTGTACCAAGGACGAAGAGTCCACCAATATCACGAATTTCTGCGCGTGATTCTTCAGTACTTGGCATTCCACCAAGAATAATGTCGATACCGCGACCCGCCATGTTTGTAGCAACAGTCACCGCTCCTCGTTTTCCAGCCTGAGCAATGAGCTCACCTTCTTTCTCGTGATTCTTTGCATTGAGTACTGTGTGTGGCACGCCTGCATCACGCAAGTAAGCAGAGAGTAATTCGTTTCGTTCAATCGAAATCGTACCAATGAGTACAGGCTGACCTTTCTCGTGACGTTCTTTGACTTCACGCGCTATCGCCTGCCACTTCCCTTTTTCTGTTTGGTAAATGAGATCGTTGTGATCAACACGCTTAATATCGCGATGTGTTGGCATCTCAATAACATTGAGTCCATATACTTTGCGGAATTCTTCTTCGCTCGTCTTCGCCGTTCCCGTCATTCCAGAGAGCTTCTTGTAGAAACGGAAATAGTTTTGGAACGTAATCGAAGCAGCAGTGCGAGTTTCTTTTTGAATCTTTACACCCTCCTTGGCTTCAATAGCCTGATGCAAACCTTCATTCCAGCGACGACCTGGTTGCATGCGCCCGGTAAATTGATCAACAATGATTGCTTCGTTATCTTTGACAACGTAATCTCGGTCGCGAATAAAAAGTGCCTTGGCACGAACTGCCGTTTCAAGATGATGCACATATTTGATTCCCTTCTCTGTATATATATTGTCTATGCCAAGTTGTGCTTCGGCTTTTGAAATACCAGCGTCAGTGAGCGAGATGGCTTTCTTTTTCTCATCAACAATGTAGTCTTCCTCTGCGATGAGAGACTGCGCGATACCAGAAAATGTTCGGTAAAAATCTTCTGACTCAGCAGCTTCAGATGAAATGATGAGTGGCGTGCGTGATTCATCGATAAGGATTGAGTCGATCTCGTCTACTACTGCGTAGTTGTGTTCACGCTGAACAAGTCCTTCTTTGTTTTGTGCAAGGTTGTCACGCAAATAGTCGAAACCATATTCATTATTGGTTCCATATGTAATATCAGTAGCATATGAATCACGGCGAGTTGATGGTCGAAGAAATTCATATACGACTTTGTACATCTCAACACCACTCGAGACTGCTTGTTTGTCTGTGTGTGATGGATCGTAAACGAATGATGCGTTTTGGGAATTGATTACACCAAGTGAGAGTCCGAGAAATCCATAGACTTGCCCCATCCATACACCATCACGACGTGCGAGGTAATCGTTGACTGTCACAACGTGTACACCGAGCCCAGTGAGCGCATTCAAATATGTTGGAAGTGTTGCAACGAGTGTCTTTCCTTCTCCAGTGCGCATCTCAGCAATATTTCCACGATGTAGTGCGATACCTCCAAGCATTTGCACATCATAATGACGCTGACCGAGTGTGCGACGTGATGCCTCACGCACAAGCGCGAATGCCTCAGGCAAAATCTGGTCAAGTGTCTCACCTTTTTGGAGGCGAGCTTTCAATTCGTTGGTCTTCTCGGGAAAGGCTTGATCTGGAAGGGTTTTGAGGCCTTCTTCGAGAGCATTGATCTGTTTAACGATACCTTTTGCCTCCGCGAGAAACTTCGATGTCGGGTTTCCGAATATGCTTGTGACTATAGACATAAGGTGCTGATTATACCCCAAAATCGGGTCAAAATGAAGCGCTTTAGAAAGACTCTCCAAAAACGAAAAACGCCCGACCTTGCGGTCGAGCGAATTTCGTAAGTGGGAAACAAAAGATATTACGCGCGCTTCTTCTTTGCTGCGGTCTTCTTTTTTGCTGCTGGCTTTGCTTTCGCCTTTGTTGTCTTCTTAACTGCTTTCTTTTTTGCTGCCATAATTTTATTATCTAAATTATTTGTAAGTGGCATTTAATTCCGACCGCACAATTATTTTTTTTCAAAATAAAATTTAAGAAAAAAAATTTTGTGACTAAACTAAATGCGACTACAATAATTATCCTACATGCGCATCACACTCGCAATGTTTTTTTGAGAAAACTGTGGAAAACTTTCTGAAATTTTTTTTTAGAAAATATTTTTTTGAAATTATTTTTTTATTTTTTACAAATTTTTTTAAATGTATTGCATACAAAAATTATTTTTTACTTTTTCTATTTCATTTTTATTTTTTTCCGGCTCAAGGTTCAGGATAGTCTTCTTCATCGTCTCGCTCATCAGGTATCTAGCACCTGATTTACCAAGATACGATTCTTGGTCAACTACGTACGACTACCCAGTCGTAATAACCAGGTGTTGTACACAGAACCATGCACAAGACTGGAACTGTCGTGTGTGAACTGAGTTTGCAAAGAAATGTTTCGTCGGTTGTGAGAAAATCGCAACCTGTTTTTGATTTGTAGAGCTTCATCGGAAACTTTCCCCAAATCGGCTTACAATTTTTCTTAA
>CAITQP010000013.1 GCA_903894565.1 uncultured bacterium
CCCGTGCAATTCCTCGGAGGGAATATCTTTTTTCTTTCAACAGAAAGATCTCGTTTCTTTCGCTTTTGGAAAGATGCGAAAACTTTTTGTTTTTTTCATTTCTCTACTCTACAGGTGTTCGGATTCAGATGCGAATTTGGGTTTGAAAAGCCTTTGTTCAAGCGCCATGGCCGCAAGCCTTGTTTCTGTGGCGCTCGAACAAAATGGGCGATATATGGAAAAACAAATCAGTAACCGAGCATATAGAAATGCTCAGCAGTCAATCAAAAGGCATTACCAGAAAAACCACTGGAGGCCGAAGTTTAATTTCGATTTAGGATTTCACGATTTCCTGAATGATTACATGGTAGTTCGCAACACAAAAAGATTATTTGTGCGGATCTATCAAGCAGGGCGACTCGTTAATGTCGAACTGGAAGTTAAGGAAAATACCATAACTGATTCCTTGCGCGACTTTTTGTCGAAACATGAGAGCGTTAGGTATATTGTTGTCTCTGCGGAGATTCTTGATTGGGTAGATGGATACACTTGGGTTCTTGGTCAAAAAGAACACGAAATGGAGGCCATTAGCCTCGGCTATTCTGTCGATGCTTACGTGGTAAGCGACGATCAGATAGCTGATTTCTTGGGTACTGTATAAGTGCCGTAGCTTCAAATGAAGTAATTATTCTTACGTATGGACGGATGAATCTAAGTTCATTGTTTGGAGTTTGAAAACACAATTTTGTTTTTCAAAAAAAGTGCTTAATTACATGTACCCTTGGAATAAATTCTGAGGGTATTATTTTTTTATACTCGTTCAATACTCTCCTTGTGCCTCGCACAAAAGGGAACTACCCAGTATCTACAAGCAATTTCTGCATAGTCGGACTGCTTTGGAAGTAAGTCCAAAACCGAGAAAGGTAGTCTTTCAGGCGGTTCAACGTTTTTCGCTGTGTGTCCACTTTTAAAGAAAATCCTTATTTAATAAGGTATTTCTTGTATTTTACTTGACTTTATATACTAAATATGTTACCATACGCTTCAGCTAGGTTCGTTAAAAATTCTGTTTAGCGTTTGAAATATTCCCAGAGAAGCTAACCTAGTTAGTTTTTGCGGGAATATTTTAAACAAAAAACAGACAATTATGAAAAAAAGCACACATGTGATCCTGTATCACATCAATAGTACTACAGGGAAAATGGAAGCCAGCTACTTCAACACAGAAAAAGTGAATTACGCCTTGTCTCTACCAAACAGCCCGTATTCCAAAACCCCAATTCAAGGACACGAAGCCGAATTAATGGCAGCCCTTGAAGAGGCCTATCAGCACGCATGGGATTGCGGATATATTCAGTTACCATTTCGGGTTTGGCGCCGATTCGCTTGGCGTGCACTAAAAAGCAAGTTCCCTTTTTCAAAAGGAACACAACAAGCGATTGCTTAATTTTAAAAATCCTCGATTTATGAGGTAGCCAGTTGGAAAATTTTCTAGCTGGTTTTTTTATTCGTTACTCTCCTTGTGCCCTTTGAAACGGGGAAGTATCAAGCATCTATAAGCGGGAACTATCCAGTATCAACAAGGAGTTTCTGTATGGTAGGACTAGATTGATAGTAAGTCCAAAACCGAGAAAGGTAGTCTTTCAAGCGGTTCGACAAATTTCGGCATGTGTCCACTTTTTTAAGAAAAGCCTTATAATATAAGGTTTTTCTTGTATTTTACTTGACTTTTTAATATAAATATGTTACCATGTGACTAAACTGATCTTAATTTTAGAGGTTTACTGGTTCTCTCAATAGATGGGAGTATGAGTTAACCTCTAAAACAAGGTTTATGAAAAAAACGATTAGTATTTTAATTCTTCTCGCGCTGTTGATCGGCGGAGGCTGGGCTTCATTGCACTTTGAAGAACCAATAAGAAATTTCTTTTCCATTTCAGAATGCATGTACCCGGTAATTCTTGTTATCTTAGGGATGATTATATTTCTAATCCTCCTTGCAGTTTTGATAGATAATGATGAAGATGGCGGAAATGGTGGCGGAGGTTCATCTTCGGGTGGCGGAGACGGCGAATCCTCAGTCTCCCTAATGACTGATGGCCATTTAGGCATAAACCTTGGCGGGATATCAATAGATACCCAAGATGGAAGTGTCGGAATAAATGTAGGCAGCGGGATAAGTGTTAACGGGTTTTAGTCTAAAACAATTATTGATACAGCGGGTAGATTCATATCTTCCGCTGTATTTTTTAATTTAATACTACCCTCGTGTCTTTTGAAACAGAGAAGCATCAAGCATCTACAAGCAATTTCTGCATTGCTGGGCTTGATTGGTAATACCTCCAAAACCGAGAAAGGTAGTCTTTTAAGCGGCTCAACATATTTCGCTAGGTGGCCACTTTTTACAGAAAAGCCATATACGATAAGGTCTTTTGTCTATTTTAGTTGACTTTAATATATAAATATGTTTTTATATTAAAATAATTCTTTGAAATCGCCCTTTGTTCAAGCGCTGTGGTCGCAAAGCTTGTTGCTACAGCGCCTGAACAAAATAGAGGCAAAATGTGAAAGAAGCAGCATCTCTTAGAAAACAAAGTCTTGCATTATTTAAGCAAGCGATCAGCGTTCGTGCTCGCGTAAATGACGAACAAAACCATGAGGATTATGGGACAAATACCCATGTATCTCAATTTAAAAACCTTGACCAGGATGTGTTAGACGAGCTAGTCGCACACTTGGATTTGAAACAGGGTGGTAAGTATAATAGTGTGGACCAAATTGACATTGCATTTTGGGGTCCGCTTTCAGGAGTTACAATTGTTGCTGAAAATGTGGCAACCAATCGGAGCGGTCAGGCTACTGTGCTTGATGTCATCAGCGAGTTTATCGCTCGTCCGGAAAATGAAAAGAGGTTCCTTGTGCAGAATTATTTTGATCTGATCTTAGTAATTATTTCTTGCCAGAGCACTACTTATTATCCAGGCGATGAAAGTACTTACTTTAACATCACGCATGATCCATATGTGATTTGCACTGATGTCAGAAAGAAATTTATTCGCATCATAAACGATGCTTGTGCCACTCGGCAGAATCCACTGTAACGGCGAGTGTCCAGTCGCAGTGTAGCGTAGTGATTTTGGGTACTGTATATGTGCCGTAGCTTCAAATGAAGTATGTTCTTTTGTTTTAAACAGAGATAGTTAAGTTCATTGTTTGAAGTTTTGAAAAGTATATTTTTTCAAAAAATGGTTTCAAGTACATTACCCTTAGGAAATCCTGGGGGTATTTTTTTATACATAGGGTACTTTTTGAACCTTAGAGTGATATACTTGGCGCATGCAACCAAAGATGGGTGGTTTAGAAAAACGAAAGTCACAGGCAGAGATTTTACTGGAAAGTCTGCACTTGAGTGTTGGTACGGAAGTTGAGTTTATAAAAAGAAAAATCCTCACGACATCAAGCGTACCTGTCGGAACTTCTGTTAGAGGAGTACTTGCAACAGATGTAAAATTAGGTGAGCCGATTCGTTTTCACGGCAATACCGCTATCATCAGCAATATAACTGATGCAGCAACAAACGAAGGGAAAACGTATATAAAAACGAGCAGCTCTGTATACGAGCTTGTTCAAAATACGAGTCTTGAAAAAGAGACTAAAATAACTTGGCAAGATTTTGAACGTGAGCAGGCAGTATTCGCTGGCAAATTTGGAAGAGGAATGAAAAGTGGTTTTCCGTTAGAAGATGATCCATATGCTCTCGTTTTTACAAATAATGGTTTTAAAGCGGGAGACCAGGTTATGTTTGGGGCAGAGGGGGAAAGGGACAAGGAGGCAATTTTACGAACAGACAAAAAGGGTTCAATTACTGTGGTTGATAAAGACGGAAATCGAAATGGAGTTCTTGCCATTTTACGTAGTAAAGGAGGGTATATAAAGAAAATAATGTAAAAGTAACTGATATCAGTGATTTTTCTGACTGGAATGAATTTTGGTCAGCATTCGATAAAAGCAAACTAGATCTTGGAGATAAAGATCTCGAACATACACTCAACGCTTTGATTGAAGAATCCAAGCGTAACTCTAAAAAGATTTACTACTTAAAATGGAATGGATCTAGGTGTCCACGGGGGACCATGGTGGATGGATATGAAATAGGTTTTACCCAGCATGGTCTTATTACTAGTCCTGAGGGGTGGAAGATTGGTACTTACAAGCGAATTATTGATGCAGGGGGAGAGCAGCAGATGCTTGTTTTCATGAACTAGGCTCTTTGGTTATATTTGACATAGTATGGTTAATATGTGATCATATTGATCAAGTTTTTCTTGTACGTTTTTTAAGGAGTTGGTTAATTCCCTCGTGAGCTCTCGTGTGGTGGCTGATGGGGGAGTTAACCAAATGTGTATCCTTAAATAAATGTTTATGAGAGTGAAAAAAATAATGTTTATGAGATTTTCCCTTTTGAGATTGGAAAATATTGGCATCTCGCTTTGCGAATTCGCCAGTGTAGACTACCACCGGTCCTTATTCTACTTGGGTTGGGACTCAACAAACGGATTGGGTTTTTCAATCCTGTGGTTGAGACGTCATGGGCTTTCATTCGATCAAGGACTAAGAATACTTGATGGTCAGTATGAACCTAATGAAGAAGATGTCTTTAAAAAGTTCCGATTTCGTTTAGTAACCTGGTTTAAGCACTAGACAATATTAAACATTGCTTACCAATGCCTCGATTTTTGATCGAGGCATTTTTTGTATTTCATGGATTTTATGGAGATAGAATACAAATAAAAACGAATAAATATAGGTATCCTGATGGTATGTTTTCATGTATAATGCCCCTACTTCTCTGGTGCGGAGTCCTGAGCGATTCGCGCGGAGAAGTCGCAAATAACCTATATAATATATGACTACAAATAATAAAGACCCGAAGATAGACGAGGAGAAAGGCAAGGCTCCCATTCCAGGCGGAAAAGTTCCTGTGCCACCAACGAGTCTTGGACGAAATATTCTCATCACCGTGCTCATTTTCATGATCATTACGGCGGCGTATATCTTTTTCTCTGGAGCATCAAAGCCCGCAGACAAAAGTATTTCGCTTTCTGAACTCGCTAAAGATGTGACGAGCGGTACCGTAAAAACAATCGAAGTCGATGGTGATGCACTTACGGTCAAGCTTCAAGATGGTTCGACCGTGACTGCTAAAAAAGAAGTTGAAGCATCGCTCTCGGAGACACTCAAGAATTACGGCGTGCCAACGGACAAAGTCAGTGCGACGGACATCACCGTGAAATCATCAACTGACGCAATGTACTGGATTTTCAACATTGTGCCAATCGTACTTCCGGTCATCGTCATCATTTTCTTTTTCTGGTATCTCTCGCGACAAGCAAAAGGTGCCGGCATGCAAGCGTTCACATTCGGTCAATCCAAAGCTCGCATGACTGATCCATCGGATCAGAACAATCGTGTCACGTTCAAAGATGTGGCTGGTGCAAAAGAGGCCAAAGAAGAATTGAAAGAGATTGTCGACTTCTTGAAGAATCCTAAAAAGTTTCTCGACATTGGTGCGCGTATTCCAAAAGGTGTTTTGCTCACGGGTGCTCCTGGTACAGGAAAGACATTGCTTGCTCGCGCTGTGGCGGGGGAGGCGAATGTGCCATTCTTCCATCTCTCGGGTTCTGAATTCGTAGAGATGTTTGTGGGTGTTGGTGCCTCGCGTGTACGCGATCTTTTTCAGAAGGCGAAACGCGCAGCGCCCGCGATCGTGTTCATCGACGAGATTGACGCGGTCGGGCGCGTGCGCGGTACTGGCGTCGGTGGAGGCAATGACGAACGCGAACAAACACTGAACCAGATTCTCGTTGAAATGGACGGATTCGAACCAAACGACAAAGTCATCGTAATGGCGGCAACAAACCGTAATGATGTGCTTGATCCAGCCTTGCTCCGTCCAGGACGTTTTGATCGCCGTGTTGTGCTCGATCTTCCCGATCGTCGCGATCGTGAAGAAATTCTCAAAGTGCATGCGCTCAAAAAGCCACTCGCTGAAGATGTAAACCTTGTCATTATTGCAGAACGTACGAGCGGATTCTCTGGTGCAGATTTATACTCACTTATGAACGAAGGAGCGATCCTTGCTGCACGTGAAAATCGCAAAAAAGTTTCGCAATTCGATCTTGTGCGCTCGATCGAAAAAGTTATGCTCGGACCTGAGCGTAAGAGTCACCTCTTCTCAACCGAGGAAAAGAAAGTTACTGCATACCACGAAGGTGGTCATGCCCTCGTTGCTTCTGTGCTTCCTCACGCTGATCCAGTCCACAAAGTCTCAATCGTTGCACGCGGACGCGCTGGCGGATATACGCTCAAGATTCCACTTGAGGAACGCAAGCTTCAGACCAAGAGTGAATTTCTCGACGATATTGCGATGGCACTTGGAGGAATGGCAGCTGAGAAAATGGTTTTCGGAGATATTACGACAGGTCCATCAAATGATTTGCAGGTGGCGACAGGACTCGCTCGTGCAATGGTCACTCGCTGGGGAATGTCTGATGTGATTGGTCCTGTTGCTCTTGAGAGCGATGGCGGACGAACAATCTCAGGTGGCGCACAAGCTGATGGAGATATGTCTGAGGCTACACACGCGATCGTGAATTCAGAGGTCAAGAAAATAATGGACGAAGGTCTCGTGCGTGCCACACAGGTACTCACGGATCATCGCAAAACACTCGATGCTATCGCCGATAAGCTTGTCGAAGTTGAAACACTCGAACAGCCTGAGTACGAAGCGATAATCAAATCACACGGTATTACGCTCAAGAAGAAGGTAGACGTTGTGGCTGAGATTGCGAAGGCATAATCGAGCGGGAACAAGGTCTAAAATTGGAACACGCAAAAAAGTCGCCGAACGGCGACTTTTTTTGCTATGCCGGGTATAAGATTAATGAAGTTCCATGTACTATATGCTATACTTGTTAGTACCGATGGCACTTACATTAGAAAAACAAAAAGCTATGCATCTTCGAAAAGAGGGATCTAGCTATAATGAAATCCAAAAAATTCTGAATGTTAGTAAGAGCACTTTAAGTAGGTGGTTGGCAGAGATTCCGCTATCTGAAAAACGTATTCGCGAATTGAGAGCGGACAATCCAGTTCGAATTGAAAGGTATCGAAATACCATGCGCCGAAAGAAGGAGCTTCGAATGAGTGACGCATATAACGAAGTTGTGAAAAAGATCGGGAAACTTACACCACGAGAAGTATTTATTTCAGGACTGTTCTTGTACTGGGCAGAAGGAACGAAAACGAGAGAGGCGGGCATTGAATTAACGAATACGAATCCGGCGATGGTTCAATTTTTTATACGATGGCTCACTTTGTTTGGAGTACCTAACTCGAAGATGAAAGTGCATCTTCATTTGTATGCTGATATGAACATAAAAAAACAAATGAATTTTTGGTCAAAAACGCTTGGTTTACCTCTGTCACAGTTCAGAAAACCATACGTAAAAAAGAATTTATTTTCTGAAATTACATATAAGAATGGCTTTGGTCAGGGGACTTGCTCTATCACGGTTGATGATGTGAAGTTGTCGAATCAAGTTTTGATGGGTGTTAAGTATCTGCAACAAATTTCAAGATAGATTGCATTATTGTGTGTTTGTTTATACTATTGAATTCGTGCTTAATATCCACCCTTAGCTCAGTTGGTAGAGCGAACCGCTTATACCGGTTTGGTCCCTGGTTCGAGTCCAGGAGGGTGGACATTCTATGACCCAACTTATCATCATCATTGTTCTCGTTATCCTTGGAGCTGCCGTCTGTGCGTGTCTTGAGGCAGCATTCTTTAGTTTGCCACTTGCGAGCGCGAAACTCCTTTTTGAGAAGGGGAAGCGCGGGAGCGCTTCCCTCGTGCGCGTCAAAGAGAAGCTTCATCATTCAATTATCACGCTTGTGATCTTAAACAACGGCATCACGATCGCGGGCTCTATTTATGTGGGACACGTTGCGACAGAACTCTATGGTAATCAAGTCATTGGTGCGATTTCAACATTTCTTACGATTACGATAGTGCTTCTTGGAGAGATCATTCCAAAAATGCTTGGTGAGAATTATGCGAAACAAATCTCACTTGCGTTCGCTCCACCAGTCTACTTCCTTACACAGATATTTATGCCGATTACGTTTTTGCTTGATATGCTGACGCGAGGATTTCTCACGAAGAATCGTGTTGTGTCGGAAGAAGAGTTGCGTATGCTTTCCAAGATGGGAGAGGCCGAAGGCTCTATTGAACACGATGAACAAGTACTCATTCAGCGCGTTTTTACACTCAACGATCTTATTGCAAAAAATATCATGACGCCCCGCGATGTTGTTGAGGGATTGCCTGGGAATGCCACGGTACGTGAGGTATCTGTTGTGCTTTTAAACAAACCATACTCTCGCTATCCAGTATTCGGCGAAACCATCGACAAGATTGTCGGTGTCGTACAAACCAACAAATTGCTCTCAGCACTTGCGCGTGATAACGACAAAGAACTTGTTGCTCATTTTATGACGACACCACTTTTTGTACCTGAGACGAAACGTGTCGATGATCTCATGGGTATTTTCCTTGCGACACGCAATCATATGGCTGTCGTCCAAAATCCGAGTGGAATTACTGTCGGTGTCGTGACTTTTGAAGATGTTCTCGAACAACTCGTGGGTGAAATTGTTGATGAGACGGATGAAGTTGTTGATCTACAAACTCTTACTCGTCACTCGAAGTGAATTTCTACTTTCTTGATATCAAGTAATGCCTTCATTGCGGGGTAGTCCGTGAGGTGTGGATCGCTCGTAACAAGCGCGCTCGCTTCCGCTCGCGCTGCTTCAACCATTTTTATATTACGAATTGCTTCCATTCCAAGATCGGTGATGCCCCATTGTTTTGTGCCTCCAAGTTCGCCTGCGCCACGAAGTGCCAGGTCATGTTCGGATAACTCGAATCCATTTTTTGCAGTTTTGATGGCTTTCAATCGATCGGCTGTTTTTTCAGATTTTGTCTCTGCGAAGAGATAGCAGTAGGCTTGATGATTGCTTCGAATGACACGCCCACGAAGTTGGTGGAGTTGGGCGAGGCCAAAACGTTCAGCACCTTCGATGATGATGAGTGTTGCATTTGGTACATTTACACCGACTTCGACGACACTTGTTGCGACGAGGATGTCGATTTTGTGTGACGAGAATTCTTCCATGACAGCATCTTTTTTTGCTGGTGTCATTTTGGAATGCAAAATACCAATTGTGTACTCGGGAAAAATACTCGTGCGAAGATGCTCTGCCTCAGCGGTGACAGAGCGTGCTTGTACGGCCATTTCCTTTTCTGGATCTGGCTCATCGATACGTGGACAAATGACGTATGCTTGGCGACCATTCTGGAGCTCTTTGCGAATGAACGCATAGACCGCGTCGCGTCCATTCGGAAGTACGATTTCGGTAATGATTGGCTTGCGTCCCATTGGCATCTCGTCGAGGATAGAGAGATCAAGGTCGCCGTAGATCGTGAGCGCGAGTGTGCGGGGGATGGGTGTTGCCGTCATCGATAGGAGATGAGGGGCGAAACCTTCTTTGGTTACAAGTTTTTTTCTCTGCATCGTGCCGAATCGATGTTGTTCGTCGATGATGGCGAGAGCGAGATGTTTAAACTTCACACTCTTTTGAATGAGCGCATGGGTGCCGATGAGAATGGGAATTTCGCCATTTGCGACCCATTTCAAAAGTTGTGTGCGTGAAATTGCCGTCCACGGTTCTTTGGCCGAGGCGACCTTGGTCGGGAATTTGCGACACCCTGACCCCGTAATGAGTCCAACTGAAATACCGGTGTGTTTGAAATACTTGATGAAATTTTCAAAATGTTGAGTGGCGAGAATTTCCGTTGGTGCCATATATGCGACCTGCAGGTTGCCGTAGGTTTTGCCATCGGGTCGAGTCTTGATTGTTGCATACGAGAGTGTGGCAGCTACCGCTGTCTTACCTGAGCCTACATCGCCTTCGAGGAGGCGAGCCATTGGGTGAGGCTTCGCCATATCAGTGAGCATTGTCGCAATGGCATTCTCTTGAGCACGAGTTTGTTTGAACGGGAATCGTCCAGTGAAGTCGTCGATATCGATCGGGTTGTAATTGACGGGGAATGATTTATTTTCCAAATAATTTTCGCGTTCAATTTTGCGTGCGAGTTGTATAAAAAATACTTCTTCGAAACTAAATCGCTTGCGGGCAGATTGTGCGTGGTTTTCTGTTTGGGGAGCATGCATCCAAACAAGCGCGGTCGAGAGCTTGGGAAGATTGTATTTGGCGAGCATTTCATTTGGGAGATAGTCCTCGAGATTCTGAACGAGTCCAGATTTGAGAATTTTTTGGACAGTATGGTAAATGAAGCGCGAAGTGATGTTACGGGTTTCGCGGTAGATAGGGAACCCGAATACTTCTGCAGCTTCGCTCCCTGCTCCAAAAAGCGATCCGTGCATATCAATCGGGAGCGCATTTTTTTCTTTGAGTTCTGGGTTCGAAAGGTAGATACCATTTTTGCCTTCGGCGATCTTACCGGAGAGTTCGACGGTGTCTCCTTCGTGAACCATTTTGGCCATGTAGGCTTGATTGAACCAAATGATATTGATACGTCCTGAACTGTCTTCGAGCTCAGCTTCGCCCATAGGCATCTTACTCTTGAATGCTTTGCGTGTTTTGAGTTTGCCTATGCGACCATAGAGTGTCACCGTGTCACCGATTGATGCGTCGCGAATGAGTTTGATTTCACTGACGTTTGTATAGCGAACGGGGAAGTAGTAGAGCATGTCGCGGATAGTCTTGAGACCAAGACGGGCGAGAGCCTTTTTTTGTTCCTCCGACGTGCGGAAATGTTTTGTAATATCGTCACCTAAATACATATGGCTAGTATAGCGCAAAGTGTGCGCATGCACCCGAAAAAGCATCTTCGGAGCAGGGCGGCGCTAGAATAAGGCGAAAATCCTTCAGGATTTTACGCCGGTGCTTTTTCGGGTGCATGCGCACACTTTGCGTTATGCTAGCCAGCTTCTTTACTTGAGGATCTCTTTAATGCGGTCTGCGAGTTCGTCGAGTGTAAAATTGCTCTTGACCATGTAGTCTGTGGCTCCGAGATCTTTTGCGTGTTTGATGTCTTTTTCTTCTGAAAGGTTTGAGAAAACGATAACAGGAGTATTTGCTGTTTTTGGATTCTCGCGGACCATTTTAAGAATCCCGAATCCGTCAGTACCTGGCATAACGAGATCGCACAGCATAAGGTCTGGAATATCAGTTGCGAGGACCTTCATGGCTTCCTCACTATTTGATGCGCTGACAACCATAAAACCCTCTTTTTCGAGCTTGGTTGATGCGAGCCCTTGGAGGAAACTGTCGTCTTCGATAATCAGGATTTTCTTGTTCATAAGAAAATTGTACTATGCGCCACTTTATATCGCAACCCTTTTAGGGAGCTATTTTGTACTTGTTTGCGAAGACGGGATAGTTACAAAAAACGTTGTGCCTTCGCCTGTTTTGCTTTCAAACCAGATTTTGCCATTGTGTTTTTCCACAATGCGAGCAGTCGTGAACAAACCGAGACCAGAACCAACGACGTCTTGCTTCTTGGCATTGTCGGCGCGGAAGAATTTGCCGAAAATGTGTGATTTGTCAGCATCTTCAATTCCAATACCTGTGTCGCGTACGGAGATTTCGATCGAATCAGCTTTCTCTGTTACGTTTACGAACACGCGACCACCTTTGTTTGAATATTTGATTGCGTTTTCAATGAGATTTTGGAAGACGACACGCATCTTTTCAGAATCAACGACGATGCTTTTGAGTGTGTGGTCAGGTTTGAGGAAGATGAGTTGAATGCCTTTTTTGTATGATTCACCGGTGAAATCAAACACAACTTCGTCGAGGAGTTTTACAACATCAACCGCTTCCATATGCATGGATTCAAGCGTATCTTCGGCGTGGTTGATAGAAAGCATTTCGTTGACGAGGCGAATCATACGTTCGTCACTTTCAAACGCTTTTTTCATGAAATTGAGTTGTTCGGCGTTGAGTGCTCCGAAATCTCCATCGAGAAACATTTTTAAAATCCACTTCATCGCTGAGAGTGATGTACGGAGCTGGTGAGCGGAAATTGAAATAAGATCACTCTTGGTTGCGTTCTCAAGCTTGAGTTTTTCATTCTCGGATTGAAGGTCAATAATTGGGTCGGTCATACGAGAAGTATACGGTAAAAAGGGTAAAGTACAAAAGTACTTATTTGAGACGTTCGAGAATATGGTGATCCTCAATGTATTTGATGATTGCGGGCGGAAGGACGACTTTCCATTGGTCGCCATTATTTGCGTTCTCGCGGACGAGACCGCTTCGGGCGCGATCGCTTGACTCTGGAATGGTGATGACGACTTCGGAACGGAAGCCAAGCTTTTTGAGATAATCGATTTTTTTTGTGTCACTTGTTCCGGTGACACTCATGAGGAAGACGGTGCCTTTTGGGAGGAGTACTTTGCAATTCTTGTAATCGCTTGGAAAGGCAATGAATGAATATCGCGTGCGGTCGGCACCTGCCTCTTCGAGGGCAAGTGTGAGCATGTCGACACGCTCGTCGTGAGTGAGCGGGTTTTGATGCGGAGCGCACGGGTACCCCGTGCGCTCCGCATCTGCCTCGGTACAAACATCCGGAGTACAAATCCCAATCATCACATGTTCCGCTCGCTCGAGCGCCGAGAGAATGTATGCGATGTGCCCAATATGTGGTGGTTGAAATCGTCCGTGAACAATACCAACCGGATATTTTTTGTGAGCGAATTGTCTACCGAGAGAATTCCACGGAAGCGTAACATTCCAAGCAGGGAACTGTTTGAGAATCCATTCAGCATAGGTGTTACTATTTGGACCTGTCGTAAAATACTCATCACGAAACGGATATGTTGTCGGAGTTGCTTCAATATATCGTGCGATAGTTTCGGCGAGTGATCCACTGCTACCTTCTACAATACCCTCAATACGAACGGCAGTATCCCAAAATCGGTCGTCGGTAAATAGAGTCATTTCTGTTCCTTGAAATGGGGGGAGGCAATTCGTATAGACATATCCCGTATGGGTTCCACTGAGTGATTGTGAATGCCGGACCTCGTATCGAGTTATTATTCCTTTCTTGTTTACCACAAACCATGGATGACGAACGAACTGTGCTGGGATAGCTGAGGGACAGGTGCACAAGAAGACCTGGAATGTGGCTGGGTCGATGCGAGACATGAGTTCTTTGACATGGGGAAGCATTGGTCTATCATACTACAGTTTTAGCTGGAAATTCGCGCCAAAAGAGAGTATAGTTGCCCTCATATATGGAATACGGAACAAAATCATCAAGTGCAGATCTTAAGCTTATTGGTATCGATTCGCCAAGTGCGGTGTACTGGAATCTTACTCCAGATGAACTTGTAGAGAAGACACTTGCTCTCGGGCAGGGAAGCATCGCGAGTTCGGGTGCGCTTATGGTAGATACGGGTACATTTACTGGTCGCTCACCAAAGGATCGTTTTATTGTTGCTGACGCACTTACGGAAAATATCGTATTTTGGGGAGACATCAACCAAAAGTTTGCACCAGAAAAATTTGATGCACTTTATACGAAAATGTGCGCGTATCTCAAAGACAAAGAAGTCTACGTACGTGATTCATATGTTTGTGCTGATCCGAAGCATCGGCTCAATGTGCGCATCGTGACTGAACTTCCGTGGGCTAATCTTTTTGCGAACAATCTTTTCTTGCGCCCAACAGCCGAAGAACTCACAACGCTCGGTACTCCCGATTGGCATGTCATTGCAGCTCCGGGATTTTTGGCTGACCCAGCTACTGACGGAACACGCCAAGCAAACTTCACGATCATCAACTTTACTCGTCGGATGATCATTGTTGGTGGCTCTGCATATACTGGTGAAATCAAAAAGGGAATGTTCAGTGTGCTCAATTTCTTATTGCCACAGCAGGGCGTGCTCTCAATGCACTGTTCAGCCAACATTGGTCCGAAAGGCGACACTGCGATCTTCTTTGGGCTTTCGGGAACAGGAAAGACGACACTCTCGGCTGATAGTGCTCGCAATCTCATTGGTGATGACGAACACGGCTGGGGTCCCGATTCAGTCTTTAACTTCGAAGGTGGCTGTTATGCAAAGTGTGTGAATCTTTCGAAAGAAAAAGAACCAGAAATTTGGGCAGCTATTACAAAAGGTACGCTTCTTGAGAACGTACGTTGCTTTCCAGATACAACGACGGTCAACTACGACGATATTTCAAAAACAGAAAACACTCGCGCTGCATATCCGCTCAACCTCATCAAAAATGCTGCGATTCCGTCGGTCGGAAAGACGCCAGAAAATATTTTCTTTCTTTCATGCGACGCCTATGGCGTGCTCCCTCCAATAGCAAAACTTACGCGAGAACAAGCGATGTATTATTTCCTTTCTGGTTATACTGCAAAAGTTGCTGGAACAGAGGTTGGTGTTGTTGAGCCACAAGCGACATTCTCATCATGTTTTGGAAAAGTGTTTCTTCCGCTGAACCCGACAACCTATGCAAAATTGCTCGGAGAGAAGCTCTCACAGAATCCAAATATCAACGTATGGCTCGTGAATACTGGATGGTCTGGCGGAGTGTACGGGGTAGGTAAGCGAATGTCCCTTCCTCACACACGTGCGCTCATTAATAGCGCCCTTGATGGCTCACTTGCTCGCGCATCGTATGAGACACTTCCAATTTTTGGCCTTGCAGTCCCAACAACATGTCCAAACGTTCCTGCCGAAATTCTCAATCCTCGCACTGCATGGGCAGACGTGAACGCCTATGATGCGCGGGCACTCTCGCTTGCGGGGCTTTTTGTAAAAAGTTTTGCTCAATACGCAGAATTCGCAGGAGCAGATATTGTTTCTGCTGCACCACAAATCGGCTAGATTCTTCGGAGAATGGAAGCATCACAGAAGACAAAACCCGTATCAATTCCTGATACGGGTTTTGTCTTCTGTGATTGGGTGTCGTATACTATACATCTTATTAGGTAATCATTGTGTGCTTTTATCACACAAGTAAAATATTTTCATGAATTTTTGGAAAAACCCTGAATATGACTCAGTCAAAATGGTAGTCATCGCTGTTCTTGTTACGGCAGCTGGGCTTTTTGTTTACGATCAGATGAAGGTAAAACCGCTTGCGAATGCGGGAAGAGTTATTTCTCCTTCGAGCTCAACAGGCCCTGGTGGTACTGGTGGAGGAAAGGGCGGTGGCGGGGGAGATTATTCGTGTGATTCAGTCTTACCAGTTGTACTCACGAGTGCACTTGGAGCACCAACAACACCAACATCTGTCACGACCGCTACGGGTGGTGTGATTGGTGGTCAGTGGTTGAATTTTACGCTTACAAACCCAAGTAACTGTCCAGTCGATGTATCTAAAGTTGAATTGAATTTTTCAACAAATGATCTTGATAATTGGCCTCCGGTCCAGAACGTTACGCTTTCTCACTCGGGTGTTCAGCTCGGTGCTGCGTTAAAGGTTCCCCATGGAACAACCTATGTGTCTGGTGCAGTTACAACCGGTACTCACACCATTACGGTGAATAGTTCTGCTGGGTTGAGTGTTGGAAACAGAGTACGAGTTCTTGGTACTCCTTCAGCACAAGGCACTGTCACTGCAATTCCAACGGGTACAACAGTTACGGTCAACTTTGCTATCGCTGGAGCGGGTATCGTCGCAGGTACACAGGTTGCTGATTTTGGACCAGGTCTGATGACCTTTTCATTCCCAGGAACAAGCGCTGTTACTATTGCGCCAATGACAACAGAAACGTTTAATGTTGCTTCAAACTCGCAAAATGTTCCAGCAATGACGACAGGACTTACTCCAACTCCTGTTTACTTTAAATTTGGCTTGAGAGAATTTCTTGGAACATCGCTTCCAGGTGTTGTGAATGATCAGAGTGTGACAGCGGGAAGTATCCCACCTACAATCGTCACTCCATCGATTCACGTTCTCTAGAAGTGAACTGTTTTATTGTGCTTGAGTGACTGTGAGGTGTAGATCCTCCGCAAGATATCCTCGTCGACTTTCGACGGGGATATTTTTTGCTATGGTATGGTAACTTTCATCAGGAAGTTTGCGGTCAACTTTGAGAACATACGAACCGTTTGGAAGAGGGTAGGAATATTTTCCTGTTGCATCGAGAACACAGTCAACAATGTCTTGGCCGGTAACGGCTGAGGATATACGGATGACTCCAAATGAAATGGGAACACCTGTTTTTGCGTCAAAGATATATCCAAACGGGATCGCATCGAGTGATTTACTGCGAACTACAAAGAGGCAGAGTGCGAGGAGCACGAGTCCTGCAGTTGCTGGTCCGAATGAGAGAACAAAAAGTATTACGGCTCCGATTGAACCAAGGGTAAATATGAATGTAGTAAAGAGGGGGATAATTCGATCAGAAATTGAGTAGAGTTTTACTGCAGTAGTTTGACTCGTGAGGAATTGCGCGAGATCAAAATGTTTCGGATCAAGTGGAATATTTACGCTTGGGATTTCGCCTGTTTGTGTGATTGTGATCGTTTCGCCACGGTTAACGTGACGGTACACCTCATCGTGGTCTTCATGTGTTGGATGCTTGGAAGGGAATAGATAGTTTGATTTTGTTGCGACAAGCGTGTATGTTCCTGGCTGTACATGAGTGAAACCAAATGATCCTGAAAGGTTGGTGAGTGTCGAAGCAACTTTTTTCCCGTCAGCAGAAAGAAGTGTGACTTGTACTGGGTCGAGGGGTTCCTTTGTAACGCTGTTGTACGCCTTGCCCCATGAAGGTGTTCTTGTTGTATATCCAAGACCTCTAATGAACAGCGAAGCAAGGCGAACTGGAATAAACATAAATTCAAATCCAGATAGTGAAGTAAGGAATAGTCCAGAGACTGAGGTGAATACGAGCACACACAAGAGAAGAGCAAGGACGAGCAACATAAAGAATGTATCTAGATGGAGTGCTTCGTACGAGCTTTCAATTTTTTTCCAGCCGTTCAAAACTGGTGGCATGTTTGTGCAAATAACAGTTTCGATTTGGTCACGGATCATCGCAAGTGGTGTTGACGATGGACCAAATGTGCATGGTTGAACAACCACAGGTACTTGTGCGATAGGGGATGCAATTGGAGTAGGTTCAACGATTGGTGCCGGTGCCGTAACTACAGGAGCAGGTGGAAGAGTTTGGTCTACCGGGATTATTTTTTTGATTTTTTTCTTGACTGTGGTTGTCGTTTGGGTATTTGTATTCTGGGTAGTTTGAGTTGTCTCTGTTTGTGTCGTTTGAGTGATAATTGGGGTTGTGATGGTGAAGCTTGTGACGGAGAGAATATTACTTTGTTGCGCCGACTCGTCGGTCAGACGAATAGTACAAGAGTTGTATGTTCCGTCTAGAAGGGTATTGAAGGTAATCGTATTTGTTCCGTTGATCGCAAGTGACGTTGTGCTACTACAACCACCGCTATACGTGAGGGTTCCTTTTGTGTTTGAGCCGAACGTATATTTTGGAGTATGGTTTGTTGTTGGATTTGATACGGGGATGAGTTCTGAAATTGTTGGTGGTGGTGGAATTCCTCCGCCACGGCCTCCACCTCCAGTAGTCGGACTGCTATCAAAAGAAATAGAAGATGGGTTGCCTGCGGCGTCCCGTGCAATAATTGCACAGACTCCTGATATTGAACTGAATGCGATCGTAAAGTCTCCCTGCGGGGTAGAGGTCATACTACTTGTACAACCACTTGAGTATGTGAGTGTGGCATCTCCTGCAAGATTGTCTGTGTAGTGAAAAGTGAAACTTGTTGTTGGCGTTGCTACAGGCAGAGGCGTAAGAAGGGTGATTGTTGGTTGAATACCATCAACAACAAGAGCTTTGTTTGCTCCAAGCGATCCGGCCAGTCCTGGGTTTGGAAGCGTAAGGTCAGCATCGATCAATCCTGTCGCTTGATCAGTAATCGTTCCACTATTGAGACCAAGTGCTGTCGTGCTTGCATAATCAAGATCACTCGATGTGTCGCCAGTTGCGACAGGATAATTAAAGGTGAGAGTATCTGTTCCTGTTCCAGAAACGTAATCAATCGGTGTTGTTGCCGTCAGTCCTGTTTTTAAAGTGAGTTGTGGTGTACCGGTTACTTTGACGGGTGCACTGAATGTAACTTGGACTGAAATTACCCTCGTTGCCCCATATAATCCGTCAGTGTCTGTTGAAGTGACGTTCGTAACCGTCGGACCTGTCGACGGAAGAACAGTCAGGATGACGTATGCGTTACTCGTGGTTTTGTCGACAAGGGCAATGTCGTCCCATCCATCTCCGTTAAAATCACCAGAGGTAATCCCGAGTGGAACAGCTCCTACTGGAAGTGGGGCAGTTGTGTATGGAGAAAAGTTTCCTGAGCCGTCGTTTCTTGTTACATAAATATTTTGAGGGTCGTACAAATCGTATGAGGCCCCATCAACGAATCCATCGTGGTTGAAGTCTCCGGTCGTTGTTCGGTTGCTTCCATGAGCGAACCCACCTACAAAAGGGATGATTGGATGCGGAGTCGAATCAAAACCACCATGAGTTGTATTGAGGAAGTAGTCATTCGTGGCATTTGAAATATTTTCGCCGATTATGTCAGCGTAGCCGTCCCCGTTGATATCTCTCGTGACGTTTCCTTGGTATGAACCTGGGAAACCGCCAAACGCTAGATGGGTGAATCCTCCTGTACCGTTTCCAGCGAGTACTGGTGTGAAAGAGGTGATATCTGTGCCGTTACCACTTAATGCTTCCACGAGATCAGGTAGCCCGTCCCCGTTCATATCGCTTGAAGAAAGATCAATAAGGATTTCGTCTGCTGAAATAAGGGTTGAGAGTGGATTGACTTGCTTATCAAAGGCAACAGCTTCAGAAGAGTTGAGTGTGAAATGACCGGTCCCGTCTCCATCGAGAATAAGTGCGTTGTTGCCTTTGTTGATCACTTGAATCGTGCAGTCAGAGTATGTTCCAAGGCTCATCGAATTGAAGGTGATTGTGTTGTCGCCTTGCAAGGCTGTCGTCGTTGCACTACTACAGCTACCTCCATATACGATTGTGCCGTCTTTGTCTGAATGGAACGTGTATCTCGGTGATGTGTCTGTTGTTGGGTCAGGTATTGGAAATACTTCGGTGATAGCTGGAGCTGTGATCGGATTATGGGAGGTATCAACTGGAGTACGATTGATAGTGAAGCGAGGAACAGTAAGGACATTACTTGTGTTGCTTGCTGCATCTTGGGCACTGATGGTGCAATCGTTATATGTTCCGTCCGAAAGGGAATTAAAAGTAACGGTGTTTGTTCCGGCTGTTGCCGTTGTTGTACTACTCGAGCAACTTCCTCCATAGGTCAGTGTGATTGGATCAGTTGTTGGGCCAGTACTTGAGAGCGTAAATGAAAAAGATGGCGTGCTCGTTGTTTGCATAGAAGCAAGAGTTCCGCTTGCAACGAGTTTGATATATTCAGTTGGCGCTACACTTGGAAGGATCGTGAAGCTTGGTACAGCAATTGTGTTACTTTTGTTATCTTCGTAGTCCACTACTGCGAGATCGAGATGTTGGTTACTTAAACTATGAAATTTTCCTGAAGTGATTCCAACAGGAACTGCTGTGATGGGGAGGGGAATGGATACGGGTGTCTGGAACGTGCCATCACCATTTCCTTTTAAAAAAGCAATTGATGGATTTTGTGGATCGATTGTGGCGAGGTCTAGTTTTCCATCTTCGTCAAAATCTCCAGCTGTCAGGAAACGTGGAGCGACGAGCCCCGTTGGGGAGCCTGTGCTTGCTTCAAAAACGACACCTTTGTTGCCAAAAGGGTTGTGATGAGAAAATCGAAATACAAAAAAACCAAACAAGACCACGAGGCCAAGAATGATGATTACGCGGATAGCACTGAGCTCTGGATTTTGCCAATAATCAATTACTGTTTGTAATTGTTTTTTCAATTTCATGTCACCTTATTATACAGGAAGTGTACTTGAAATATCACTCGAAACTGTTCATTAGTTTGAGGCTATTCCTGTCGACGTTGGTGTCGCGCTACTTGTCATTTCGATGCTGTTTTGTTGTGGAGCCTCATCAATCATTTTTTGATCTGTATCCTCTGGAAGTTTCTTTTGTTCTTCAGAATCTTGTACGGCTTCGGGAAGAGCTTTTTGTTCGCGCTCGTGTTTTGCTTCTGTGTGTTTTTCGATTTCAAGAAAAAGCTCAGGCTCTTGCTCCTTTAGTGTAGTGATCGCTTCTATCTCGAGAATTTGGTTGGGTTCTTCGCTCAGTAAGACGAGTTTTTGCATTGTTCGAGGTTGAATGAGTCCAAGAATTTTACAGTGAAACAGAGCGCCATTTATGTATGTTCCAGTCATTTTGAAATGCTCGAGTTCCTCTTTGGGAAGTATTTTTATTTCTTCAAAAACTTCCTCGATTGTGTTTTTTATTTGTTCAGTTTGTTCGTTTTTCTGTGCTTCTGGGTCGGGGATTTCCTCCGCGTATTCAGGTTCGCCCATTTGGTCCTTTGGCTCGTTTTTTATTTCTTCAAACGAAATATATTCGCCAGATTTTTCTGTGTTTTTGCTTGCGGTATTTTCTGTTTGTGGCATCGTCCAGGTATCTCTTGCTTGGAGCAATTTTGCTTGTTTCTTGGCGAGAGCTGGTGGAATCTCGTTTGACTCAGAGAGTCCGAGTTCTTTACGAATTGAGTTTATTTTTGTGAGGGCTGTTGATACTTCTGTGTCGAGGTTTTTTAATTGGAATTGAATTGAACTAAGATCAGGTTTCTCTGGTACTTTAAAATCGCGAACCATTTTTTCGGGTGCGTTTACGTTTGGTTGACCAGATGTTTCCATCTGGGGGGCTGCAGGGGCAGGGGCGGTTGTTTCCATAGTCATAGGTATTTTTATTCTACGCTAATTGGACGGAATAACAATAGATTGTTTAGTTAAACAAAAATGAGCTAGCGTTAGCTAACTCATTTTTGTGACTGCGGGGGGGGGTACTAGACGAAGTTAGAACCTTCATAATGCTCAATTCTAGCAGTAAATTCTCGATTGTGAATACTTGGTAGAATTTAGTAGTGATTTTTAAGCACCACCACAGCTATGTTGTGAATCTTGAGCTTGCCAATACTTTCCATTCCTTAAATTTATACTGCTGTAAATTTTCCCTCTATCGTCTCCCGCAGGGCAATTTTCAGGCACAGATACAAGACACAAGTAAACCTCGTCTCCTGCAACAGAATCCTTACTGCCCCAGATATTGATATAGAGAAATCACTCTTTCCAATAAAAAGAGTTTCAAAAGAGGTAAATGCAATTAGTAAACGGTTAGAACCTCTCAAAACCATTGATAAACAAAGAGAATTTGACGCTTTGTGCGACAAAAATCTCATAATGCGGACCACTCGGGTTCAGTACCAAGCGTGTGAGGCACCGTAAGGGTTGTTTGGGAGATTTTTAAGGACTGAGCCGAGGCATGTGAGTCGCTGGTATATTTTTGAATTTAGGCTTTTGTTTGACGATTCTTGGTTGCCCCCGTCTTTCCGAACAAGTCATAACATTTTGTGTCTTGCAGATATTTAAAACCGCTCGCTTTCAAAGCTTTCTTGAAATTCTCGTCGGTTTTCTTATTCAAGATACTAATGTGAACAAAACCATACTTACAGACTGTACCTAAGATATTCTGCTTCTCGTCCATGAAATAAAATTCTGGGAGTGTGGCATTGCATCGACTTAGCCAAAATAAATGTCGCATGAATTTTTCAAGGTCGATTGCTTCGATTTTCAGGGCACCGTTGAACCTACCGCCAACATTGGAATCCTTGAGGTACTGTAAGGCCTCTTTGACGGGCTTGTAGTCATTTTCTTGATTCAGCCAAGGAGTTTTTGTGTCGCCGAGAAATACCAAGTTTTCAATGCCAAGATTCGTTATCAATTTACTAAATGCAACTGAGAGTTCTTTACTGTACGCGATCGGAGTTTTTGCCCCAACAATTAACGCGCCATCTTTGTAACTTTTAGGAAAGTAAAAAGTCTCGCTCTTGTTGTCGGAGTGAGGGAATTTTGGACATTTAGCGTATGCGGTTTTGCGGGCGATTTTTTGCATGACTTGTGTACTTTCTGAACCTAATTTGATTCTAGCTTAAAATAACCTTTTGGGGTACTCGGGTCATCCGATACTAAGTTCTTACTGCGGAGGCGGTGAGATTCGAACTCACGGAACCAATTAAGGTTCGACAGTTTAGTAAACTGTTGATTTAAACCACTCATCCACGCCTCCTATTTCGCACTGATGCAGTATAGCTTTTATCGCGAAATAGGCAAGGATAATCAAATGCGTGAGAAACAGCTGAGGTGCACATGAAAAAACAACCACACGAGTGTGGTTGTTTTTTCATGTGCACCGTCCTTATTGTCGTCGAATGACTCCAACGATAGCAATCAAAATACAGGCTCCGAGGAGGGCGACGATGAACGTGTAGAGATTAAAGCCAGTTCCGCTTCCATATCCCAACATATTCATTACAAACTTACCAAGGACCGAACCAAGGATACCAACTGCGATATCAAGAGTGAGTCCTTCTGGCGAGCCCATAATCATCGACGCGACCCAGCCAACCAATGCTCCGAATACTACCAGTATAAGAATACTCATTCGTTAGTTCGTTGTCTGGAACGTTGCAGGCCATGTGATGCTTACATTTCCTGAAGCATCGACAGACTTAATCGAGTAGTAGTAAGTTGTGTTCGCTGACAATCCAGTGAGAGCAACTGACTGTGTTGAGTGAAGGTTCGCGTCTGCCATTGCTGTTGTTCCGCTAACGTCTACTGTGTATGCGTGCTCACCGAGAACGAGAGGACTAGTACTATAGAAAACTGCTCCGCGTGTAGGTTCGTTGTTTGTCCAACTAACGATTGCACTGTTGCTACTCAAATTTGCATTGATAGCTGCGAATGTTGGAGCATCAATATCAGTTCCTGTACTTACGCCTCCTGCCATCTGCGTGTTGATGACGAGGAGTGTCGCTGGTCCAACGCGACCGACACTTGGGAGATTATTACGAACCTGGAAGTTTGAAACTGCTGATGTCGTCAATGTTCCAAAGTATCCCGTAACGAGACCCTGAGGATAGATTGTAGGATCAACGGCGAGGAAAGTCTGGAGTGATGAAACATCAGAACCTGACATGCCCTGTTGGAGCTGACGAGTAAGTGTTGCTGCACTCGCGAGAAGTGGGGAACATGTCGCAACGATAACTGTTGCAGCGATCATGCCACCGAAAACCTTCGAAAAACGTATTGAATTTGTCATAGAATGTATGGGAGTAAACTCCGTAATTTGTAAGCTTGTGAAAATCGCAGAGTCGTGTGACTCGCGAAACAAAGTGATGTCTAAAAGTGCAAACTCAAAAGATACGTTCTGCTATCAATTTTTGGAGTATTGATAATCGACCAGAGAATATGACTTCGAGGTGCGTCTTCCTTTAGATAAATCCTTGACCACTTAAGTCTATACCTCTATTTGACAAATAGATACAAAAATTGTTTTATGACACAGTAATAGGTTTATACCTAATAATTGTAATTTGTATACTGATTTCTAAGCACTCGGATCGCGCTTCTACTAAGTTCTGAGTGCGGTGACGGCGAGATTCGGCTACCACGTTGCCAGGTACTTTTCGATCTCAGTCGCGAGTACACGTCTTCGATAACGAAAAGTCTTTCGAATCTCGCACAGGAGTGCCGCAGGGCACTCCCTCGTCTCCACGAACAAAAATGGCGCCCGAGGGCGCTCATTTTTGTAATCGCGGAGACGGCGAGATTCGAACTCGCGAGGGCGATTAAACCCTGCATCTTTAGCAAAGATGTACCTTAGACCGCTCAGACACGTCTCCATTTCGGCGTTCCAACTTTAGCATATTGAGCTTATTTTTTCTACTTTTTAGGGAAGGAACATTGACATGTAATTATAATTCATGATATAATTTTAACTAAGAAAATCTCCTCACGTACGCACCCGAAGTTTATTTGAACGCCTCTAACCCTTTTTGTTTTATGAAAACAGCATATCACCGTCGTGTAGCAATGCCGATTATCGGTATTTTTTTGTTTTTCGTTTGGTTTTTGAATCCTACGATGACTCGTGCAACAGTGACTCCTTCACTCGGACTCGCATCAACGTTTGGTGTGCTTTCTGATACGTTTACTTCGACGGGAGCATCCAGCACTATCTCGGGTGATGTGGGGTATACGACGACTTCAGGTGCATATATTGTAAATGGTGGTACCGACTACGGATCAAGCGCCCCATACGCTCAAGCAGGACTTGATCAAGCAACGGCGCTTGCCTCACTCGATTCAGAAGCCTGTACGTTTACATTTTCTGCCGGCGCAGTTGATCTTGCGACTGACACAACTCATGGATTGATTGGTGTGTATACGCCGGGAGTCTATTGTATTACTGGAGCCGTGTCTGTTGGAACGCAGGGTATCGCGCTTAACGGTGTTGGTACTTATATTTTTCGCAGTAGTGGAGCACTCACGACCGTTGATAATTCGGTAGTGCATTCTTCCGGCGTATCATCATGTGATGTTTTTTGGACTCCGAATGGGGCAACCACACTCGGCGCGAATACAACGTTCGTCGGAACAGTGATTCCCGTTTCTCAAGATATCACGATCGGAACACTCACGTCGTGGTTTGGACAAGCACTTACGTTTGGTCACACTGTGACTATCGATACGAGCAGTATCCATAGCACGTGCAGCACGGGAACTGATCCAGTACCAACGGGAATTCTTTCTGTCGTTAAGCAAGTAGTGAACACGGGTGGAGGAACCGCTGTTGCTTCAGATTTTCAAATACATGTGAAGAGTGCTGGAAGCGATGTTACGGGAAGTCCTGATGTTGGAATGATTGCTCCCGGACGCGCATATACATTGATTGCGCCGGCGACATATACGGTGAGCGAAGATGCGAACATACTTTATACTCAAAGTTTTTCAGGCGACTGTGATTTAGGAGGAGTTGTATCTCTGGCCTCAAACGGGGCTTCAGTCTGTACGATGATAAATACCTACATCATTCCTGTTGTTTCACCGCCACCTGTTTTTCAAAACGCAGGACACCCGCCGTTTCCTGTCACGATCGTCGTAACTCCACCGATCACTGTTCCTGTCGTTCTTGTTCCAGAAGTAGTGGTGCCTGTTATTCAAACTCTACCCGTTGCCCAAGTTTCAGGTATCGCTCCGACAACCCAGATCCCACTGTTTCCAAACACAGGAATTTCACCAGATGAATCAGCTACGGTTTGGGGAAATGATATTGTATCTTTTTTAAACCAGTGGATTTTGACGCGACAAGAAGTGCGCTCTGTGTCGAATCAACCAAATCATATTTTGATACCTGCGATTCATTTGGATGTTCCGATTGAATCAATCGGACTTACGAAGAGTGGTGCTCTTGATGTGCCAAAGGATTTTGGTGACGCAGGGTGGTTTCAGCTTGGCCCTCGTCCGGGAGACGAGGGTAATGCAGTCATTGATGGGCATTACGGTTGGAAGAATGGAGTACCTGCTGTTTTTAACTTGATACATACACTCCAAATAGGGGACACTATTTTTGTGAATGATACAGAAGGGAAGACTGTTTCTTTTTCAGTACATGAGATTCGAACATATGATCCCACAATGGATGCTCAGAGTGTCTTTATTGCTTCCGACACAAAAGCTCATCTCATTCTCGTTACTTGTAGCGGTATTTGGATCCCGTCTTTACATACTTACTCAAATAGACTTGTCATTTTCGCTGATCGCGAAAGTGTGACTAGGCACTAGAAAAATATAAGATGTGTGTTCTTCTTTGAGGTGTGCACCAAAAGGTGAATCGATCGCGTAATCATAGGTGAAGGTCGAGATTACAAATATTCATTTTTTAAACAACAAAGGACAAAATCACTCTATATATCGTGCCTCGCCACCTAATACTATGGGCATCCGCTCGGATGACGTCATGTGGCAGACACACAATATGCGCTCGAAAGGGCGCGCAAAAACTCATACAAAAATTCATACACATACTGCAAAAAATCCACCTTGTCGAAGGTGGATTTTTTGTATCACTTACTCGTTTTTTTTGGGTGTGTGATTAAAGTGAATTTACGAACGCACGAGTCGCTGGTCCCCAGATTCCATTACCTGATTTGAGTCCGCTTGGAGTCAAGATTTCCTTTACGTGAGCATTTTGAAATCGGGTGAGTGCATTTTTTGTTGCAGTTCCGAATAGTGTTGTTTCTTTTCCGGGTGATCCTGCGCCACGTTGCGCGATTGTGAAGCCGTGAGTGTTAAGGAATGTCTGAAGTTTTTTGACCTCTGTATCGTTTGATCCGAGTTTGAGTGTTTTGGTGAAGAGGGGATTTTGTGATCCTAGTAACGCGCCACCACTCGTTTTCAAAACGATAGGATTACTTACTGGCGGGGTGACTTGTGGTGGCACGGGCTTTTGCATGAGAAGGAGAGCTGGAGCTCCTCCGCCTCCACTGCTTGGGTGGACTATTACAGGAATGAGTGTGAAGGTAGCGCTTATATTCAGATCTTGAACAATAGTTGTGTCGGTTCGAGGATTTTGTGTTGAGGTATCAGACCATGCGGTGAACGAATATCCTGCATCTGGAACTGCGGTGACTGTTGTTCCATCACTCCCTCTCGCTATTGTTTGCGTCGTTGTTCCTGTCAGTGTGCCATGAGCACCGGCTGTGTAGGTGAGTGTGTAGTTTGTGACAGCGAAACGTGCCGTGACAGAGGTAGCTCCGTTTACATGGAGATCAGTGCGAGGATTTTGTGTCGATGCGTCGCTCCAGTCGACGAAGTGATATCCAGCGCTAGGAACTGCTGTCACCGCTGAACCATCTGAGCCACTTGCTACAGTTTGAGTTGCCGTTCCCGTGAGTGTGCCATGAGCA
>CAITQP010000014.1 GCA_903894565.1 uncultured bacterium
TGAGAAGATAATCGAGTCCGCTGAATATGTTGCTGACGTTGGAGGGGTAAACGATTCTGATAAGAATCGATTCGATCATCATATGACTGAAGGTGCAGGTGTTCGCGCGAATGGAATTCCCTACGCTTCTTTTGGGCTTGTTTGGAAGAAGTACGGCGCGGCGATTTCGGGCAAGCCCGAAATCGCCGCGCGAGTCGAAGACCGTCTCGTTTGCTCAGTAGACGCCGATGACAACGGCGTTAGTCTCGTCCAATCCACTAATACAATTCTCCCGTACAATCTCCAAAGTTTTCTTTATACATACCGTCCCACATGGAAAGAAGATCCAAAAATGTATGACGAGTCATTTTTGAAACTCGTTGCCATCGCCGAAGGAATAATCAAAAGGGAAGTCGTCATCGCGCGGGACTCGCTCGAAGCGCAGAGCCTCGTCGAGAATGCGTATGCTCGCGCGACCGACAAACGTATCATTGAACTCGATGGTTCATATCCATTTCAAGAAATATTGAGTGCTCATCCTGAGCCGATCTATGTCGTATCACCACGCGCAGGTGGCAGTGAATGGAAAGTCGAAGCCGTCCGTTCAAAACCCTACGGATTTGAAAATAGAAAATCCATGCCTGAAGCATGGTCCGGACTTCGCGCCGAAGAATTGAGTAAAGTCAGTGGAGTCGCAGATGCCGTCTTCTGCCACCGAGCCCGCTTCATGGCCGTAGCCAAAACTCGCGAAGGAGCCCTCACCCTCGCCAAACTCGCCGCGGATCGTTAATATTTTTTATACTCTGTTCGAATCCACCATCGTTTAAGAAAGGGTAACGATTGTACTGATACTAAATATCCAATCGGAGGAATGAGTGCATTCGAAAATGGATGCGCTACTTCGAGTGAGAAAAAGACTGAAGCGATAATTGTATAGGTAATACAAGCGATAGTGACGATTCGAAAAGTGCTTGTCTCCCAAGCCTTGTCAGCTTCAACCTTTTGATTTCGCTCCTGCAGAAGTTCAACCTCTCGTTCAATTTTCATAAGAGTATTGTACAAATTTACCCACAAAAGTCGAATTTCCTCGGGGCAAAATACTTCCTTTCCTGAAGGCCTCTGGAGGAGCGACGGCGACGAAAGGGCTCAAAATCGAGCACGATTTTGAGCTTGCCTGAAGGAAAGGAAGTATTTTGCCCCGAGGAAAACCGAGCCTTGATTAGCAAATTTCGCCAAAATCGGGTAAGCTCACTATATATGGCATTTGTAGATGAACTTAATTTCCACGCTCGCGCAGGCAAAGGCGGAGACGGCGTCGTACGATGGCGTCGTGAAAAATTCATTCCGATGGGAGGTCCAGCGGGTGGAGACGGAGGTCGCGGAGGCGATGTCTATGTTGTTGCAGTGCGTGACAATCAACTTCTTGCACAATACCGACATGCAGATCGTTTCGAGGCCAAAGATGGCGAGCCAGGAGGCTCGGGTAGTTTGCATGGAGCAAATGGTGACGACTTTGTGCTCAAACTTCCACTTGGTTCTATCCTCAAAAATAAAGCGACAGGAGAGATAATCCAGCTTCTCGACACGGATGATAAAATAAAAATTCTCACCGGTGGTGGAGGCGGAAAAGGCAATGAGCATTTTAAGAGCTCAACAAATGTTTCGCCACTTGATTGGACTCCAGGGCGTATTGGCGATGAGGCCGACTTCAATGTTGAGCTTCAGCTCATCGCAGACGCTGGCTTAGTCGGACTTCCAAACGCGGGCAAGTCGTCACTCCTCAATTCGCTCACACGTGCAAAGGCAAAGATTGGTGACTATGCGTTCACCACGCTCGATCCAAACCTCGGCGATCTTTTTGGCTACACCATCGCAGACATTCCAGGACTCATCGAAGGCGCATCTGAAGGCAAAGGTCTCGGAATGAAATTCCTTCGCCACATCACACGCACGAAGGCACTCGTACATCTCGTCTCGTTTGAAAATGAAATTGAAAATGAAGGTGGCATGATGAAGGCGTACAAAGAAATTCGTAACGAACTTACGAAGTACGGACAAGGTCTCGATCAAAAAGAGGAAATAATTCTTCTTACGAAGACAGATGTGCTTCCTGAAGATCAAAAGAAAACTCTCATTGCAAAAATGGTTAAAGAATTTGAAAAGCTTGAAAAGAAAGTGTACACACTTTCACTCTATGACGATGCATCAGTCAAAACATTTGGTGACGATATCATCAAGTTTCTCAAGAAGTCAAAATAGCGATGATGCAGGATCCTGAACCAACCAAGAATGATGGGGTTTCAAGAACAGGCGGCGCAATGAAATTGACCGACCTTGTTTTTATTGATACAGAAACGACAGGTCTTGATCCACGACAGCACGAACTCCTCGAAATTTCCGTCGTGCGTGTTCACCAAACATGGGTCCCAAATGAGAAGCCAGTATTTACGGTGATCGATGAATGGTCTACCAGAGTTCGCCCAGACAACATCATGACTGCTGATCCTGCCTCACTCCGTGTGAATGGATATAGTGCGACAGGTTGGGCCAACGCGACACCGATTCGCGAGGCACTCGAGGAATTCTCCAAACATGTTGAGGGTGCAATTATGGTTGCACACAATGTGGCGTTTGATGCAGGATTTATTGATACGTATCTTGCCGTACATGAAATGCCAAACAAAATGCACTATCATCGTCTTGATACCGTCTCAATGGCCTATGCGAAATTGCATGATTCAGGCGTGACGCGCTATTCGCTCGGCGAATTATGTAAACATTTTGGTATTGTGAATGAGCATGCACATACTGCACTCTCAGACGCACGTGCGTGCTTTGAGCTTTTCAAAAAGCTTATGGACCTGTAGAGTATTCGCGTGGAGGCACTTCAAGGCAAAACTGTATTCGTGGGCCTGTCGGGGGGAGTTGATTCTTCTGTGACAGCGGCCCTGCTCAAAAAAACTGGCGCAACAGTCGTTGGAGTATTTATTCGTACCTGGCAACCAGACTTCATTGAGTGTAGTTTTCGTGAGGATCGTTTGGACGCGATGCGTGTGGCGACATACCTTGATATTCCATTTCTTGAATGTGATGCAGAAGACGCATATAAGCGTGCTGTCGCTGATTACATGATTGATGAATACAAACGAGGACGTACACCAAACCCTGATGTGATGTGCAACCGTGAAATTAAATTTGGCGTCTTTTGGGATTTTGCCAAGAAACACGGCGCGGACTATATTGCGACAGGACATTATGCTGAAAATGAAAACGGAGAACTCAAGATTGCCGCTGATCCGAGTAAAGACCAGGCATATTTTTTATATCGACTCACCAATGCCGACTTAGAGCATGTTCTTTTTCCGCTTGGAAAATTGCACAAGACAGAAGTTCGTAAACTCGCAGAGAAATATGGACTTCCAACTCAAGCGAAGAAGGATAGTCAGGGGATTTGTATGCTCGGTGATCTTGATTTGAAAAAATTTCTTGAACACTACATCCCCACACAGAATGGAAGTGTATTGAGTGAGGCAGGAGATAGTATCGGTCACCACATGGGTGCAATTTTTCTTACCCTTGGTGAGCGACATGGATTTACGATTACAAAAAAGACCCCGCAGGATGATCGCTACTACATTATCGCAAAAGATATTGAGCATAATACGATTACGGTAAGTATGGATCGAAGCACGCTTTCGCCACACTCAGAAGCAAAGAATCAATTACTCATTCAAAATTGTAGTTGGGTGAATAATGCCCCCGATGAAAATAAACAGTATGTTGCCCAGGTTCGCTATCATGGCGAATATCTGGCGTGTGAAGTTGAGGCAAAAAGTGATATGACCGCACGAGTTACATTTCACGAGCCGACACTCGTTGCGGGCGGACAATCAATTGTTATTTTTGATGGTGATGTCTGTCTCGGCGGAGGAATTATGCACGCATAATGTTTCGCAAATTCTTTTCGTTTGGTACAATGAATGTATGTTGAGTAATTTTGTCATCGACCCCGGAGCTTTTGCGCTCTTCTTAAAATTGTTTGCGGCACTTTTGTGTGGCGCGGCCATTGGTACCGAGCGAATCATTTCGCACAAGGCTGCAGGTATGCGCACATACGCACTTGTGGCGATGGGTGCGTCACTCTTCGTCATCATTAATGAACTCTTGATCAAGCAGTTCATGGCCACTGGAGTCGGGTTCTCTGATCCACTCCAAATTCCATCCATGATTATCAGTGGTATCGGTTTTATGGGTGTTGGACTTATTATTTCTCGAGACAAGAATGTGACTGGTCTTACAACCGCCTCAGGATTGTGGGTTACAGCCGGTATCGGTATGGCATGTGGAGCAGGATTTTTTATGCCCGCATTCATGACAACCTTACTCGCACTTTTTGTTCTCATTATTCTCTGGCACGTTGAGAAGCATGTGAAGCAACTTTCACCATATATTGAGGATTCTGAAAAAAAGTAATGTGCGCGCGAAAAGAAAACACCCTTTTAAAAGGGTGTTTTCTTTTCGCGCGCTTTGCGCTACTATGCACGTATGATGCAATCAGAAGAAATTCGCAGTAGATTCCTCGCCTTTTTCGAGAAACGCGGTCACGCGATAATCCCAAGTGCACCACTTGTGCCACTCAACGACCCGTCGGTTCTTTTTAATACGGCTGGAATGCAACCATTAGTACCGTACCTTCTCGGGCAAACACATCCATCTGGCACGCGTCTTGCGAACTCTCAGAAATGCGTACGTACCCAAGACATTGAAGAAGTCGGAGACAAGACCCACGACACTTTTTTTGAAATGCTCGGCAACTGGTCACTCGGTGATTATTTCAAAAAAGAGGCGATTGAATGGAGCTACACATTCCTTACTTCAAAAGAAGAAGGACTCGGTCTTGATCCAAAGCGTCTCTACGTCACTGTTTTTGAAGGTGATGAAAATGCACCAAAGGATACAGAAGCATTTGATATTTGGAAACAATTCGTACCTGAGAATCGCATTTATTACATGAGCGCAAAATCCAACTGGTGGAGTGTTGGAGAAAATGGTCCGTGTGGTCCTGATACAGAAATGTTTTATGATGTCACGACTGAAGGTCTGGGTGATCTTACAAAGGAAGAATACATGCGTGCAGATGATGCTCAAAAAGTCGTTGAAATATGGAACGATGTGTTTATGCAGTATGAAAAGAAGGACGGCAAAGTGATCGGTAAGCTTGCCAAAGCAAATGTAGATACAGGAGCTGGCCTTGAGCGTGTTACGATGGTTGCGCAAAATACCGACAACGTATTTGCGACTGACCTTTTTTCTGGACTTATTACGAAGATCAATGAACTCGCAACACAAGAGGACGTCATCGCAAAACGAATCATCGCCGACCATATTCGTACGAGTGTATTCATGATTTCAGCGGGAGTATTTCCTTCGAATACAGGTCAGGGGTATATTCTTCGAAGATTACTCCGCCGTGCAGTACGTTACAGTAATGTGATTGGTATGAAAGCCGGCACACTTTCTCATGTCGCAGAAGCTGTTATCGAGAAATATGCTCCGATCTATCATGAAGTTGTTGAGCATAAAAACCGCATCATTCACGAAGTGAATCAAGAGGAAATTAAATTCCACCAAACACTTGAAAAAGGTTTGAAAGAATTTGAAAAGGGCACCGATCCATTTATTCTCGCAACAACATATGGATTTCCGATCGAGCTCACGACAGAACTCGCCAAAGAAAAGGGCCTAACGATAGATCTCGAAGATTTCAGGACCAAAATGGCCGAGCACCAGAAGCTCTCACAGACTGCATCTGCCGGAATGTTCAAAGGGGGACTTGCGAACCATAACGAAAAAACGATTCGTCTCCATACTGCACATCACTTGTTGCTTGCTGCGCTTCAGCAGGTGCTTGGTAGAGATGTAAAACAGCGGGGAAGTAATATCACCGAAGAACGTCTCCGTATGGATTTCTCTTTTGATCGCAAAATGACCGATGATGAGAAGAAACGCGCCGAGGAGATCGTGAACGAATCGATTCGCGCTGGTCTCAAAGTCGTGCGTCGCGAAATGTCACGCGCGGATGCAGAAAAAATCGGTGCTGAGATGGAATTTGGTGCAAAATATCCTGATACAGTATCTATATACTTCATCGAAGATGTCGAAGGCAATCCAGTTTCAAAAGAATTTTGTGGCGGTCCACACGTTCTTAATACATCTGAACTTGGAACTTTCAAATTGCAAAAGGAAGAAGCATCGTCGCAGGGTGTGCGTCGTATCAAAGCCACCCTGACGTAATTCGTGAAGATCTTGACACTCTCATATAATATTTGCTATACATACGATATGTTCACCCAGAAGCACACAACAGCAGTCGTCGTGGTCGTCACCAACTCATTCCGAGGGGGCCACTTTGTTGTGTAAAGAGAAATAATCAAACAACAAA
>CAITQP010000015.1 GCA_903894565.1 uncultured bacterium
AAAAAATCCCTCACCATACACCCGTGAGGGATTTTTTGCGGGCGGACTTTTCTTTTTGCCACAAAGGAGTAGAATCGCATTCGGAGTATTAATCATTAATTGCGAGCCCCGAGACGTATAGAATTGCATATAGAATGAGCAATTTTACGGTCTCGGTACTAGCACCTATATATAGTATGCATTCGAAAGAATATTCAGTCGTCGTCGGCGGGAAAACCATTACCGCCGTTTTTTCAAACCTTGTTGATCAGGCCAACGGGTCGGTCATTTTGAAATGTGATGGAACAATCGTTCTTGCAACGGCATGTATTTCAAAAGACGGAAAGGAAAACCGTGGATTTTTCAACCTTACCGTCGAATACATGGAGAAGTTCTACGCATCAGGGCTTATCCTTGGGGGTCAGTACAACAAACGCGAAGGTCGTCCAAGTGACGAGGCAATTCTCTCTGCACGTATTATTGACCGCACGATTCGTCCACTCTTTGCTCAACATATCAAAAACGCGGTCCAAGTCATCGTGACTGTACTCGCCGTTGGACAAGCTGACCCTGGAGTACTCGGAGTAAACGCGGCATCACTTGCACTCGCAACATCTGACATTCCATGGGCAGGTCCGGTTGGAGCAGTTCATGTTGGGCGCAACAAAGTCGAAGGCGCAATTGGCCTTGATCAATACATCCCAAATACAGGTGAGTCTAACTACGAACTTGATCTCACTGTCTGTGGCAAAGAGGGAAACGTAGTCATGATCGAAGCGATGTCGTATGAATACGACGAATCCAAAATGGGAGGGGCGCTTGATATGGCAATGCCTGCAATCGCAACACTCGAAGCATGGCAGAAAAGTATCGTCGAAGAAATCGGTAAAAAGAAAATGGATATGCCTGTACCTCTGATGCCAGCAGAAGTCATCGCGTTCTTTAACGAAACTGTTGGTAAGAAAACCGATGCTATCTTTTTGAAAGCAGGGGACAGTCCTGAAATGGGGAAGGCTCGATTCCACGAACTCGAAGATGAGTGGAATACACTCGTTGCTGAAAAATTTGCAGAAAACGAAGAGGCTATCTCCATGGCAAAAGAGTACCTCGAATCAGCACTCGACGACCTCGTGCATGAAAAAGCACTCAAAGAAAACCGTCGTGCAGACGGACGCGCGTTTGACCAAGTCCGTCCACTCTTTGCCCAAGCAGGTAATTTCTCAACAGTGCTTCACGGTACGGGAATCTTCTATAGAGGAGAAACCCACGTGCTCTCTGTATTAACACTTGGTGGACCAGAAGACGCAACCGTAATTGAAGGAATGGAAATCCGTGGAACCAAACGATTCACTCATCATTACAATTTCCCGCCATACTCGGCCGGAGAAACAGGACGCGTTGGTGGAATTAACCGCCGTGAAATGGGACATGGCTTTCTCGCAGAAAAAGCACTCGCTCCAATCATCCCTGACAAGATGACATTCCCATACACGATTCGTGTTGTTTCTGAATCAATGGCTTCGAACGGATCAACATCCCAAGCATCGATTTGCGCATCATCACTTGCACTCATGGATGGTGGAGTTCCAATCCTTCGACCAGTTGCAGGAATCGCGATGGGTCTCATTTTGAATGTTGCAAATCAGAGTGAGTACAAAATATTGACTGACATTCAAGGACCAGAAGATCACTATGGTGATATGGATTTCAAAGTTGCTGGAACACGCGAAGGAATCACGGCGATTCAACTTGATATCAAAGTTGGAGGCGTACCAGTTCAAGCATTAAAAGAAGCAATGACTCAGGCTCGCAAAGCACGTCTTGAAATTCTTGATGTAATCGAAAAAGAAATAAGCGCACCACGAAGTGATATCTCACCAAGTGCTCCAAAAATTTTGGTAACAAAAATTCGTCCTGACCAAATTGGGGGAGTGATTGGAAGTGGTGGAAAAACAATTAATGCAATTCGTGAAAAGACAGGCGCTGAAATTACAATTGAAGATGACGGAACAGTGTATGTCACTGGAAAAAATGGAGCGGCAGACAAGGCGCTTGTCATCGTTCAAGAAATGACACATGAATATAAAGTCGGAGAAACGATGGAAGGAGAAGTCGTAAAAATAATTGAAGTTGGTGCGATTGTAAAAATAAGTTCTTCGACAGACGGACTCGTACACATTTCAGAACTTGCTCCATGGCGTGTAAACAAGGTCACCGATCTCGTCAAAGAAGGAATGAAAGTTCCAGTGAAGGTTGTCGCTGTTGATGCTGAACGCGGACGCATCTCGCTTTCGATCAAAGCAGTCAAACCTGATTTTTTCCCGAAGCCTGTTGAGACTCCAAAAGTTTAGTGAAAGAAAAAAGTCCGCGCCAATGGCGCGGGCTTTTTTCGTCTCAGTGCTCGTCGTGCTATTATTGTCACATATGGAACCGACCGAAAAAAAACCAATCATGGACGAAAATTATACCTCATCCCATAACGGCCGCATTGCACCAATGCGAACTTTTAGTTCAGACCTCGCTGATGCGGTACGCGAACATGGAGGATCTGTCGTCCGTGTTGCAATCGAAGAAGAAGAACGCCACAAAAAAGATATCGAGGAGATGTCGATACATTCACGAACAAACATGACTTTTGTGATCAGTGGTATTGCAATTGTTTTGATTGCAGTCGTCTTTTTCTTCATGACGTACTCAAATAAACAAGCATCAACCGCAGCTCCAACAGTCACCCCACCCACCGTACCTTCATCGCTCGTCACAAGTGAAAATGCTGATATCATTTCAGTTTCTGGAATGCAGGCCCCAGACCTTATCACCGCGATACAGCAGGATTCAGCAAACCCAAAAATTCAATCGGGGCAAGTCGACAATATTATTCTTTCAAAGGATGGCACCACAAATCCAAATACCCGGTTATCAGCGAGCGCTCTTCTCTCATTACTTGGTACGCATGCTTCCACGAGCTTCTTGCAATCGCTTCTTCCTGACTACATGGTCGGAAGTGTTTTTTCTGATCACGGAAGCTTGTTTCTTGTCATTCATGGCACAGCCCATGATTATCTTCTTTCGGGAATGCTTTCATGGGAACCATACTTGTTCAATGACATGAAAGCATTGTTTGGACTCGATCAAAGTATGTTCACAACGGCCCAACTCGAAAGCCTTCCGTTTCAAGACACACTCATTGAAAATAGGGAGGCTCGAGCTGTCCTTGATCCAAACCAAAAAACACTCTTCTACTACACGTTCCTTGATACCAACACTGTCCTTTTCGCAAAAGACGCAACGATCCTCACCGAAGTTGTAAGTCGATTCCACTAATATTGATCTCATGAAACAGAAAAACCCCCGAATAATCGGGGGTTTTTCTGTTTCATGGAACCTAATTCTCGATATGAGTCATACAAGTCTCAGCCGCTGGGTTTACAGAAAGGCGTTCTGGCTCGATTGGATTGTTACACACGCGACATTTTCCGTACTTTCCAGTCTCAACCTTCGAAAGCGCCTCAACGACTTGTTTCAAACGTTCTTCAAGTGGGACGATAACCGCACTATTCTCTTCAAACTCTTCAAACCGGCTAGCCGATGTGTTTGGGTCTGCCTCAGTCTCATTTCCGCCTTGCGCCGTTGCTTCCCACGTCCCTCCGTCCTTCTTGCCAAGACGAGACAACTCGGAAACCAACATCTTCTGTTCTTCAAGTAGTTTTGTTTTATAGTCTGTATTCATCTGAATACTATATCATGAATCTGAAGGGGACGACCCCATAATCAGAGTTTAGAAAAGTTTCATAACTAATTTACTTTTTCGTTAACTTTTCTTTACTTTTTCTTGACTAACGTTATGTGAAACTAAAAGGACATGGCATTTGCACGGGTATATTCAGCACAAACAGAACTTCTTTTGGGACAAATTGTAACGGTCGAAATCGACACAGGAAGAGGTCTCAACAATTTCACTATCGTTGGACTTGGAGATAGATCGATCGAAGAAGCTCGAGACCGCGTTAGCTCTGCACTGAAAAACGCAGGCTTCGAGTCTCCAAAAACGAAAAATCAAAAAACGGTTGTTTCGCTTTCACCAGCCGACCACAAAAAAGAAGGCTCGCATTTCGACCTCGGGATAGCCATCGGTTTTCTCGTAACAGAAGGTCACATAACACAAAATCTTACTACTTCGCTTTTTCTCGGAGAGCTTGGTCTTGATGGAACAGTACGACCGATTCGGGGAGTACTTCCGATCGCCATTCACGCCGCACAACAAGGATTCCAGACAGTCTTTGTACCAAAAGAAAATGCGGAGGAAGCAAGCATTGTTACGAAGCTCTCAGTCTACCCGGTTGCAACACTTCGTGAACTTGTAGACCACTTCATGAATGATATTGATTTTGAAAATAATGAAGACAAAAAAATAAAGAAATTTTCTGCGCCTGCACCAATCACAACCCAAGAAAATACGATGCCCGATTTTGGAGATATTGTTGGCCAAGAAAGTGCAAAACGTGGACTTGAAATCGCTGCAGTTGGAAACCATTCTGTCCTTCTTCACGGTCCACCCGGAACAGGGAAGACAATGCTCGCACGAGCATTCGCCGGAATCCTTCCGCAACTTTCGCATTCAGATTCGCTTACGGTGACTCAAATCCAATCGATGACAAACAACGAACCAAAAACAAAACTCGTGGTCGATCCACCATTTCGCGCGCCCCACCATACATCATCGTATGCCTCAATTATTGGTGGAGGTGCACATCTCAAACCAGGCGAGATCACACTCGCACACAAAGGTGTTTTATTTTTAGACGAATTTCCTGAAATTGATCGCCGAGTAATTGAAGGATTGCGGCAACCACTCGAAGAACATTCAGTAACAATTTCGAGACAAAAGGGAACCGCGATATTTCCCGCGGAATTTATTTTTGTTGGGGCAATGAATCCATGTCCATGCGGATGGAAAGGTTCAAAGATTCGCGCATGCACGTGTACAGCAAACGATCTCCAGAAATATAAAAGAAAATTATCGGGGCCAATACTAGACCGCATCGATCTCGCGCTTTTTGTCGGACCAGTTGATTACGAACAACTACAAAACAATCCTCATCACCATGAATCTGAAATACTTCGTAAGAAAATAAAAAATGCTCGGGCGTTCGCGTACAACCGAGCTCGAGCAAAAAATCTCCCCGAAAAAGAAAACGGACTCGTGTCAGGAAAAGAAATTTTACAACTCGCAAATCTTTCTCTCGAGTCACAGAACATTCTCAAAGAAAGTGCCGAACGTCTCGGGTTGTCTGCGAGATCATACCATCGGGTCATACGAGTCGCACGTACAATTGCGGATCTTGATGAAAAAGAATTTGTTCTACCAACTCACGTTCTCGAAGCACTCAGCTATCGTCCGCATTTTGACTAGTACACTTATTGCGGAATATCTGAATATCGATTCTTTTCTAGAGTCCAAGGATTCAAACCACCTCGTACCTCAAAGTGAAGATGTGGTCCAGTAGCATGTCCACTGTGACCAACTCGTCCAATCATTTGGCCCTGCGAAACCTGCATTCCCGCATGAACGTACAACTGTAATTGATGAGCATAAATTGTCTCAACTGGAGTTCCTCCAACGTTCGACATGATAATTACATATTTTCCATATCCGTCGTTGTATCCTACATCACGGGCAAGAAGCACTGTGCCATCAAGAGCTGCCATAACTGGTGTTCCGTCAGGAGCGGCAATATCAACTGCATCACCATTAAAGCCATGTGCCTTCTGCGAAATAATACTTGAAGCGGCCGCAACAGGTCGGTGAATTGCACTGCCAAGATCTGGTTTCGAATAAAGATGGATTGGATGAACATTGATCGGAGCGGCGTTTGGGTCATTTTTCTGATCAACAGTCCCTGTATTTGTCTTTGCAGGCACCTTTGTTGGCTTTTTGACGATAGCGGTATCAGCTGTCCCGTCAAAATTTGAATCAGGGATGATCAATGTATCGCCAGCAATAAGATCCGCATCTGTCGTAAGGTTGTTATAAAAAAGGAAATCACCTTGCTGGTCGATCTTATTTTTTTTAATAATTGAGGCGATCGTATCTCCAGTCTTTACAACGTACTGGGTACCAGATACTGGTAAAATAACCAAAACCTGACCCGGCTTCAATGCTTGGCCAGTCTGCAAATTATTAGCCGAAAGGAGCGTTCCTTTTGTGATATTGAAAAGTGTGGCAACTGAACCAACTGTATCCCCTGATCGTACTGTATAGAAACTGATTGCACCAACGGCGTCTTGCAAATCCGCTACATCGCCAGGGTTTCCAACGGGGCCCATATCTGGAGTAAGAGCGTTATTATTCACCAAATCATTCGCCTCAACTCCCTTTGAAGCCCCTATAGAAAGGGTATTCGGGCCAATGTTTGTAGCACTCACGACAGACATTGATTGAGGACTCAATGACATGCTCGAATCTACCTCCAGCGTGTCAGCCTGCGCAGGACTTGCACTGAGCACAGAAAATATACTCGCGGAAGCCGTGAGGGGGAGTATTGTTGAGGTAACAAGGGCTACCGCAACGATCGGAATACTCATCCGTGTGAACAAACTATGTCCTTCTACCTCTAAAACCTTTATTTTAGAAGGTAAAAATCCTATTTTGTGATGTTTAATAGCCTTAAAATGAGGGGTTCGCGCCACTTTTGCCTAAAACTCGATAGAGTGGGCCAAGGGGGAGCGAAACACCATTACAATCGTGCGGGAGGGTTAATAAATCCTTATTTTATAAGGTTTATATAAACAATAGCCTTTCGGAAGCGAGCGTACTATACTATATATAGTACCCTGCTCTAAAATGCTAACACAGGAGAAAAGAGAGTCAACCGGCTTTTTCGGAAAGAGCATACTATTGACGACTTGTATACTATTGTGCCCAATATAAAAATACGTAACCAACCGATTTGTTTCAACCATGAATACACCACACCGAAACGAAAACGACCTTTCGAACCTAAACCAAGCCCAACGAGAGGCGGTCCTCCACACAGAGGGACCGCTTTTGATTGTAGCTGGGGCTGGGGCTGGCAAAACAAAAACACTCACTGAACGTATCGTACATATCATTCTTGGAGGAATAGCCCCAGAACGCATCCTTGCCGTAACATTTACAAACAAAGCTTCAGGAGAGATGCGAGAGCGCGTCGAGAAAGCAATCCTCAAGCACCGCATCGACGGGGCTCCCACCGTCACAACCTTCCATCGTCTTGGAGGATCAATCATCCGTGACCATGCTGGATATTTTGGCCTAACCAAGTATTTCAGTATTTTTGACGAAGATGATGCGAAAAGCCTTATCAAAGAAAGCATGCGTGAGTTTGGTATCGACCCAAAACTCCTCGACCCAAAACGGGTTAAACACATCATTTCAACTGCAAAAATGGCTGGCGATACACCTGAAACAATGTCAGATAAAATAGCGAGCCAAGCAGAGAGTGACGCGGTACGTATTTGGCGAAGCTACGAGGAAAAACTAAAGAAATCAAAAGCTGTAGATTTTGACGATCTCATCGTCAAAGCTGTTCGATTGCTTGAAAAAGAACCGACCATCCGTGCCGAATATCAACACAAATGGCAGTACATTCATGTTGATGAATACCAAGATACAAATGAAATGGAATATCGTATGGTCAAATTTCTTGCAGGCGAAAAGAAAAATATTTGTGTTGTTGGAGACACAGACCAAAATATTTATTCATGGCGCGGGGCAAAAATTAAAAATATGCTCCACTTTGAAAAAGACTTCCCGGGTGCTCACACCGTATTTCTCGAACAAAATTATCGATCAACATCACGTATTCTTGAAGCTGCCAATGCGGTGATTATCAAAAACACCGTCCGTCTTCCAAAAAATTTATTCACAGAGCTTGGCACAGGAGAAAAACTTGTTCGATACGAAGGATTCAGCGAAACTGACGAAGCTGCATTCATCGCGCGCGAGTGCCAGCAACTTATCGCAAGTGGAATTCCGCCAGAAGAAATCGCGGTGCTCTTTCGGGCAAACTTTCAGTCGCGTGTACTTGAAGAAGCCTTCCTTTTTTCTGATGTACCATATCGCGTAATTGGTACACAATTCTTTGAGCGTGCTGAAGTGAAAGATATTATTTCGTATATTCGTGCCTCCGTAAATCGTGACAGTCTTGCTGACATGAAGCGTACTATCAATAAGCCAACACGTGGTATTGGTGATAGTTCGGTCGCAAAATTATTTGCTGGAATGCGCGATTCATTGTCACCTCGAGCAAAGGCATCTCTCACAAATTATGAACATATTTTGGACCTGATCAAAGTAGCGAGCGAAACTGAATACCCATCGGCATTGGTGCGTAAAGTACTCGATCTCTCTGGTCTTCGTGAAGAATATGAAAGCGAAGGAGAGCAGGGAATCGAGCGAATTGAAAACGTTGGAGAACTCGCCACGCTTGCCTCAATCTATGACACACTTCCGCTCGGCGACGGCGTAATGAAATTCCTCGAAGACGCCGCTCTCCGCAGTGACTCAGATGCTCTGCGTGATTCACCAGAAGGTGTCCGCTTACTTACAGTGCATGCATCAAAGGGACTCGAGTTTCGAGTTGTATTCATCGTTGGCCTTGAAGAAGGTTTGTTTCCTCATGAACGCGCCTCGCGCTCAGCAAAAATAGAAGATTCAGAGGAAGAACGTCGACTCTTTTATGTCGCGCTCACTCGTGCAAAAGAGCGTGTGTATCTCACTCACGCACAAAGTCGAATGATCTTTGGATCACGAAATATCTCAATGCCGTCACAATTCTTGTTTGATATTCCACACGAACTCATACAGCTTCACTCTGATATTCCACAATCACTTCCATCAATATTTTTTGAGTAGAGAAGGGGCGTACAGTATGCTAGAGTAGCCGTATGGCACATCGCGCAAAAAAATCTCTTGGGCAACACTTTCTCCGAAGCAAATCGGCTATTCACGCTATCGTCAGTGCCGGAAATGTTGTTGCAAGTGATACCGTCCTTGAGATTGGACCAGGGGAGGGCGTCCTCACGGACGCCCTCCTTGCAACAGGAGCCACCGTCGTCGCCGTCGAAAAAGACCGCGACCTTATTCCCGTTCTCGAAGAACGTTTTGCGGAACACATTGCTCAAAAACAACTCACCCTCATCGAAGCCGATATTCTCGATTTCAATCCTGAAAAATATGGTCTCATCAAAGGAACATACAAACTCGTCGCAAATATCCCGTACTATATTACGGGAGCGATCTTTGAAAAATTCCTTTCGGAAAAATGTTCCCCGTCATGCATGGTTGTACTCATTCAAAAAGAAGTAGCAACACGCATCGTTGCTCGAGACAACAAAGAAAGTATTCTTTCGATCTCAGTAAAAGCCTTCGGCACTCCGAAACTCACGGCAAAAGTTCCTGCGAGCGCCTTTCGTCCTGCACCAAAAGTTGATTCGGCGGTACTCGCCGTCTACGATATTTCACAACACGCATTCGCGAATTGGGATATTCCTGAATCCGAAGCGATCCACCTCTTTTTTAAAGTTGTTCGCGCGGGCTTTGCTCACAAACGCAAACTTCTTGCGCGCAATCTTGAAGTCGTTGCAGAAAAAGCTCAAATCGAAAAATCCTTCCGTGCACTCGACCTCTCACCAAACACTCGAGCGGAGGACCTCCAGCTCTCAACATGGGTTGTGCTCGCAAAAACTTTCCTGACTGAAAGCTGAAGTGGTATACTTTCTTCATGCAACTCGAAAAGATTCTCGAATGGGGCAAATACCTCCCAAGTAAAAAGTTTTCGATTATCATCGGCTCTTGTATTGCCGTGATTCTCGTCGTTTTCATCACAACTAGTTATTTTGGATCGAAATCATCTTTTAACAAAAACCCAAATGCGTTTAATCTCATCAGCTCGTCAGGAACTCTCAATGAGACGATTTCTCATGACTCAAACAATAACGGCATCCCTGACTGGGAAGAATCCTTGTGGGGACTTGATCCGAACGGAGATGGAGCGAGTAACAAAAAAATAATTGACGCAAAAAAGGCTGAGAACGCTATAAAAACAAACGATAGTGATCTGCCTACTCCTACTGATATTTTTACCCGTGAATTCATGTCGACCGTCCTTGCCCTTCGCCAATCAGGCAATTTGACCCCAGAGGCACTCTCAAAAGTCGCCCAAACCATTGGAAATGACGTCGACAACAAGCACGCGAATCCGAACACGTATTCAATGAGTGACCTCACTCTCGTAAATACGAATCCCGTAAAGGAGAAAATTGCATACCAAAATGCACTCAAAAATGTTATCTCACAATACAACGACGTTGACCTGGGCTCAGAACTCAGTATTATTTCTGATTCACTCAATGAAAATAGCCCTGGGTCTCTAAAATTGCTCCAGCCCATCGCAGAAGCCTACATCGAACTCGCAAAAAAGATCGTCGCGCTTCGTACCCCTGTTGAAATCTCCCAAAATGCACTTGATCTTGCAAACGCAACAGTAGAAATGGGCCAAACACTCTTGCGTATCGAAAATCTGTACACAGATACGATCCACGGAATGGTATCTCTCGATGATTACGTGAAGGCAAGTGACGCATCAGACCGAGCAACTGCAACAATCGCAAGTTATTTTGGAAACTAAATAGCATTGTCTCTTTCTATTTCCACAGAAAGCTTTTATAAAAGAGGGTCGGGGAGTATACTATATTTTAATGACATCTAAGATTCTCGACTTTCGAAAGTCCGTAGTTGTTTTACTCATATTCGCAATATCATGCGCGGCGATCCCTGCGAGTGTTTTTGCTGCTCCAGCAGTCACGGCAGGAGGAAGTGTAAGCGGAACAAGTGGGTCACTTGCAACAGGACAGGCAGGAATATCACTCGGAAGTATTGTTCAGGATTCAGTTGGGGCAGTCGCAGCAGCGGCGATCGCATGTAACAAAACAAAGATTCACAATGGTATCCGTAATTTGCTCGGCTCGGCTAGCCAAGACGCAGCAAAAAAAGCTGCTGCTGCAGCTGCTGCAAGTACAGCAGCACAAACCGCAGGCAGCACAAACGGAGGGACAGCTGACCAGCTCGTTCACTTTAGTGGAACGGACGCAACGAACCAAAATCTTCAAAAAATTGCAGATGCGACAGACGCAACAGCAACCAAAACAACCTGTACAAATGCGATGGAGCGCGCTGCCGCAGGAGTAATCCTCCGACAGCTAACACTTGCGACAGTAAACTGGATCAACCATGGCTTCAACGGAAGTCCTATATATAGTACAAACACTGGAGCACTCTTGAAAAATCTTGGAGACAAGGCGCTCCGCGATTTCAACGCAACCTTTGCTTTTGATAACAAAAATTATCCATTTGGACGAGATTTTGTTCTCCACCTTGTCAAAGAACTTCAAACTGGGTTTGAAAAGAGTTCAAAATATAGTTTAAATGCTGTTATCGCTCAAAAGTATCCAGGTTTAACTGATAAAGATTTCTCAGTAAACTTTACAAACGGGGGATGGGCAGCGTTTAATGCTGGGTTTGATATCGGCAACGATCCGCTTGGTTTCCGAATGTCCGCACAAAACCAAATCGCTTCGCGAGTACTCCAAAACACGTACTCACCAGCACAAGACATCAAGGACGCCTTGCAACGCTCGGGTGGATTTCTTGATATAAAGACTTGTGTTGATCCTAAGTACAATCCTGATGCAGACACAGATACTACAAAAGCGGCCGACTCGGCAGCAGCAGATGCGGCAGCAGCAACAAACAAAGCAGACTCAATAGCTGCAGATGCACTCGCAAATGCTCAAAAATCAGGAGACGCAGCTGCAATCAAGAGCGCACAAGCAGCACTTGATATTGCTGACAACGCAGACGCAGCGGCAAACGCGGCCTTGCTTGCAGCTGACAACGCAGACGCAGCGGCAAACAGTAGTAAGGTCTGTAATCAATGGAAGGTTCAAACTCCAGGTAGTATCGTATCAAGTGCTCTAAAACAAACCATCAACATCCCTTCAAACCAGCTCATCAACGGCCAAGATTTGAGTACGGATATCACGGCAATTTTCAATGCACTCGCAAACCAGCTCATCAACAAAGGACTTTCATCGCTTTCAGATTCAACAAACGCACAATCAAACAGTAACTTCACCAAAAATAATCCTGGGGTGCCAATCACAACATCAGTTACGATCAACAACGGAGTAACCGCTACGGGAACATGGGCAAACGCGGGGAACAACTTCAACGTCTTCACTGATATCCCATCAGTGATCCGCAACGAATTCAACCAACTCGATACCTCTACAAAAGTAAGTGGCTGTACAGATGCTGGTCAAGAATACAATAATGCTGGAGACCCTTGTACCGGAGATACAACATTACCTGAGGGATACCAGCAGATCCTCGCAAAAGAAATCACGGCTCAACATTCATTAATCACAGATGTGTATAGTCTCGACTATTGTATCCCAGGACCACATCCGGGTTGGCAAAACGAAGTAGATACAAGCGCCCAAGCTTTTGTAGCTAACCCCGCACTCTTCCTCGCAAGCGCAAGCGATAGCGACTTAAGAAAAGTCATGGCAACATATGGAGGAACGATCGGAACGGTGACCGGTGTTGTCCTCGGAGTTGTTGCTAGTGCCTTAATTCCAGCAGTAACAATTGGAACCGCCACTGTCCCTGGAATAGGAACCGCGATCGGAGCAGTCGTTGGACTAGTTGTTGGACTGGTACTTGTAGCCGTAGCAAACGACAAAAACCATGCAAATGAAGCGGTATACGGTCCATTCATGAACGCTATTATGGGTGTTGAAAATGAACAAAATGGTGGCGGAAGAGAGCATGTCAACGGACACGACAACTCAGCAAATATCATCACAACACTTGCATCACGCTACAAAAAAGCAATGCTGATGACCTACGCGCCGACCGCTCGCGACGTAGCGATTGCAACAGATATCTCAAGCCACGAATTCCCAACCGACGGCAGCACTCCTGTCTTTCCATATACTCCAAGCAGTTACGATGTTGGAGGCACGCCAAAAACAATTTCAGATGTTCCAGATCTATCAACATCAAGTTACACTCGAGCAAAAATCGAGGCAGGTGCATACAATGGTTTCAACCTTGATATCCCAGATATAGTAGCGAGCGACTCAGCGGAATTCGCAAACCTTCAAAGTGACCGAGACTCAGCATCGCAAAATCAAGTACTCAAAGATACCAGTGCTTCAACTGTTGCTCAACTCTATCACTTGTTGTTACGTGTCCGAGATCTTCCAAATGAAAAAGGGTTCCCTGGTATTACTGGGAAGTTAGATCTTATTCCAACAATAAGTCTTCTTGGAAACGCAACAATGTCTCTTGCTGTCGGAACCAAGTTTGTAGATCCAGGAGCAACAGCAAATGATCCATACAAAGACGGGAACATCACAAACAGTATTGTTGCTGTCCAGAATGTTGATACAACAACTCCGGGAAGCTACACCGTAACCTACGATGTCAAAAATAGTCTTGGCATTTCAGCAAGTCAGGTGACTCGTACGGTTCAAGTTCTTGATCCAACAGGGAACGATCTCGCCGTCATTCCAAACTACGCAGTTAGCGAAAAAATAAATGCGTCGACAAGTACTGCAAACCTCAGTGCAACGAGCGCAAACACCCAGGGTAGCGTAACGGGAGCGGTTCGAGATTACAATGCCGATCTACAAATCCTCAAAGGTCTTTCAAATCAATCAGGTCTCAGTGACTACGAGGCTGAGCTCCTCCGTATCAGCAACTCATTCCAGCAACTTGCACCATATATACATGGGCCCGACGACCTCAAACAAGAAGAAGCTGTTTATGACCAAATCAACAATAAGAATCTCGCGATTGGATCAATCAATAATGCAGACGGCACCATAGACGGAATGAGGAAATCAGCTACTGGCATGCTCGCAGATTGTATCAAGCGCACAACAATTGCTCCCGATGGCACTAGTCCTCGATACATAACAGACGGCGGACCGACAAACCGCGTTGCGTTTTCTTTCTACTCATCGAACGATGGCACTGTAGAAAATCTTCCTCAAGCACTCTTAAAAGTCATTCCACCACAACAATCATTCTTGCCTGATTGGCATTACGCACAAGGACATGGAATAAAACTCTTTGGTAAAAACCCATTCCCGAATGATGGTGAGGCAGACTACCCAGCAAGCCAAAAAGATCAGGCGTTCTTCTTCCCAAATTTCTGGGGAGACCCTATGGCTGATGCTCCAGGATTTACGGGACCAGGCGAAACAGTGGGTTCAGTTACTATTGATTACAACAAATTAATCCGCAGTAGTGGAGTCTCGACGATCAATGTTCAGCCAATCAACAACGCATTAGTAGGTCTTGAGCACATAATTGGGATATACTAGTAGATATGAAGCGTATCGTACTCGCCATCCTTACTGTTGCCGTCTGTGCAGGTATTTTTCTGCCGGTAACATTTTCACTTTCAGAAAAGGGAACACCTGTCGCGAGTCAAACGATTGTGTTCGCTCAAGCTTCAGTCCCTGGCGCACCGACGACGCCGGGGCCAACAAGCAACTTAAACACAGCGCCGACCGGCCTCGAAAAAATTGCGGCAAATGCGCAGGACTACAATATTACAAGTCAGTTTTCCTGTGGTACAGGACTCCTTGGAAATGGCAGTCTCGCGGGTTGTCTTGAATGGATTTTATACTTCATTCCTTTTAAGGTTGGCGCGTGGCTGATGGAAATTTCAGCAATGTTGTTTGACTCACTTGCTTCACTCACGCTCTCAAGCTCACTCTATAGTTCTTCATCGTTCATCGCCGATGGATGGAGAGTCACACGAGACTTTGGAAATATCTTCTTTATCCTCGTGCTTCTCCTCGCAGCTCTCTCGCTCGTGCTTGATATTGAAATCGGGCACGCGAATCCGAAGAAAATGATCGCGTCTGTTATTTTTATTGCACTGATTGTGAATTTCAGTTTCTTTATCACAGAAGCAATCATCGATACTTCAAACGCACTCGCTCTCGTGTTTTATAATCAAATAACAATCACCAACAAAAGCGGAGAGATCGTTACCAACGCAACAAATATCCCGACAGGTGTTATCCCTCCCAAAAATATCAGTGCCGCGCTTGTAACCGCATTCCAACCACAACAAATTCAAGAGGAATGGTTTTGGAAAAATTTGGAGGCGCCTGGAAAAACACAAACGACACACGTCCTCGCAGGCTGTACGGCTGGCGCCATCGTAGGAACGATTGTCCCCGTTATTGGTAACGCGATTGGATGTACCGTTGGTGGCCTCCTTGGATATTTTTATCAAACAACGGGTTCTGAAAACAAAGTCCCTGATTCGGTTATCATGGGTATTCTCGTACTTACCGGAATCATGTTCGGGGTCGTTGCGTATTCGTTCTTTGTGGCATCGCTTTCATTTCTCGGCCGACTCATTGGACTTTGGATTGCGATTATTTTTGCGCCATTTGCGTTCGTCTCATATATCATGCCATCGGCTCAACATCTTGAGGGATTTGGCTGGACTGACTGGTGGAAAAATTTGTTTACCATGGCCTTTGCGGGACCAATCTATTTCTTTTTCTTGTATCTGATCGCGCTCATGACCAAAAGTTCATTCGTTTCTTCGACAACGATGTCGAGTGGCTCAACAAAGTCAGCGTTCGCAGCGCTCATCATCATGTTCATCTCCTTCATGTTCTTCATCGTCATGCTGTTGAAAGCTACTACGTATGTCAAAAAGGCTTCAGGGGAACTCGGTTCAATGGTATTTAAAGGAGCAGCGCTTCTTGGAGGAGCTGCCCTCGGTGTAGCCGCTGGGACAGGTGCACGCTTGCTCAGTCGTACTGTTGGAGCAAAGGCAAAGAAGAAAGACACCGAGGACGCCCGAGACCTCGCCGCTGGGCGCACAACAACAGCCTCAGTTAATGCCCTTTTGAACAAATATGATAAGAATTCTGCTACGCACAAGCGATTGGCAGCGATGAGTCCTGACGAAATAGCGCAGACAGCCGAGTTCCAATCTCTCCAGCGTGAATCAGCACGCAAACTTGCACGATGGCAAAAGCAGGCAAGTTCTTCATATGACTTTAGACAGACAAAAGCAGGAAAATCGTTTGGAGACATGACGGGCGTCGACATGGAAGGATACGGCGCGTTCTCTACGGCAAATTCAGCGGGTGGATACAATGGGGCAGAGGCACGTGCTGCAGCCAAACAACGCGCGATTACCGACAGCTTTGAGGCAAACCACGCCCAGATTCACGCACTCGAAAATGCTGTGGGGGATCGTGATGCAGAGGAGACTCGCTTAAGGTCCGAACTTGCCGTTGCCCGAGCAACGGCTGAAGGAATAGACAAAGTCAGCGACCTTGCAGGGTGGAAGGCTGCGAAAGGAAAAGTTGAAGCACTTGAAATAGAACTCAAGAACAATACGCAAGGAGACAAGAGTAAAGTCTGGCAAGCTGCTGACGTTGGCAAAACGACATGGGCAAGTGGTCGACCGGTGACAACCGCCGATGTGGGCAAAAACAAAAATACATGGGAACAGACAGATGTTGGCATAGCAACAAAAGCCGACGGAAGTAAGGTTTCTACCGCTGATGTTCAAGGCCACGCACTCAAAACAGAGAGCTTGAGTACCGCTGATCTCAAAAAGGCTATCGAACGAGCTAAAACGGACCGCGCAAAATCGTACATCCATCAACAGATGGTCCAATCTGCGTACTACACGAGCGGTCAGAAATATGATAACTTCGGCCAATTGTCACAGATGGGCCACATGGACTTCGACAATGTCGACCACGCACAAAGCAAAGAGGCTCTCCGCTCATGGAGAGATGATGCAAAACGAGCTTTTGGAATTAAATTCATAACGGGTCTTGGTGACAAAACAGGAAAGGAAATTGGAAAAGAAATCGTCTCTGGCCTCAGAAACGTCTTCGGGGGAGATGGCGCTCTCGCTCGCATGAAAGCGGTGTTTAATGATATTTCAAATATCGGGCCACTTAAACCAAAAAAGGAAACAAATTACTTATCAACTTACACGTTGGGTCGAATGAATGCTCGTGCGATCAGTATGGCGTCCGATCTGACTCACCAAATCCACGAGTTCGTCTCAAAATACAAATCTCCAGGTAGTGGATTCTTGAAATGGATCAAAGGTTTGGGTGGCTCAAGCGGTGGAGACCACGCAGGTGGTGGAGATCATCATTCGACACCAGCATCTGGTGCCCACCACTAAACGAGTAGCGTTCTTAGACAAGCCGTACTATAATAAACGCATATGGCTGATGATTTGATCAAAAAAATACCTGTTGTATCTGCAACAGCAAATGATTTTCAGGATGTAAAAACTGCTCCGAGTGATGGAGAACAAGATCCTTTCGAGGATGTTAAAAAAGAAATCGCATCTCGCTTCGCACTTTTGCCTGATGACATCAAACAAGTGATCATGGATGATGGATACCAGATGAAGTTGTTCACCATCGCAAAAGATCTCAAGCTTACCTATGACGAACTTGGTGTTATCGAACTCGAAACAACGATGGTTCTTCTTGGAATGACGAAGCCTGCAGATTTTCGCGATGAGATACAATTACAACTCAAGAAAAATGATCCAGAGATAGACGCTATCGTTCGAGAAATCAACAATGACGTCTTTAATCCTATTCGTGCGTCAATCGACAATCTCTTCACGAACAAAAAAGAGCTCGGGGATTATGCGAACACAAATGTCCTCAAAAACGTCCCTGGTGCACTTGGTACACTCCCACCAACACCTCCTGTAACTGTTGCTCCAGTGGCTCAGCCAGTACAAACGCAACCACAGCCGACCATCCTAAAAACAACCCCCCAGCCAATGGCGCCGCAGTCAGCTCCTTCGCTTTCAGCCCAAGAAAAGGGTGTTCTCGAGAGTAGTGGTGTCGTAATCCACGAAACAACTCCAATCGCAAAGGCACCCGAGGTTGCTACCCCAAAGATTGTTTCGGCACTTGCTCCAACAATGAGCGCATCAAAAGTGACTGACTACTCAATCGTAAAACCAATCGCACCAAGTACACAAGCTCAGCCACAGACTGTAAAATCCACAACAGATCCCTACCGAGAACCTCTCAACTAAAGACAGTGGTATACTATATCTATGAGATATGATGTTCCTCAATTTATCGACGTTGAAGATAAAATATTTGGCCCGCTTACCTTTCGCCAATTTATTTATTTAACAGGCGGTGGGGGACTCGCTTTTCTTGCATACAAACTCATTCCAAGTTTTTTCGGTTTTCTTGCAGCACTTCCGATCGCAGGGTTCGCGCTTGCGCTTGCCTTTGTAAAAATAAATGAAAAACCATTCATCAACATCATTGAATCGGCTTTTACCTATGCAATAAGCGACAAACTATATGTGTGGAAACAAGAGAAAGAAACTAAGAAAAAAGTTCCAGCGCTAGCGAACGAACAAAGCAAACCCTCGCATCTTCCAAATATTTCAGAATCAAAACTACACGACATTGCGTGGGGTCTTGATGTACTCGACTCTCGATAAAGATGTTCTCTGTTTTTTCTGAGTGGTGATATAATGATTTCGTGGCAATCTCCGCAAAAGCAACACAGGAATTCGTACCAATCAAAGAAGTGCGCGAAGGAGTCATCGTTTTAAAAGACGGTGGTTTGCGTGCGATTGTTGCTGTTTCGTCAGTCAACCTTTCGCTTAAGTCTGCACAGGAACAAATCGCAACCATAAACCAATTCCAGTCCTTTCTCAACTCTCTCGATTTTCCAATTCAGATCGTAGTGCAATCACGCAGACTTGATATCCGTCCTTACCTTCTCACGCTTGAAGCCAAGATGAAAGATCAGCGCGAGCCTCTTCTCAAACTACAAACCGCTGGGTATATTGGATTCATCCGCGAGTTCACTGAACAGGTTTCAATCATGCGCAAATATTTTTATGTCGTTGTCCCTTATGAAGAGGCGACGATTTCTGTCAGCAAAGGCTTTTTGGGTGGACTGCTTGGAAACAAAAAGGACAAGGCCCAATCTAGTTCAAAACAAACAGCCGAAGATGCGAGTTTTGAAGAAAAGCGATCTCAGCTCGATGAACGTGTCAGTGTTATTTCAGGGGGACTCGAATCATGCGGTGCTCGAACGGAACGCCTTGAAACAGAATCTGTAATCGAGCTTTTCTACAAAACATTTAACCCAGGTGATATCCAGCCAGCAATTAAACTCGACAAAGAGGGAGCAATGAAACAATAAACTTATGGACTTTTTTGGATTATTCAAAAAAACAAAAACGGACAAAACTTCGGATGGAAAGATCCAGGCAAACGCGATGCCCATACTTCCTGAAGAAATTTATGAAGCGGCCTCGCTCGAGCTCAAAGACATCATTGCTCCATCAGCACTAAAGATCGAACCAAAGGCGATCAATCTTGGCGACAAAACAGCTCGAACTTATTTTGTTATATCATACCCGTCAACACTCTCCGACAATTGGCTCTCCCCAGTGATCAACCTCGACAAAGTTTTTGATATTTCGATTACAATCCACCCGGCCGATACCGCTCAAATCCTTCGCGATTTCCAAAAGAAGGTTGCAGAGGTCCAGAGTCAAATCATGGCACGAGAGGCGAGAGGACTCGTCCGTGATCCTCAACTCGACATGGCAAACCGCAACCTCGAGGACCTTCGCGACCGTCTCACACAAGCTCAAGAAAAAATGTTTGATGTCGGATTGTATTTAACAATTTATGCTGACAACGATGCAGAATTGTACAAAGTAGAAAACGAAATCAAATCAATGCTCGAATCAAAGCTGATTTATTTTAAACCAGCACTCTTCCAGCAAGATGATGGTTTTAAAAGTGTGCTCCCTCTTGAAGACGATCATCTTCAAATATACCAAAAGCTCAACTCGGAACCACTCTCAAGTTTTTTCCCATTTGTGTCATTCGACCTGACCGCAGACAAAGGTATTCTTTATGGAGTGAACCGTCACAACTCATCACTCATTATTTTTGATCGTTTCAGTCTCGACAACTATAACTCAATCATCTTTGCAACATCCGGAGCAGGTAAATCGTACGCAACGAAACTCGAAATCATTCGAACACTCATGTTTGATACCGAGGTTATCGTTATCGACCCTGAACGCGAATATGAACGACTCGCGGAAGCGCTTGGCGGACGCTATTTCAATATTTCCCTTAACTCAGGTTCTCATATCAACCCATTCGACCTTCCTCTTCCGGGGGAAGGAGAGACAGCAAACGATATTCTTCGTGGCAACGTCATCAACCTTGTTGGACTTTTCCGCATCATGCTTGGAGGACTTACCCCTGAAGAAGATTCAGTCATCGATCGCGCGATCATGGAAACATACGCGATCAAAGACATAACTCCTGAATCTGATTTTTCACAGGTTGAGCCACCACTTCTCTCTGACTTTGAAATGGTATTGACCGGAATGGAAGGCACAGAATCTCTCGTCTCAAGACTTTCAAAATATACTCATGGTTCGTGGGCAGGATTCATAAACCAGCCATCAAACGTCGACATCAACAAGAAATTCGTTGTCTTTTCGGTGCGAGACATGGAGGACGATCTCAAACCAGCCGCTATGTATATCGTCACGCACTTCATTTGGAATGAGGTGCGTAAGAATATCAAAAAACGCCTCCTTGTTGTGGATGAGGCATGGTGGATGATGAAATCTGAAGATACCGCTTCGTTCCTTTTTTCTATTGCAAAACGTGGACGTAAATACTTCCTCGGTCTCGCAACCATCACTCAAGACGTGGGGGACTTTATGAAGAGTCCTTATGGAGTACCAATCGTCACAAACTCGTCACTACAACTTCTCCTAAAACAATCACCATCGACGGTTGATACACTCCAAAAAACATTCAATCTCACAGACGAAGAAAAGTATCTTCTGCTTGAATGTAACAAAGGAGAGGGAATATTCTTCGCTGGCCTCAAGCACGTTGCGATTAAAATTATTGCCTCATACACGGAGGATCAACTCATCACAAGTGATCCATCGCAAATCCTCGCGTTGCAAAAATCACGCACAGACCTAGCACAAGCCGTGAAAGGGTAGTACTATTTACTTCATGCAGTATCGCAAACAAACAAGCGTAATGTTCGTTGTGCTTTTTTTCGCATCACTCCTTCTCTCTCCAGTCACCGCATGGGGAAGCACCCGTCCGCCGTCTCCACTTGCGAGCAATATACAAGTAAGCACAACGGCTAGCAGTATCACTATCTCAGGAAGTCTAAATGCCGACGCAGTCCAATATGAAACAAGCCAACCAAAGTGGGACTTTTCAACTTGGTTTTTTGCTGTTCGCTATGGAACAGTCACAACAAAGACGGGAGCATACCCCTCAATGGGAAATGAACTTCGTTTTACTCCTTCCGGATCAAATTTTTCTGTAACGATACAAAATCTTACCGAAAATAATTACGCATACCTCCTTCAAACAGAAACACAGTATGGGAACATCGTCCCGCTGATGGCCACTTTTGGTACATTCAAAATTGGAAATCCTGCCGCTCCAAAAGATCAAACAATAACAGCAATGACGGCGACGAACATCACTGCGACACCCGGAGCGGGAACGGTCACCATTGCGGGAACAGTAAGCCAGAACGCAATTGATTTCGCGAATGATATCGTGCGCTCAAAAAATACAACCTTTACTGTTGCGTACAGAGCCGACGCAAGTAACTCATGGCAATACAATCCATTTACCCCAACGAAAGACGGTGGATTTAGTTCAGCGATCGGGAACCTTCCTGCGGGAAAATACGCATTCCAAATAATGATCGACACGGCAAACCATACGTCGATGCAAAATCTTTCGTCTCTTGCCACATTCACTATCGCTACACCAGGAGTAGCGCCCGCGACCAACAAAGGCTACGGCCCAAACGCCTACGGATGCTCGACAGATGGAGAGAACAATACCTACTGTATGCTTGCACCACTTCCCATCGTAGACAAGCAAGGGAATATTGATCCAACAGGAAAGTTGAATGTTTCTACAGGGGT
>CAITQP010000016.1 GCA_903894565.1 uncultured bacterium
ACCAGCCCTAGGGCTGGTTTTTTTGTTTGTGAGACCTTTTACTTAAGTGTGCGTCGGGTAGGATTCGAACCTACGAAGGCCGAAGCCGACAGATTTACAGTCTGTTGTGATAGACCACTCCACCACCGACGCATAGACGAGAACCCATACAGTATACACATTTCGGCTCGAGTTTCAATCGCTTTACATTTCAAAATAACCCTGTAAAATAAGGGTTATGGAAAAACGGAAATCTGCAAAGGTTCGGGTTGCCGTGCTTTGCGGGGGTCCGTCTCTCGAGCGCGGTATTTCACTGAACTCTGCACGCAGTCTTTTGGATCATCTTGGCGGTGAACAAATCGAAATTGTGCCGGTGTATTTCGATCACAAAAAGAACGCATATCACATATCGACTGCACAGCTCTATTCAAACACACCATCAGATTTTGATTTCAAACTTGCGCGCACCGCGAAAGCACTTACAGAAACCAGCCTCATCAAACTCCTCAAGACTGTCGATATTGTTTTTCCAGCGATTCACGGCGCATATGGTGAAGACGGTGGCGTGCAGGCGCTCCTCGAAAAAAACAACATTCCATTCATTGGCTCGTCGAGCTCCGCATGTAAACGCGCGTTTGATAAATTTAGTGCGAGTGAGCTTATCCGAAAACATGGCTTCTACTCACCGCCATCGCTCTTGCTCAAAATTTACGGTAAGACACACGCAGAAGATATCAAACAGTTTTTTAAAAAGCACAAACTTACGCGTGTCGTTGTGAAGCCCGCATCAGGTGGATCATCAATTGGAGTTTTTTCCGTAGGCACCGCGAGCGAAGCGCTCGAAAAAGCCGAGTATCTTTTTTCAAAGCGTATGGATACTCGTGTCGTCATTGAGCCCTTTGCAGAAGGTCGGGAATTCACTGTCGTGCTTTTGGAAAATAAAAACGGACAACCAATCGCCGTACTTCCGACCGAGATTGTGACCAATTACGAATATCATCAAATTTTTGATTTCCGTAAAAAATATCTTCCGACCAATCACGTGCACTATCACTGCCCACCACGATTTAGTGACGAGACTGTACATACGATCCAGAACGACGCACAAAAATTGTTTACGCTTCTCGGCATGCGTGACTTCGCACGTTTTGACGGCTGGGTCTTTCCTGACGGACGTATTTGGTTTAGCGACTTCAATCCTATTTCTGGAATGGAGCAAAATAGTTTTTTGTTCCAACAATCTGCGCGTGTTGGTTTCTCTCACCAAGACGTACTTTTTTATATCGTTCGTCACTCACTTGCGCGCCTTGGCAAGAATCTTCCGCTCTCAAAAAAGGTCACAACGGTGCGAAAGCCCGTACCGGTGCTCTTTGGCGGAGGCACGGCGGAGCGCCAAGTCTCGCTCATGTCGGGGACGAATGTCTGGCTCAAACTACGCAAGTCCAAAAAATATATTCCTGAGCCATATTTGCTCGATCTTGATGGGGTGACTGTGTGGAAGCTTCCGTATGCGCTTATTCTCAATCACACTGTCGAAGAGATAGTTGAGAACGCACAAAACGCGATCAAAGACGATGCGCGATTTCTCCGACTCATGCTTCCTGTAGTGTCCGATCTCGCGCTCGCGCCGAATGAGGCAGGAGAACAATTTTTCTTGCCGAAAAAAGAGACGCTCGAACAATTCATCAAAAACAAGAAATTTATTTTCATCGCACTCCATGGTGGAATCGGTGAGAATGGTGAACTCCAAGCGATGCTTGAGAAAGCACACGTGAAATACAATGGATCGAGTAGTGCGGTGTCAGAGTTGTGCATGGATAAATGGGCGACGAATGAAGCGATTCGTGATGCCGAGATGAAAGGTGTTACCATTCCCGAACATGCAATCGTGCCGACCACCGAGCTCTCAGATCTCACCGAAGCAAATGCTCTAAAAATCTGGAATGACTTGGTTCGCACACTTGGTACCAAAAGTATCATTGTGAAGCCTCGTGGCGATGGATGTTCTGCTGGCGTCATGCGTCTTTTTTCAGCAAAAGATTTTCTTGTGTATGCACACGCGATTGCGAAATGTGAAGGTCAACTCGCGCCGAATTCAATCACGAATCAGACGGGGATCGTTGAGATGCCCTCAGAGATTCCCTCAGACATTGTATGCGAAGCATTCATCGAGACTGATATCATTCGAGTTAAAGGCAAAGAACTCAAGCACACACGTCGTGCCGGCTGGATTGAAGTGACTGTCGGTGTTCTCGGGGAGAAAGGTAAACTGCACGTGCTCTCGCCGTCGCTCACTGTCGCTGAAGGGGAAGTGTTGTCATTGGAAGAGAAGTTTCAAGGGGGCACAGGGATCAATATCACACCTCCACCAACTGAGCTCGTTCGACCGAAGGCAATCACAAGAGCAAAGCAGTTCATTGGTGAGGTTGCAAAGCATGTCGGTATTCGTGGCTACGCACGCATCGACGCGTTCATGCACATTGATTCGGGCAATATCATTGTGATCGAAATCAACACGCTCCCAGGGCTCACACCATCAACTGTTTTGTATCACCAAGGTCTCTCAGAATCTCCACAAATGTTCCCATGCGAATTACTCGAACGCATTATTCGAGAAGGAGGATATTAATATGGATACAAAATTATTGTCATACATTACACTCTCGAAAGAAAACTTCGCACATAACATACAAACTTTGCGTGCTCTTGGACACAGCGAAATGCAAATAGCTTTCGCTGTAAAAGGAAATGCGTATGGTCATGGTCTTGCTGAAATGGTGAAGATCTCGGACCCGCTTGTTGATTATTTCCTCATCACAAACATTGATGATTTGCGAATTCTTCGACGTGAATCGACGAAACCGACATTTGTGTTTGGATATATTCCGCCTTACTTACTTGATGAGGCCATGAATCTCGGTTGTATTCTTGGAGTTTTTTCATTGGAGCAAATGGACGAGATTAATACACACGCGCTCGCTCTCGGCAAAGTACAGGAAGTACATAGCGCCTGCGATGCGAATCTTGGGCGAGAAGGATTTTTGGAGACTGATATGGCCCAGGTGTTTTCTCGCGTAAAAGAGTGTAAGGGAATTCAAGTGACAGGCATGTATGCGCATTTTGCGAACATTGAAGATACGAATGATTTTTCGCATGCACAAAAACAAATTGATACGTATGCGCGCATGCAAGCAATGACACGAGAAGCTGGGTATGAGAAAATCATGACACATATTTCGGCCACGTCAGGATTGCTCACGTATGAAAAAGATACGGGCATTCATCCGATCATTCGTATCGGTATCGGTGGATATGGATTGTGGCCAAGTGAGACACTTGAACGACAGTATAAAAAGCGCGATATTCTTTTGAGGCCAGTACTTTCATGGAAGACGCATGTTGCACAAGTTAAAATTCTGCCAATTGGTGTGACTGTCGGCTACGGGCTTACTTACAAAACTCAGCGCGAGACAAAAATGGTACTTGTACCGCAAGGATATGCAGACGGTTTTCCTCGATCACTTTCAAATACAGGTATGGTACTCATCGGCGGGAGGCGTTGTCCGGTGATTGGGCGCGTTTCAATGAATATGTTTGTCGTTGATGCGACGAACGTGGAGGACGTACATGAAGGTGATGAGGTCATCTTGATCGGTGAGCAAGGTGACAAAAGTATTTCGGCGAATGAGGTTGCCGAGCGATCGGGAACCATTTCCTATGAGGCAACGACTCGCATTAACCCACTACTTCCGAGGGTAATCTGCTAAATCTTGTGGTTTTCCAATATATATGCTATTCTAGTCGGGCATCGGCACACGGAGGTAATCCCTGCCAGAAGCTACCTATATGTCTCAAGATAAACTCATAAAACTCGCCTGCGGTACATGCAAGCGCATCAACTATTGGAGTCGCAAGAACAAAAAGCTTGTCACTCGAAAAATTGAGCTCAAAAAGTACTGTAAGTGGTGCAAAAAGCAGACCAAGCACAAAGAGGTCAAGAAATAAAACAAAAGCCCCGTTTGGGGCTTTTGTTTTATGTGACATGGATTTTTGCGAGCTTTTCTGTTATCCTCAATCTGGTTTCAAAATCGTAAGGGCCTATAGTTCAGCGGTAGAATTCTCGTCTCCAAAACGAGCGACCGAGGTTCGAATCCTCGTGGGCCCGCAGAAAAAAATGGGTGAATCAATTCCATTAGTAAACGGCGTTTCAAAAAGTCTCGAACTCGCGCGACCATATCTCGGGCGTGTTGTTTCTGTCGTGATTGATCAGGCATATGGGACGACGTACAAAGGTGCTTTGTATACTTCTAATTATGGATATGTGCCGAACACTATCGCGCCAGATGGCATGGGGCTTGATGCATATGTGCTTGGTCCGACGGAACCGCTCGCGGAAGCGAGCGGGAAGTGTATCGCTATCATTCACAGACTCGATGATGACGATGACAAGCTCATCCTTGTACCGAACGGTGTTGATATGAGCGATGATGCGATTGAACAAGCCGTGCATTTTCGTGAGCAATTTTTCCGTCACTATATTCTTAACTATGGAAAGTAATTATAATAATCCGTTTAATGGAGGTTTGGGCGGTATGTTTAAAAAAAATGAAGGCGGAGGCGGTGGGCACGGCGATCATGGAAGTCACGGTGGTCATGATGAGCTAGGAAATGACCGTAACCGCGAAGTCAATCGAGATCTACCTCGAGAGCAAGAGGCAAATTTTTTTACAAACATAGAGAAAGGCTCAGATAACGAGATTTTATATCGTGTGCTTGCGGAGGAAGTGCCAGAACTTGGAGTTGTTCTTAGAGAAGAAGCGTATGGTGGTTCAGGAAATGATTTTAAATTAGAAAATCATTCAGGAATTATTATTCCACCTTCTGATTTTAAAGATACATTTTTGGCTAAGCTAAAAAATGATCCAATTCTTTCGTTTTTTACAGGCCTGGCGCAAGACAATGCAAGTAGAAAATTAGCGATACGAGGTCATTTATCTATCAATACGTATGAACGCTACAAGTTGAGAGTCGAGGAAAAATATAACAAAAATAGTGGACTTGGAATTGACCACGATTCTTCTGGTAGCTCACACGAGCTAACTCCACTTTCTGATGACGAGATCAAAGATATTTTCCGTGCAAAAGTGAAAGAAATTTACGCGGGATATAAAAAATTTCAAAACAAAAAGGTTAATTAACGGGTAACTTTTCCACACCTTCCTCGACGAGTTTAGGAATCGGTTAACTCTAAAAGCATACGATGAATGGATATGAATACCATCTATCGGTATGAGACCAACGTGCGAACGCTCGACAATCCGCTCAAGCGCTATATTTTGACGATTCACGATTTAGCACTCGCAGATCGCCCTCGTGAGAAATTGCAAAAACACGGCCCTGCAACACTTTCGACGAGTGAGCTTCTTGCAGTTGTGCTCAATCTCGGTACGACAAAGGAAGATGTGATGACAATGTCGAGTCGCATCATGCGCGAATATGGCGAGAAGAGCATTATGGTTGCGACTAGTCCAAAAAAGCTTGCGAGCGATTTGGGTATTCCTATCGTGCGTGCGTCTCAGATAGTGGCATGTTCCGAACTTGGTCGGCGGTTTTATAAAAAGAACGACGCAAGTGCGCCGACAATCCGCACTGCACAAGAAGTTTTTGAATATGTGCGTGACATGCGAGATCTCCCCAAAGAACACCTGCGGGGGATTTATTTGAATGCGCATTACAAAGTCATTCACGACGAGATTATTTCCATCGGCACAATTGATACGAATATCATTCATCCACGCGAGGTATTTCGTCCTGCCCTTGAGTATGCAGCCGCTGCCGTCATTCTCGTACACAATCATCCATCAGGCGAGAGTGATCCAAGCGAAGCTGATATCGAGGTGACAAAACAGCTCGTCTCGGCTGGCAAGCTCATCGGCATTGATCTGGTCGATCATGTCATTATTACCAAACGTTCATTCAAAAGTATCTCAGTTGAGTACTCATAAATCTATGTATACAACCAAAGTATATTCAGGGGTATTTCTTGTTTCAAATAGTGTTGGTCGTCCGCGATATTTTCTTGCGCACGACGCGGCAAAAAGTTCAAGCAAAGGACAGAATCTGCTCACACAGTATCTAAGCGATGCGCGTACTATTTTTAAAAGTGAGTGTGATATTTTGCTTGATACGGGTCGTGTATTTACGGATACTGATTCAGATCGACTTGTCATTATGCTCAAGCTACTGATTGATGCACGCAAGACATGGCAAGAAGAAGAGCTTGCTAGGAAGTGGTGAACTTACGCACAAGTGAGGCAGATTTTTGAAGTGTAGATTTCTTTGATGAATCAAACCAGACGATCGTTTTGTCGCGTTTCCACCAGACTCGTTGACGCTTAGCGTATTGCCAAATATCGTTCGCAAGGGTGATTTCGAATGCCCCACGACTCACTTTGGAGGTAAGCAAGTCTGCCATAGCCCCGTATTCAAGCCCCAATTGACGCATACGGCGGAATGAGAGGCCTTTTTGATGCAAAGCTCGTCCTTCTTCAAGCATGCCAGTTTTGAGGCGTTCGGTGAGGCGGAGGGTGATTCGGCCTTTGAGTATTTCGTCGGGCATATCGAGTCCAATCTGAAGTACCTCATATGGTGAGTCTGTTTTTTTGAGCGGAGGAACTTTGCCAAGTGCTTTGGCTATTTCAATCGAGCGAACGAGTCGGACCGGATTGTGTTGATCGATATTTTTTGCGCGTATAGGGTCGAGTTCTGTGAGCATGTCAAAAAGTTCGGGAGCAGATTTTTGTCCGAGCTTTTTTCGGAGTGTTGGGTTTGGAGGCACGTCGGGGAGTTGCGTTTTGCCGAGCACTGCATCGATATAAAAAGCAGTGCCTCCACAAATGATTGGGAGTTTGCCACGCGAATGAATATCATCGATACACCTACGAGCTCCGAGAACGTAGTCACTCACAGAGTAGACTTTCTTTGGATCGGCAACATCGAGCATGTGATGCGAAATATTTTGCATTTCGTGTGCGGTAACTTTGCCTGTGCCGAGGTTCATTCCGCGGTAGACTTGTCGTGAATCCGCCGAAACAATCTCGCCATTATATTTTTTTGCGAGCTCAATCGAAAGCGCCGTTTTGCCACTCGACGTTGGTCCGAGAATAACGAGGACTTTTTCTTTTTGCATTGTGCCGGAGAAGGGACTCGAACCCTTAAACCTTTCGGTGTGCGATTTTGAGTCGCATGCGTATACCATTCCGCCACTCCGGCTTACTTTTTAGAACTTTGGCATTCTACACGAAATACACATATTTTTCCATACCTTGCATAGTTCCCAAATTCAGGGCGTGCGGTATACTAGACTCATGGCAGATTTTTATTCTAATTCTATTTTTTGGGTTGAACTCGACAAAGTTCGTCCAAATCCTTACCAACCACGCCGTGAGTTTGAAGAGGGTCCACTTCGTGACCTCTCTGAATCGATTCGCCAGTATGGAGTGATGCAGCCACTCACGGTGAGTCGTGTTGAATACCAAAAAGACGACGGGGGTATTGCTGTCGAGTATGAACTCATCGCAGGTGAGCGTCGTTTGCGCGCATCAAAACTCGCAGGTCTTTCACAAGTACCGGTGCTCATTCGCCAAGGCGACACTCCACAAGTCAAACTCGAGCTCGCAATCATCGAAAATCTCCAACGTGCAGATCTCAACCCTGTTGAACGCGCACACGCATTCGCACGTCTTGCAAACGAATTCAAATTGCAACACGCAGAGATCGGCAAGAAACTCGGACGCAGTCGTGAATATGTTTCCAACACTCTTCGTATCCTCGCCCTTCCTGATGAAATTCTCACTGCGCTCGGGCAAGGCAAAATCACCGAAGGTCACACACGACCTTTACTCATGTTGATTGACCGACCAATGGAACAAATGGTTTTGTTCAAAGAGATCATGAACAAGAAAGTCACGGTGCGCGAGGCAGAACGCGCAGCTCGCAATATTGCTGTCGATCGAGCGCGCAAAGCTCCACGACCTACCGATCCAGAAATCGCACTCATCGAAGCACGCCTTCAAGAAATACTCGGCGAACGTGTGCATGTTGAGACCGATGCTATCGGTGGACGTGTGACAATTAGTTTCCTTACGCCAGAAGATCTAAAGAAGATTGTTGATCAATTACATATTTCAAATGGGGAAGGTACTGCGATGTCTGAAGAAGCATTCATGGACGAGACACCACTTCCTGAAACTATGCCACTTGCAGATACTATTGTTGAGGCCGTTGAAATGACTCAAGCAGGTGAGACTGCAAACGAGCCCGCTGTCGTAATAACCGAAACAGTTATTGTTCCAGAACCTACTCCAGTTGAGCCACCAAAACCAGACGACTCAGAACTTTACAGCATCAGTAGTTTCAGTATTTAAGCGAATAAGAAACGAAATAGGTACATAAAAAATCTTGTGTTTGCCAGGCAACCCGTCGCGCGTGCTCGCGCGCGGGCTTCTCGGCGCCGAGCGCCTGCGAAAGGCCTGTTCAAACACAAGATTTTTTCGTACCTATTTCGCTCCCTTCTTCGGCTTTTTTGCAGGAACTTTTGCCGCTTGGATTTTTTCTTCTTTAGCGTTTAAGTGTTGACGAATGTGTTTGCGCGCCATTGTGGTAAGTGCGAATTTGAGCCAGTGCTCTTTTGGTGTGCCATCTTTACGTGTTTCGATTTCAACGATGTCGCTTGAATGGAGGACTGTATCGAGCGAAACAAACTTGCCGTTGACGCGAGCTCCGCTCGCTTTGTTGCCGATCGCCGAGTGAATCGAATATGCGAAATCAATCACGCTTGAACCTTTTGGAAGGTCAATGACGTCACCCGCTGGAGTGAATGCGAAAATACGATCGTTGAAAAAATCAGTCTTCAAGTGATCGAGCAATTCATCACTCGATTCATTTTCTTGACTGAGGTGTTTGAATTCGTTGATCCACTCAAATTTCTTTGGACCTTTTTTGGATTTGGTTTCTTTATAGATATAGTGCGACGCGATTCCGAATTCGGCACGGCCATGCATTTCTTCGGTACGAATTTGAATTTCGGCGAGACCACCATCACCGGTGAATATTGTCGTGTGGAGTGATTGGTATCCGTTCAATTTTGGCAGAGCAATATAATCTTTGATACGAGAAGGAAGTGGCTTCCAGAGTGCATGAATAAGTCCGAGTACGGCGTAACATTCTTCGACACTTTCAACGATCACACGAAGCGCGACAAGGTCATAAATATTGTCGATATTCATGTCGTACTTTTGCAATTTTTTCCAGAGACTATATTTGTGCTTGATACGATAGTCTACTTTTTTGACATGGAGCGGAGATGTTTTGAGTTCACTCACGAGCTCTTTGTAGATAGATTCAAGCGCGTGTTTGCGTTCTTCGCCACGCTCAGCAAGCAACTTTTCTACCATTGCATATTCCTCGGGATATGCGAAAGGGAATGCAGCATCTTCGATTTCGCCTTTGAGACGTCCAATACCGAGTCGGTCGGCGAGTGGCGCGTACACTTCGATCGATTCAAGTGCGATGCGCTTCTGTTTGTCTTCGCGTACGAATTCGAGCGTGCTGAGATTGTGCAATCGGTCGGCGAGTTTGATCATGAGCACGCGGTAGTCTTGCGCGAGTGCCATGAGGAATTTGCGCAAACTTTCGATGTGACGCATGCGACCGCGGTATTTTATATGTCCGAGTTTTGTAACGCCTTTTACGAGGTTTACGATTTCTTTTCCGAATTCGTCTTCCAGCTGTTCTTCTGATGTTTCAGTATCTTCAAGTACATCGTGGAGGAATCCTGCGGCTATGGTCGTAGCGTCCATTTCATATCGAGCGAGATTCTTGGCTGTTTCAAAGACGTGCACGAAATACGGTACGCCTGACATGCGCACTTGGCCTTGATGGGCTTTGAGCGCAAAGTTGTATGCACGTACGATAAGGTCGACCTCTTTTTTGGGAGGCGTCGGTGGGAGCTCTTTGAGGATTTCCTTGACTTCAAATCCGTCCATACTCTGAGTATAGAGGGGATATACCGAAAAGTAAAATTAATTGATCATCCTCGAGGCGGTATTTGGGTCACCTCTTGAACTAACAAAAAAGGCTTTTTCAACATTGTGTTGAAAAAGCCTTAATAATTTCTGAACATAGCAAAGTGTCTATTCTGATTCCGTTAGTTCCTGCCGTTCTCTTTGTTTTGTTGGTTCTTCTGGACGCAACATCACCAGAAAACAGCCAAATAAAAAAACTGCGACACCAAACCACCGTGAAGCTGCTGCGCCTACACTTGGGATCGTAGATAATCCAGTAGTTACTGATACACTAGCTGCGAATAGAAAAACTGCCAGATAAAATTCCGTGGGTAACACTCTTAATAGTTTCATTTTGAATGATTTGAGTGAACTATATCATGATATAAATGATTTGTCAAGCTAGTCTTTATCAAACTCGTTCTGGAGCGTTTGGATATCAAACTTCTTCATTTTGAGAAATGCTTGAGTGACACGACCGATTTTTTCTTTGTTTCCGCTTGCCATCATTGTGCTCATTGCGGACGGGACGATTTGCCACGATAGTCCGTACTTGTCTTTGCACCAACCACACTGACTTTCTTGGCCACCATTACTCGTGAGTGCGTTCCAGTAGTAGTCAATTTCCGTTTGATCCTCACACGTGATCACGAATGAGATTGCTTCGTTGAATTTGAACATTGGACCTGCCGTCATGAGGCTGAGTTCTTGTCCAAAGATTTCGATCGTGGCCATTTCTACTTCGCCCGATGGAGTGTCTGAAAGATTTCCGTTACCCCGAACTTTTGCGTCAGGAAAAACAGATACATAAAAATTGATGATTTCTTTGAGATTTTTATCAAACCAGAGAAATGGTGTTATTTTTTTCATACGCTGAATTGTATCAGATACGGTGCTGTTATTTCGTCACGAGTTTGTGTGGATTGTGATTTGGGCAGGATTTGTTGGAGCAACGCTCTGGGATTGTTTTGGTGCCTTCCATCATGAGCGCACCACATTCTGAACAGATGCGTCCGGTTGGTTTCGCCTTGATTGCGTTTTTGCAGTCGGGGTAGTTTGAGCAGGAATAGAAAATACCGAATCGTCCTCGGCGTTCCATCATTTCGCCTTTCTGACACATTGGGCAGGTGACGCCGGTCATTTTCTTTTTCTTTTCTTCCTCGTCTTCCTTAATGAATTTACATTTTGGATATCGTGAGCAGGAAATGAACATACCAAATTTTCCTTCGCGGACGACGAGTTTGCCACCGCCATTTTTGCCAGTCTTTTCGCCACACACTGGACAGAGTTCTCCGGTCTCTTTTGGTCCTTGCATTTCAGACCCGTCGAGTTTGCGCGCTCCGGCACAGTCAGGATATTTGGAACACGAAAAGAATTTGCCGTTGCGGGACAATTTGTAGATCATCGATGCGCCACATTTTGGACAGACGATGTCGTCTGGTGCTGGGCCGAGGTCGGTCGCTTTTGCAAGTTTATCTTTGGCTTTGACCTCCTTCAAAAATGGCGTGTAAAAATCTTTGAGCGTTTTTGCGTATTCACGATCACCATTTGAGATATCGTCGAGCTTGTCTTCCATTTCGGCGGTGAAGGTATCAGAAATATATTCACCAAAGTTTGCTTCGAGGAAACTCGACACAACGTCACCGGTGTCGGTCGGGTAGAGCGTGCGTCCTTGTTTGGTGACATAGCCACGTTCTTCGAGCGTACTCATAATAGATGCGTACGTACTTGGGCGACCAATACCACGCTCTTCAAGTGCTTTGACGAGTGCTGCTTCTGAATAGCGGTTTGGTGGTTCGGTAGCTTTTTCGGTGCTTGCGAGGTCGATGAGTTTGAGTGTTTCGCCAGCAACAACTTTTGGAAGCTCGACGTCTTCGCCACGTGCATCACTATCAACGAGTAACCATCCGGGGAACAAAACGCGCGAACCGTTTGCGGTGAAATCAGGAATATCTTTTGCGTTTTCGACGTTCGCAACGATTTTGGTCTTGAGCAATTTCGCATCAGTCATCTGACTTGAAACTGCGCGTTCCCAAATGAGTTTGTAGAGATCTTTTTGTTCGTCGTTCATTCCGGCCGATAGTTTTTCGATATGGGTTGGACGAATACCTTCGTGCGCTTCCTGCGCATTCTTGGATTTCGTTTTGTAGGTGTGAGCTTCGGCGTATTCTTTGCCGTATTTCTTTTCGACGAGGGCAAGGATTTGTGACTGAGCTACTGCTGAGAGATTTGTACTATCAGTACGCATGTAGGTGATGTGTCCGGCTTCGTAGAGTTTCTGTGCGACCTGCATTGTGCGCTTCGGCGAAAAACCGAGACGGGTACTTGCCGTCTGTTGGATACTTGAAGTCGTGAATGGTGGGCGCGGTGAACGTTTTTGTTCTGATTCTTTGACTTCACTTACGAGCCACGGATTTTTCTTTCCAACGGTCAGAATATGCTCGACGACTTTTTCATCGCGCGGTTCCTCGACAGAGGAGAGTTTGATTTGTTGTTTTGCTTTGGTTTCGAACAATCCTTCGAGCGTCCAATATTTTTCAGGAATGAATGCGCGAATTTCACGTTCGCGTTCCATGAGAATGCGAAGCGCAGGGGATTGCACGCGTCCGGCGGAGAGTCCGTAACGAACTTTTTTCCAGATGATTCCGGAGAGATCATATCCGACGAGGCGGTCGAGCACGCGCCGCGCCTCTTGTGCTTGAACGAGTTTCTCATCAATATCGCGCGGCGCGCGAAGTGCCTCCTCCACAGCTTCCTTTGTGATTTCGTGGAAGGCCGCACGCTTGATTGGCGCTTTGACTTTTTTGTCAGCGGTGAGCAATTCTTTCAAGTGCCACGAGATCGCTTCTCCTTCGCGGTCCGGGTCAGTCGCAAGCACGATTTCTTTTGCGCTTCGAGCGAGGTCGGTGAGTTCGTGGACGACCTTTTCTTTGCCTTTTGAGATTTCGTAATGAGGAACGAATCCAGCCGGAATATCGATGGCTTTCTTGTTCGATTTTGGGAGATCACGCACGTGACCAACTGAGGCACGCACGACATATGCGCCATCAAGATATTTCTCGATAGTTTTGGCTTTTGAGGGTGATTCAACGATGAGTAATTTCATGGGTGAGACTTAAGTAGTAGCATTCTAAAAATTTTTTGGCAAATCAGAACGAGGGAACAGACATAATAAATCTGTTCCCTCGTTGATGTCATGTTGGTGGGTTTGCTTTGTTTTTCTTTAATATTTCCTTGAGTTTTTTTTGTCCGAAATAATTTCGGACTACCTCGATTGGTATCGTCATTGCTGAGATAGCGACAACGATTAAGGAAATACATTTTATCCAATCCCATGTTCCCCAGTGTGCCATAATGAAATATTTGTTAATAAGATACCACATTTTAATTAAGAAACGCGACGCACTTCGCCGAGTTCTTCTTTGACGACGCCTTTGATTTCGAGGGCGGAGATCAGGATGTTGATCTCGTGTACTGGCTTGTCGAGGGTAGCTACAATTGTGTCGCGCGACATTGGTTCGATGAGGAGATCATACACAGTACGTTCATCGTTCGTGAGCGCACTGATTTCAGATTCGCGCTCCGTCGCTTGATCCGCACCAACAAGTCCGAAGAATTCCAAAATATCTTCGCTTCGAGTAATCGGCGTGGAACCTTGTTTGATAAGCAGATTTGTTCCGAGCGAATTACTGCTCGTGATCGGCCCAGGCACGGCAAAGACTTCGCGATTGTAATCGAGCGCGAGACTCGCGGTGATCAGCGTGCCAGATTTGTCTGCCGCCTCTACTATAAGTACCGCTTGCGCGATTCCAGCGATGAGACGATTGCGACGAGGGAAACTCCATTCTGTTGCGCGAAAATCATTCGCATATTCAGACACGAGCGTGCCACCATTTGCGAGGATTTCTTTGGCAAGCGAAAGATTGGTCGCGGGGTACAGCACTCGTTCACCGAGACCAGAACCTGGGAAGGCGATTGTTTTCAGACCTGCTTTGAGTGCTGATCTGTGAGCGATCGAATCAATCCCGAGCGCGAGACCCGATACTATAGTTATGTCCGAGCCTCGAAGTCCGAGAATGAGCTTCTCGCAGGCGTCGGCACCGTAACGCGTGTTTGTTCTCGATCCCACGACAGCCAAAAAACGCCCATGTGGGTCGATTGATGCGCCCACTCGCTTGAGCGAAGTTGGCGGGTCGGGGATCTCTACTAATTGTGGCGGGTACTCACTGGGCCCAAACGGCTGAATGATGAAATCCATATTGTAAAAGAACTACTTACACCGATAATTTTCTTATTATATCATTTGTGTTAGGATTTACGTATATGTTAGATATCAAATTTATCCGCGAAAATAGCGAACTCGTGAAGGGGGCAATTCAAAAGAAATTCGTCAAACTAAATCTTGACGACCTACTTACGCTTGACGATCGTCGTCGAGAGATAATGCAATTGACCGAAAATCTTCGTGCTGAACAAAAGCGTATTTCTGATGGTATGGTATCTGCCGATGCTGCTCGTCGTGAAGAGCTTCTCACTGAACTTCGTCCACTCAAAGCGCATGTTGAAGAAAAAGAAGAAGAACTCAAAAAGATAATGCTCGAATGGCGTGAGCTCATGCTCCAAGTTCCAAACGTTCCAGATATGACTGTGCCAGACGGAGAGAGTGATGCACAAAATCAGGAAGTTCATGCATGGGGCGACAAGCCAGAATTCGCGTTCACTCCAAAAGATCATATTGAAATTATGAACGCACTCAAGATGGTAGATTTTGAGCGTGGCACAAAGGTGCACGGATTCCGCGGATATTTCCTCACTGGTGATGGCGTGCGGTTGTGTTTTGCTATCTGGAATTATGCGCTCGACTTTTTTGGCAAGCGTGGATTCACTCCGATCATCCCACCAATGATTGTACGCAAACAGAATCTCTACGGTACCGGACATTTGCCGGGCGATGTTGAAGACTATTATATGACACAGGATGGCGATGCTCTCGTTGGTACATCTGAAGTACCAATCATGGGTATGCATGCTGACGAAGTACTCGATCATTCACAATTTCCAATCAAATATCTTGGATTTTCTCCTTGTTATCGCCGTGAAGCGGGAAGCTATTCAAAAGACGTGAAAGGATTGATTCGTGTGCATGAATTCTACAAATTTGAACAAGTCATTTTGTGTGAAGCATCACATCAGACATCAGTCACACTCCATGAACAGCTTCGTCGCAATACAGAAGAATTCATCGAGTCGCTCGGCATTCCATATCGTACCGTTGTGAACTGTGGTGGAGATCTCGGACTCGGTCAGGTCAAGAAATATGACATTGAACTCTGGGTGCCAAAAGAAAACACATATCGTGAAATCGCATCGGCATCATACTTTCATGATTTCCAGACACGACGATTCAATATTCGTTACAAAGATGCTGAAGGCAAAATGCAGTATGTGCACTCACTCAATAACACAGCGATCCCAACTCCACGCATTCTCGTTTCGATGATCGAGAATTGTCAGGAGGCAGATGGACGCATTCGTGTCCCAGAAGTTCTCAGATCATATCTCGGTAAAGAATACATTGGTTAATCGTGTGCTCTCTCAAAAATTATGAAGCGCGAAGTATCTCCACTCAAAAAACATATTGAGGAGTCGCCGAAACTTCGCGCGCTCCGTGAACACAGACTTCGTCGACGACGAAGGATCTTTGTTGCGCTTAGTGTGTTGTTTTTTGTATTGATCGGCACTGGTGTGTATCTTTCGCGTTTGCCACGAATCCAATTGACGACAGTCGAAGTGGTGGGGAACAAGGTCGTGGATACTGATGATATTGTGTCGCATGTTGAACAGTATCTTTCGGGACATTATGCATATCTCATTCCGCATCGTGACGCGCTGATATATCCAAGACAAAAAATAGTGGCAGATTTGGTAAAATCATTTCCTCGATTTGATTCTGTGGCGGTATATCGCACGAGTTGGCATACGCTTCAGGTGACAGTGTCGGAAGTGCGCGGTCGCGCCCTTTGGTGTGGAGCGACAGATACCGATTTGAGCGCGGGCGCGACCGCGCAACCATGCTACTTCACTGACGAGACCGGTCGTATAGTGAGTGATGCACCATACTATTCAGGCAACGTGTACCCTCGATTCTTTGGTGGCACGATCCGGGCGAGCTCCGCTCGCCTCGACGACACAAACCCGATCGGCACTTCATTCACCGATCCCGATACGTTTCAAAAACTCATCGCCTTTCAAGACGCTGTCGCCAATTTCGGATTTCAAATCAGGAGCGTAAACATTGGGACAGATACTGAAGATACGATTCTGATTGATCTTGGCGGAGGCAAGACTGCACCAGTGCGTTTTCACAAAGAAGATAATTTTGGGACACTCGAAGGCAATCTTTCCGCCGCGCTCGGAAACCCTACACTCGCGAACGCACTCAAGACTGATAAACAAAACCTTGAGTATTTTGATTTGCGATTTACCAACAAAGTGTATTACAAATTTTCCGATCAAGAATAATGCATATGAAATGTCTTGATCGAAGAGGGTATACATATACGGTGTACGATATCGGTGGCGATCGTGTGCTCAAGAAATTGAAGCCAGCGTTTTTGCAGCGATTGCTCCATCTTTCATCCGGAAATTCAAAACAATATATCGAACAACATCGTGCGCAGTCACGACTTCTCGCGGAAGCGTGTCGAGACAAAAAACTCATTGGAAATCCGCTTTATGAAAGCGATGGTTCATATACTCAAGATAGATGCGTGGTGATCGATGAATATATTCTAGCGCATACGCTAAAGGAAAATACAAAATGTATCGATCTGTTTATTGAATGTATTTTTGAAACATGGAAAAATGGTTTTTCGGATATTATTTTTAATTTCACCCGTAACAATGGTTTGTCTCAGGAAGGAAAAGTAGTCCTTTTTGATTTTAATGAAGTAACGTTCGACAAAAATGAGGTGCTCGCATTAATCGAATCCAAGCGTTGGCTCACATCGTATTCGTTCACAAAGGACTTGCATGCGGGGGCTCTAAAAGATTATTATGCCCAAGCAATGGCCAAGGCCATGACGCGCGAGAATCTCGATCGATATTGGAAAGACAATGAACAACTTCTGGCAAAAACTCAATAAACCGTTTTTCGTCCTTGCGCCGATGGCAGATGTCACCGACGCTTCTTTTCGACAGATCATTGCGAAATATTCTCGCCATGGAGAGGATGGTGGTGGTCCCGATGTGTTTTGGACAGAATTCGTTGCCGCTGACGGACTCATGAGCCCAGGGCGCGAAGTCTTGCGTCATGATTTGAAATTTGGCGGGAACGAGCATCCGATCGTTGCTCAGCTTTTCGGTGCGCATCCAGACAAAATGGAAGGTGCGGCGCGACTGTGTCAGGAACTCGGATTCGATGGTATTGATATCAATATGGGCTGTCCGGACAAATCTATCGAGAAGCAGGGAGCAGGGGCGTGCATGATGAAAAATCCAGATGTCGCGAGAGAAATCATTCGCGCCGCTAAACGCGGCGCTCCCAACCTGCCAATCTCCGTCAAAACCCGCATCGGCTACAACAAAAACGAACTCGATACATGGATCCCCGAAGTGCTCGCTGAAAATATTCAGGCGCTCACCGTACATTGTCGTACGCGCAAAGAAATGAGCAAGGTGCCTGCGCGCTGGGAACATGTCCGAGAGGCGGTCGCTATTCGCGACCGCCTCGGAGTCGAAACACTCATTCTCGGCAATGGTGACGTCAAAGATATTGCCGACGCGAAACAAAAAGTCGATGAGACAGGATGCGACGGTGTCATGCTCGGTCGCGCGATCTTCGGCAATCCGTGGCTCTTCGATCAGCATCGCACGGAGGTGACGAAAGAAGAAAAAATCCGCGTCATGGTAGAGCACACCAAACTCTATGAGCAAATGCTCGGAGGCATAAAAAGTTTTGCGATTATGAAAAAGCACTACAAAGCATACGTCAACGGATTCGATGGCGCGATGGAGCTGCGCGAAAAATTCATGCAATGCGAAAATGCGAGTGAGGTAGAGGCGGTAGCGAATGCGTATTTTGAGGGGAAATAAAAAAAGGAAAGCAATTATTGGATGCTTTCCTTTTTTCATTTGTTTCTTTTTTGTAGAAAGAGCTGTTTTATTACGGTTGAATGTAGACCGTAAACATATCCGGCACATCTTCTTCTGCGCGGAGAGTAATTCCCGCTGTTGCCGATACTTCATTTACTGGGTAGAAAAATATAATTTCTCCACCTGTTTCGACATCGAAAGTGGTTTGATATTTTAGGGCGTATTCGCCCTCTTTCGATTTGAGCATAAATCGAATGCTCTTTCGAAAGGCTACGGCCACAATCATAACGTACAACTGATTTACACGGCTTCCTGTCAGCTTTGGTGCAATGATCAGTTGTTTTAAATCACGACGGAGTTCTTGCAACCTCAGTTCCGTGATTGTGATTGGATATGAGCCTATCGCGCCAGCTTTCGTTGCGAACGTGGGAACCCCATTGAATTCATGGGTCAAATTAATTAAGAACTCATCTGTTAAAATCTTCATATTTTTTTGGTTTGTCAGCAATATACCATTATTTCAAAATAAGTCAAAAAATAGTTGAATTTTCTGACGCTGGGCGTTTTCTGATATACTCATGAACATATGAGTGACCAAGCCCTGTATCGCAAATACCGCCCTGAAGTGTTTGCCGATCTCGTTGGTCAGGAACACATTGTCGCTTCGCTTGAAGGGGCGCTTTCGTCGGGCAAAATCGCGCATGCGTATCTTTTTTCGGGTGGACGCGGTACGGGCAAGACTACGAGTGCGCGTATCCTCGCGAGTGCCCTCGGTACGAGTCCGAGCGACACGTACGAGATAGATGCGGCGTCGAACAATGGTGTCGATGACATTCGTGAATTGCGCGAGAACGTCGGCACGCTTCCGTTTGATTCACGATTCAAGGTCTACATCATCGACGAGGTGCACATGCTCTCAAAGGCTGCATTCAATGCGCTCCTCAAGACACTCGAAGAGCCACCAGCACACGTGATCTTCATCCTCGCAACGACCGAACTCGAAAAAGTTCCCGAGACGATCATCTCACGTTGTCAGACGTTTGTATTTCGTAAACCATCTGAATCGACACTTCGAACTGTGATCGAGAAGACAGCGAAAAAAGAAAAAGTCACGCTCGGCGCAGGTGTGGCAGATTTGATTGCGCTTCTTGCGAATGGATCATTCCGCGATGCACTCGGCACATTGCAAAAAGTCTGCACGAGCGGGGGAGACAAAGTCTCGCTCGAACAAGCGGCACGCATCACCGGCGCACCATCGAGTACAATCGTGCACGATATCATGGACGCAATCGCGCGCGGAGCACTGAGTGAGGCACTCACGACTGTTGAGCGCGCGCGTGCATCCAACATCGAACCCAAAATATTGCTCGGCCTCTTGCTCCACACATTCCGCCGAGTGCTCTTGCTCAAAGTCGCTCCGTCACTCGCAAAAGGCGAGATCGACGGCTTGAGTGAAGAAGAAAAAGTCTTTTTGATAAAGCTCTCAAAGTCAGACTCAGTGCACATCAATTCAAACGCGCTCCTCGCGCTCCTCGACGCCATGAGCACCCAAAAGTACGCCTACATCGAAGAATTGCCTCTCGAACTCGCGCTCATGAAGATGCTTGGATAGGGAGGTGTTTCCGGAGGGGAGATGAGGCAGATTCCGGTCAGAACCGCGAGAGAGGTTGTTTTTTGGTCGTAAAAAAGATAAGCTAAAGTGTTTTTACCATTGAGGGATCGTCTAACGGTAGGACAGAGGCCTTTGAAGCCTTTAATCGGGGTTCGATTCCCTGTCCCTCAGCCAACAAGAGCGCGCACGAGACGCGTCAATGCTACGTTTCGTGAGTTTTGCATAGATTAAAATACGCAGTAGAGCGATATAATACAAGCTCAAATTAAATATGAATGAAGTTATAAAGTATATAATCACAATGTTGGGCGGGACCGCACTTGTCGTTGGAGGACTTGCTTGGGTTTTGCGAAAACTAATCGATCAATTTTTTAATAATAAAATTGAAAAATTTAAATATGAGCTTGAGAAGGAAAATACAAAATTTAGAATCACTTATGAGAGATTACATTTAGAAAGAGCAGAAATTATCAAAGAGACTTATAAAAAAATTGTACTCACATTTGATCTTTTTAGGTCGTATGTTAACCCTTTGCAGTTGGTTGGAGAGAAGCCCGAAAATGAAAAGAAAAAGGAAGCGGGTTTGGCATACAATGAATTTTATAAATTTTATGACGAAAACAGGATTTTCTTCGACGAGTCTCTCGCTGCTAAGATTGATAAATTAAGAGAAGCGCTTTGGGACGCGTGGATAAAGTTTCAGTTATCTAGGGACTTACGTGAGGGTAGCCATAGAGACGGACACGATGAATGGATGCAGGCATGGACCAAAGTTGATAATGAGGTGCCTTTGATAAGAAACGAAATTGAAGCAGAATTTAGAAAGATTATTGGAATCGAGTAGGGGTTGATATCCCATTTTAATATGTTCGAGGTATATCGAAATCGTATAGTTACAAACATGTCAAAAGTACATATCCACAAAAACATTCCCACCCCAGAAGCTGAAGACTTAAAAAAAGCCTTGGAAGCTCGAGGTGTTGAAATCAATGAAGAATTTCACGATGGATTCAAAACTATTGACCTTAGACTGCCTGCTGCAAAAATCGATGTCGAAGTCGACGGTGTTCACCATTTAACGAACCCAAAACAAATACTTTCAGATTTGGATCGTGGCCATTATTCGCACAAGGATGGGTATGACACGATGCACATACCAAACAAAATGATTCATGCGCATTTGGAAGAGATTGCAGACGCACTTGCGATAGCATCTAAGACTCGACAAAAACGTCTAGACGTCTATTTGAAATAGACAACCACGGCACAGCAATCTCCACCGAGCATAGCGTGGTATAATGAGCACATGAACATAATCTATGCCGTAGTAGGCCTGTGTGTGCTGTGGTCGATTTGGGGACTCGTTTCTTCGCGTGTGCCGAAGACTCCTTACTCCGTGCTTGAATCGAAGCATGGGTATGAGGTGCGACTCTATCCCGCGCATATTGTGGCACAGACCACAGTGAAGGGTTCGTATGACATGGCGCTCAATCAGGGCTTCCGCATTGTGGCCGGATATATTTTTGGTGGCAATACGAAGAAGGAGAGTATCTCCATGACGTCACCTGTGGTAGAAAAAAGCGCACAGTCAGAATCCATCGCGATGACGTCTCCGGTCGTCGCGACCATAGAAGGCGAGTCGCACACCATCGCATTCGGTATGCCACAATCGTACACGCTCGAAACGCTTCCGACACCGACTGATCCACGCGTCACGATCGCAACAATTCCTGAAAAGAAAATGGCCGTCATCCGATTCAGTTGGATGCGTACTCCTGAGCGTGTGCAGTCACAAAAACAAACTTTGCTCGATGCACTCGCCAAAGACAATGTCACCGTCGTCGGATCACCAGAATACGCGGGCTACAATGCTCCGTGGACTCCGCCATGGATGACGCGTCATGAAGTGCTCGTCGAAATCAAATAATCATTTACGCAAAGCGCATGCATATGAAATTTTCAAAAAGCTCAGTACTCCTCATCGCGATTCTCCTCGTCGCGGGAATTATTATCGTACAGCGAAAACGTACTATTGTTGTTCTTTCGAACGGCTACACTCAAGTATCGACGACGCCCACTCCGCTTGCGCCGGCGCCGATCGACGAAGGAAATGCAGCCGTGTCTCCGAAATATCAGATCAATATGAGTGCGACGACAGTGGATGGATATTCGACTGTGTATTTCTCAAGTCATAAACTGAATGTTGACGTTGGTCCAAATCCGCAAGAAGGCGTCGAAGCATCGAAGCAAATGGTCGTTACAAATCTTGGCACGGCGGATCTCATGACCGAGCTTTCGATATTGCAAGCCTGCGATGTGCGGTTTGATCGTATTATGAATATTGATACGCCGACTGATCATATTGAACTCAATGTTGAGGCGACAACACCTGATGCAACGAACACAAATGATACGGTTACAAAAATCATTCGCGAGAATCCATCGTACTTTGAAAAAAATCAGGCGTATGGATGTGGAGATCAACTCATCTGGAAAAAAGATGGACAACAATCGTTCTACACTGCACTCGTCGCGGGCAAGACAGGACCGATCAGCCAGGCATGGTTCAAAACACTTGATACTATATTCGCCAAAATTCGCACAGCAAAAACTGCGAGCGAAGCAGCCGAAACTATCGGCGCAATGTCGCTTGAGGCTTCAAATTCAAACACGTTTACCGGTCAGCCTGTGGCAATTCAATCGATCGTGAAGCAAGCGGACGGAACGTGGCAATTCGCCATCGACCTTTTGTCGAGAAACCCAAATTGGTTGCCCGGTGGAGAGGGAAACTTTTTCCTCAACCTGAGTCCTGTTGTCCGTCATCTCGCGGTGACGACTGCGACCAAGACATATGCGTGTGGTGGAAATCCTGACGACAACAATACGTCAGCAGGTCTCCTTGAACCGACGGTCGGATATGTCGCAAAGTTACAGTCGCGCCTTGAGCAGATACAAACCGAAACTCAGGTGAGTGTTCCTCAAATGGTCACGGCGTATATGAGTGCTGACGGGACCAAGATTACGGCGATGTATGAGCAATGTTTGCCCTAGTTTAGGCTCCGGATTTGGTGACAAAAAATGGTGTATACTGTCGGGTATATTAGTAATGATACAAATATATGTCAGAAAAAAAGTGTACTGCGTGTGAGAGTTGTTTGATGCCGTTTGATAAAGATACTGGTGTTCGCGAGTCGGACAAGTATTGCAGTTTGTGTTTCAAGAATGGCAAGTTGGCCTATGAGGGTACCGATCTGAAAGAATTCCAAAAAGTCTGCTACGAGAGTATGCGCAAAAATGGTATCAATCCGCTCAAAGCGCGATTCTTCACGTGGATGATTCGGTTCGCTCCACGTTGGAAAAAATAATTTCACATATGAAATCCGCGTGTCTTGATTTCGTCGTGTTTATACAGAAAGAAGCGCGAGCCTGTCTCTTTGCAGGCTCGTTTCTTTTTCTTATTTTCATTTCAAAGTACATTCATGTGTTTGGGCTCGCGCGATATGATTTCCTTTTTCTCGCGGCAGTTCTGATTCAAATTCTGATGCTCGTGTTCAAACTTGAGACCAAGGATGAGGCGAAGACGATCGTACTTTTTCACGTGATCGGATTCGTGCTTGAAGTGTACAAGACGAGTCCAATGATTGGCTCGTGGTCATATCCAGAAGCCGGATTTTTTAAACTATGGAATGTGCCACTCTACAGCGGATTTATGTATGCGTCGATCGGAAGCTATATCGCGCACGCGTGGAAAGGCCTAGAACTGCGGCTCATCAACCCGCCTCCATATTGGTACAGCGTCGTCGTGTGTGTCTGTATTTATCTCAATTTTTTTACAAACCATTTCGTGTGGGATTTTCGTCCGATCCTCATTCTCGCCGTATTTGCGCTCTATTGGAAAACACGCGTCGAATTCACACCGCGCACGAAGGTATATTCCATGCCACTGGTGCTCAGTTTTGTATTGACGGCGTTCTTTGTATGGATTGCTGAGAACATCGGAACATTCTATGGCGCGTGGCAATATCCATCGCAGATCCATGCGTGGACTGTCGTCTCGATGCAAAAAATCACGTCATGGTTTCTGATGGTCATCATTAGTTTCATCATTGTGGCGTACTTGAAACACATAAAAGTAAAGCGAACAGAATCGTAATTTTGGGATCAGTTCAGATATTTGATACACTAGATGCATTATTGTTTAAAGCCACATTATGGAAACAACTCACACACCAAATCCTCGTATCGAAGAACGCGCCAAAGCAGGTCCGCATTTGACCAAGCATGAGCACACTGGTATCAACGGGCGCATCGCCGTTATCATCACGAGTCTCGTCGGCACGATGTGGTGCGCGTATCTTTTTGCCCTCATCGCATTCATTAGTTTGCCAGCTGCGATCAAAGCGGGAACACCAGCGCTCATCTCGTGGATCGCACAGACATTCTTGCAGTTGGTGCTCCTGTCCGTCATCATGGTCGGACAAAAAGTCGCGGCTGCTGCATCTGACAAACAAGCACTTCAGACATATAAAGATGCGGAAGCACTGCTCAAAATGCAGGACGAAGTGCATCGTCTCATCACAATCAATAATCAACTAACCCAAGAGATTCACGAGTTTGTGGTAAAGAAATAAAGACGATGTTGCAACGAAACCACTTCGCCATTCGTGTCATGATGATTGTTTTTATTTGCGCCAGTGCGCAGGGTATTTTTGTGCGTGAGGCACAAGCAATCGATACACCACAAACTCCCGTCGAGAAAAAAGTCGCACTCACATTCGACGATGGTCCATATGGCGAACCAACAAAACAAATTCTCGCCATCCTTAAAAAGGAACAAGTGCACGCCACGTTTTTTGTGATGGGAGAGAACGTAGAAAAATATCCGGATATTGCGAAGGAGATCGTGGACGATGGCAACGTCATTGCGAATCATTCATATGATCATCCTAAAAACATGACGAGTGAGCCCACCAAGAAATTTGATAGTGAATTGATACTGACCGAAAACGCGATTTATACAGCGACCAACAAACTTCCTGATTTGTTTCGTGCTCCATATGGAAAAACTTCGGCTCCACTTTTGAAGAAATTACATAATGAGAAATACTTGCTTGTGCCATGGACGCTCGACACACTTGATTGGAATTTTCCAAAGAGTCCAGCTAGTGTCATCGTGAAGCGTGTCGAGAGTGAAGTGCGATCAAACGATATTATATTGATGCACGATGGACGCGATACAAAGATTGGATACCCGCGAGACAATATCGTTGAGGCCTTGCCGATTGTGATAGAAAATCTGAAAAAGGAAGGGTATACGTTTGTGACAGTGGATCAGCTGATTGGCAAAAGTGCATATTTCGATAAAAAGGTAGGATCGTAGCGACCCTCGTTATTGTATTTTTGTATTGGTGTGTTCATATCCACATTCTTCCTCGTATTTCTTTGTATTTCTTTTTGCGACTTGATACCATGTACGTATGAGTATGAAAAAAATGAGCAAAACAATTTTGCGTGCACTCTTCGTGGGTGTTTTTTTATTGGCTGGGTGTAGTGCTTCGACTGTGTTTGCAAAAGCAAACAATAAGACAAAAGGTACACAAACAAGTGTTCCAGATTACGGTGCACTCTTCACACAAAAAACAAAAGATGCGAATCTTTCGCACGATATGATAGTCGGAACGATTACGGATATCGGTGCACACTCGCTTTCAGTCACACTGACCGAAGCATCAGGCACGTTGCCTGCCGGCACGATCGTCACTGTTGCTACAGCACATGCAAAAATGACACGCACTGGTATCGCTAATTTTAAAACAAAGCCATCAGGAAGTGTCTTTCGTTCAATGAGTGCACGATCACATACGAACGCACCAAAAACCTCGATGAGTGATTTTGCTATCGGCGATGCTGTCACTGTCGTCGGCTCACTTGATTCAAACAAAGGAATGAAAGCAAAACAAATCATGGCGCACGCAAAGAATGATTTTCATATTAGTCAACCGGTAAAATAATATGAAAAAAATAACTCTCCTCGCGCTTGGTATTTCTCTTGCAATTGTTTCTTCATTTTTTTTCTACACTTCTCATACAACTCACGCTGATACAGCAACATTCACCGTTACGACGCTCGCCGACGATGTTGATGATGCTACCTGTACGGTGAGTTCATGTACGCTTCGTGAAGCAGTCGCTGCCGCAAGTCCTACACCTGGCGCGACGATAAACTTTGCATCCGGACTCACGGGTACCATTACGGTGAATGACTTACTTGGTTCGATCACGATACCAAACAGTTTGAGTATCGTTGGTCCCGGTGCAAGCAAGCTCACAATTTCGGGCAACGACCTCATTCAAGTCATAGTGATTGCTTCAGCTGACATCACTGCGACAATTAGCGGTGTGACCATTGCGCATGGTCAATCCCAGGGAGGTTCGGCTATATATAGTACTGGAATACTGACAGTCCATGATGTGACGTTTAAAAACAACAACGGAGGAGGCGGTGCAACTATTTCAAGTAGCGGCCCAAGTCTTACTGTAACAAACTGTATTTTTACGGGTAATACTTCAGGTGACGGTGGAGGTATCATTGCAAGTACCGGAACAGTCACGGTTACGAGTTCAGATTTCCTTGGGAATACGGCAAGTGATCAAGGAGGAGCGATTTATATCACAGGCGATGCAACACTTTCTGTGACCGATTCGACGTTCGACGCGAATGGCTCATCTTTGAATGGTGGCGCAATTTATGACGAAGCAGGAACTGTGCTCACTCTCACACGAGATACCTTCCGTTCAAACATGTCGTACATGGGAAACGGAGGAGCTGTGTACAGTACTGGAGATGTGCATACAACGAATGGTTCGTTCTCGAACAATAAATCGAGCGGGTACGGAGGCGCAATTGGAACGAACGGAGGTGATGTCACAACCGATGGCACAAACTTCATGACCAATGTGACGTCAGGTGACAACGGAGGTGCAATTTTTATCAACGCAAGTGGTCTCGGATCGGGGAGTAGTATTGTTGGCGGAACATATTCAAGTAATACTTCGAACTCATGTAACGGAGGAGCGATCTTTAGTTCACTGACAACAACCATCAGTGTCTCGAACGCAAGGTTCGCAAAGAATACGGCTAATTGCAACGGAGCTGCACTCTACATTCAAGGAAACAGTAGTGTCTCAGGGAGTACATTTGAAGGCAATCGAGCATTTGAAAATGGAGGTGCTATTGCTTATGACAACGGAACAACACATACGATTGAAAGCAGTTCGTTTTTAAACAACACCGCTTTATTCAATGGAGGAGCCGTTTATCAAAATTCCGGCACATTAAGTGTCGCAACAAATACGACATTTACGGGTAATACGATCGGAACGACCAGCGGAGGAACAGGTGGTGCGATCGACGCACAAGGAGTGAATTTGAATATCGCAGAAGCAACGTTTACTGACAATCAGGCGGGGCTCGATGGCTGCGGAGGAGCGGTAAGTATCTTTTCAGATGCACATATTCACGACAGTACCTTTACAAACAATCATGGTATTGCGGGAGGGGCTGTGTGCACATTTAATACGCATACGGTATTGATTGATGATTCAAGTTTTAGTCAAAACATTGCTCACAACGACGCTGGAGGTGCGATTTACCAAGATGCAGGAGATCTCACTGTTCACAGTTCAATCTTTAGAGAAAACCAAACTAGTGGCGTACATCGAGGAGGAGCAATTTTCGGTGGAGGAGATTCACTTACGATTACAGGAAGTGCGTTTACTCATAATGCATCACAAGGAAGTTATGGTGGTGCGCTCTCTGTTGCGAGTTCATCTCTTGTTCTCAGTACTTCGTCACTTGTTGGAAATACAGCATCTGGCGGAAACGGAGGAGGAATTTTTCTGAACAATACGAGTAGCGCGTCAATTAGTGACACGACATTCTCGCAAAATAGTGCAAGTTACGGTGGCGGCCTTTCGACCAATTCAAATGTTACGCTCACGAATACTACATTCGATGGAAATAATGCGTTATTGAGCGCGAATGTCGAGGTACTCGGAGGTACCGTTTCGGCTGGAAATTCGATTTTTTCAAGCATCAATTCGTCAAATTGTAATACAGCAATTACTTCTCTTGGACACAATATTGAAACAGGAACTGATTGCGGACTGACCGATGTGTCAGACCATCAATCAACCAATCCTCATCTCGACCCAGAAGGTCCAAAATTTTCACCAGAGGGACCAACGTTCGGTGGTCTTCCATATTTGTTTACTGTTGCACTTACGCCGAGCTCTACGAGTGCTATCAACGGAGGTGCGGGTTGTAGTAGTGCAGATGAGCGTGGCATAGCGCGTGTCGGTACGTGTGATATCGGAGCGTACGAATATGATGCAAGTCATCCGCAAACTATTTCAACTCCGACTACATACAACACTCCAACGATCATGGTGACTCGTCTCGACGATCCGGTCGGAGGAACTTGTGTCTCTGGTACGGATTGTTCGCTCCGTCAGGCCGTCGCGTTTGCGATAGGCGGAGAGACGATTGGTTTTGATTCTTCGCAAACCGGAACGCTTACGCTTGCTACTCCAATCACTATCGACAAAACAATTCATATTGCTGGATCAGGTCAAAATTTGATCACGCTTTCAGGTGGTGCGACTTCTCAAATTTTCTTGATTACATCTGATGGCAATCTCTCGCTCGACCACCTGACACTCGCGAATGGGTACGGCGGTTTGGTTGACGCTGGCGCGATTGATGCTGTCGGACCACTCACCACAAGTTTCGTTACATTCAGAGACAATATGGCACCAAGCGGTGAAGGTGGAGCTATCTATGGAGAATGTGACGTTGTTGGCAGAACTATTTCTCTTTCGAACACACTGTTCGACGGCAACTTTTCGCTTCTCGGTGGAGCGGTATATAACTGTGGGACAACATCTGATTTGAACGTACTCACTACCGCGAATGATATCTTTGTAAACAACTTTGCTTCAACCGGAAGTGGAGGTGCTGTGTATACAATGAATAGCTCGCTCGACGTCACGAATTCGTTGCTCATAAACAACGCCTCAAACAACGAAGGAGGAGCAGTCTATGTTACCGCTACGAGTGTAGAGCCAGTGATTACAGTTACGAATTCTGAATTTGAAAACAATTGGTCTCACAATAGTGGTGGCGCATTTTCAAATGGGTTCAGTGCGCTTGTGCACGTTCACTTTACTGGAGGTTCTGTTTTTCGAGGAAACGTTGCAGAAAATGCCCCGGGTGGAGCAGTCAATTTGGTTGGCGCATATCTTGATGAAATTTCGAATGTTACGTTTACGGGAAATCAGTCTGCAACAAGTTATGGAGGTGCGATGAATTTGCAGGATTTACTCAATGCATCAGTTGCGTTTGATGCCGTACATTTCGATAGTAATTTTGCAGGCAGTGTTGGAGGCGCGCTTCTCTTTTATTCAAGTAGCAATCTAAGCATTCAAAACGGAACTGAATTTACGGACAACAATGCGGCAAATGGTACTCCTGGAGGAGCAATGTATGTCCATGCAAATAATCTTGCAATTTCTGATGCTAGTTTTACGTACAATACATCGTGGGGAGAATCTGGTGGAGCAGTGTATATCGACAATACGCCGTACACAATTGATCAAAGTACGTTTACAGGAAATAAAGCGGCAGCTGGCGGATCAGGTGGAGCATTGTATATTTCAAACGATGGAGATGCCTTAAGCGGTGTGATTACGAATTCAATATTTGACGGCAATTCAACTATGAGTGGAAGAGGAGGTGCCATCATGACGACCCTGGGTTCTGGTTCGACCACTATCACAGGATCAACGTTCCTCAACAATTACACATATGATGGTGGTGAGGGTGCCATTCGTAGTAGTGGTACTGGTCTCACGATTACCAACTCAACGTTTCAAGGAAACGCTGTATTTGACTCATCGGTTGGAGCTGTTGGCCATTATGCTGGAAACTTGGTGCTCAGTGGAACGACATTCGCATACAATACGTCCGTTGGTTATGCTGGCGCGATATATGATGCTTCAAATGGAACAAGTACGGTAAAAAATACAACGTTCTATCGCAACTTCGCTCCCTTTGATGAAGCAGGAGCGTACTACCATGATGGAACTTCTGCTCTTACCGTAAACAACACAACATTCGCTGAAAACGTATCGAACTCGGAAGGTGGTGCCGGATTGTTTACCTACGCTCCGACGGTTGTAACAAACTCAATCTTTGCCGGTTCGCCACTTGCATCATGTCACGATGCGGGAAGTCATATCGATGCCGTGAATTCAATGTACAACGTTGATGACGCGAGCGGTTGTTTTGATGGAGAGAATCATAATCAGAATAATATAAATGGAGCGACTCTCTTTTCGAGTAATGGTCTTGCAATGGGCGGTGGCGAGACGCTAACGCTCGCACTTGCGATTCACTCACCAGCAATCGACGCCGGAAGCGACACAACATGTGAGATCACCGACCAAACAGGCCGAACACGTGCAGGCAATGGAGTAGCCTGTGATGCAGGAGCTGTTGAATCACATTACGATGTCGTTACAGAGACGCCAACACTTACGAGCCCAGCAAACGGAAGTTCATATGCACACACTGACTCAATGAGTATCTCGTTCAATCTCCCAGAAACCCCACTCGCAAATAGTATTGTTCTTACGTTTGCTCCAGCGAGCGGAGACACGATTACGATGCATCTTCGCGATGCAGAACCGAATCGCTTGAATACATTTTTATTGCCGATCAGTGGCGGTATCACGACTGGTGTTACTGAAGTCGTTTCTTCAACTGCTGACAGTATTCCTGCTGGAACGTACATCGTAACATTGGCGTATCAAGATGCGAATGGCAATCCTCAAGCAACAGTAAGTGCGATGGGTGTCGTTGTCGCTGGTGCTGTCACGCACTATAGTGGTGGTGGCGGCGGAGGTGGAGGCGGAATTATCATCAGCACGACCACTACTGATACTACGAAAAAGATCGTTGCTATTGATACAACAAAATCTACAAAGACTGATGCGGTCAAACCTATCGTAGTAGTAGGACTACCAGTAGGATTCCAATTCGCAAAAAATCTCAAACCACTTATGACGAGTAAAGATATCGTACAGTTGCAACTATTCCTGAATGCAAATGGATTTATGGTTGCAACGAGCGGGCTCGGTTCGAAAGGGAAAGAAAGTCCATACTTCGGAGTAAAGACCAAGATCGCACTCGTCAAATTCCAAGAAGCATATGCCAAAGATATCCTTGTTCCACAAGGCTTGACCAAGGGTACTGGAAACCTCGGAACATTCACACGTAAGGTATTGAATGCGTGGATCGCTGGGGTACAGAAGGCGACACAATAGCAGCTTAGTGGTATACTGCCTCCCGTGAAAAATGCATCCAATCACTATGATGTCATCGTCATCGGGGGCGGAGCCTCGGGCATGATTGCAGCAGGACGCGCAGCCGAAATCGGCAAGCGCGTTTTGTTGCTTGAAAAAAACAAGCACCTCGGCGAGAAACTCAAAATTTCTGGTGGTGGTCGCTGCAATATTACGAATGCGACATACGACACGCGAGCGCTTCTTGCGAATTATGGTGACGCATCGCAGTTTCTTTTTTCGCCGTTTTCCAAATTTGGCGTGCAAGATACATTTACATTTTTCGAATCGCGCGGATTGCCGCTCGTCGTGCAAGCCCGCAATCGCGCCTTTCCTGCGACTGAAAAATCTGTTGATGTCATTCGCACACTCGACGGATATTTGCGAAAGGGAAATGTCGAGATCAAATCGGGCATTACCGTGAAGCGTCTATCGAAGCATGATGGTCTCGTGTCGGGGGTCGAGACTCCGGCCGGTGTGTTTACGGCCGAGACATACATCCTCGCGACTGGCGGAGTATCGCATCCGGAAACTGGTTCGACGGGTGACGGATTCAAATGGCTCGCAGATCTCGGACATACTATTAAACAGCCAACACCAACAATCGTACCACTCGCCGTCGCCGAAGAATGGGTGCACGCGCTTTCTGGTGTGTCGCTCTCGTTTATGAAAGTTACATTTTTCCTTGAGGACAAAAAACAATTTTCCAAAACAGGCAAAATTTTGTTTACGCATTTTGGACTTTCGGGTCCGCTCATTTTGAATTCGGCGGGGAAGGTGGGAGATTTGTTGCAAGAAGGGCGCGTGAGCGCCCGTATCGACGCGTATCCAGATACGGAAATCGGTGCGCTTGATGCACAGATCACCAAACATTTTGATGCGAACAAAAACAAAATGCTCAAGAATATTTTGAAAGAAATTGTGCCTGAAGGTATGGCACCAGGCATTGCACAACTCCTCACTGCGATCAATCTCGATACCAAAGTGCACAGCATCACAAAGGCTGAACGTCGTATCATCGTCGATACATTGAAAGCACTTCCAGTCACAATCACCAATCTCATGGGCTATGACCGTGCCGTCGTCGCTGACGGAGGTCTCGCGCTCAGTGAAATCGACACCAAAACAATGCGTTCGAAAATAACGCCAAACCTTGCCGTCACCGGCGACCTTCTCCATATCAATCGTCCAAGTGGTGGCTACTCACTCCAGCTCTGCTGGACAAGTGGCTGGGTTGCGGGCGCAAATTCCTAACCTTTAAAATGAGCAGCAGGTGTGAAAAAGGCTCTACAATTGAATGTAGAGCCTCTATCGTCATTAAAATCATTTTGATTTATCTTAGTCCTTGTTCCCGATACAAAGAATAGATAAAGAATTCCTGCTTTTCCGTAACTTGATTTGCGGGGAACAAATCACTGATCGCGTACAAGCATGTGGTAATCCACAGGTTTGTTGCCCTGAAATCTTTTTCTTGGTCGGACATAGCCTGTCCAAAAAAAATGTCGAGTTTTTGATCGTATTTTTTCCTTTGTGGGAACTGACTGTTTTTTATTCCCGCTCCGAATTCTTTGATCGTTTGCTCAACTTCGCTCGACAGAAACGTTTCATACTCTTGCCCTCCAATCTTCCTCGTGAAATCGCTTTGCAGTAAATATGCCAAAAGTTCTTCCTCAGCGTATTCTTTATCCGTCTGACTTTTTTTGTTCCGATGCTGACTGAACATAAAAGCATGGAAGCTTTCATGCATTAATGTGATGGCTTTGGTTGATGCCGTTGCCGGTTCGCCGGCTCGAATAACGAGAGCGTTCAGTTTTGAGATAAACTCCGCGTACATTCCTTTTTGGTTGCACAATTCAACCCAGAAACCTCCGAAAAGGCTATCTTGCGTGAATAATGGCACCATCGAAATACTTGAATCGTTTTTTTTCCAAGACATGAGTCCATCGGAGTCGGGTGCTCCTAGGACAACGTTTTGGATTAAAAATCCATTCAAGCGTTTTGCAGCAACGTCGTTTGTTGCACTAGCAAAACTGTCAAAGTAATATAATGAATGAGCAACAATCGTTGTACGTTCATCCTGGGTAATTGCTCTCACTTTTTTCTTAGGCGAGCAGTTTTGATAGATCACTATCATTCCGAGCAGTGAGCACACTGCGATTAGCATTTTCTTCATTTGGTTTTTTATTTGTTTTTTAAGGGGTGACCACTGGGAGATGGGGTGTCTCGCACTGGTCACCGCTTAAAAATATGTCAAAGAAGAAGTTTCATATATTAACATATAATTTAGATTACGTCAATAACACTACAATCCTGAAATATGCGGTGTCTTCCAAATTGTGAAAGACAGGAAATCTGGTAAAATAAGCCTACTTATGAAAATCCACCATATCCATGCTCGCCAAGTCCTTGATTCACGAGGCAATCCGACGATTGAGGCCGATGTTATCCTTGAAAATGGCGTTATGGGACGGGCCATTGCTCCGTCTGGCGCTTCAACTGGTACGCACGAGGCACTTGAGCTCCGCGATGGTGACAAGTCTCTCTATGGAGGCAAGAGCGTCTACAAAGCAGTTGAGAACGTGAATGGCACTATCGCAAACGCGCTCCGTGGCCGCGACGTTCGTGATCAAAAGGGTCTCGATGATGCCATGATTGCACTCGATGGCACACCAAACAAAGCACGTCTTGGTGCGAACGCGATTCTTGCCGTTTCGCTCGCTGTCGCAAAAGCGGCCGCACTCGAAAAAAATATTCCACTCTTTGAACACATCAAAACGCTCTCAGGTACACGCAAGCCGTTCACGCTTCCGGTGCCAATGGTCAACATCATCAACGGTGGTCAGCACGCAGCTGGATCGACTGACATTCAGGAATTCATGATCATGCCGATCGGCGCGCCGACATTTTCGAAAGCAATGCAAATGTGTACGGAAGTTTTTCATGCACTCAAGAAGGTGCTCGAAGAAAAAGGATATAGTACGACAGTCGGTGATGAAGGTGGCTATGCGCCCTCAGTAAAATCTGGCAACAAAGAAGCGCTCGCGCTCATCGCGCTCGCTGTGGAAAAAGCTGGCTACGTACTCGGTCGCGACATCTACCTCGCACTCGACGTTGCCTCAAGTGAGCTGTATGAAAATGGTAAATATCATTTGAAGACCGAAAACAAAACACTCACATCTGAAGAAATGGTCGCGTGGTACGCTGATCTCGTTAAAGAATATCCGATCGTTTCGATTGAAGACGGACTTGCCGAAGAAGATTGGAGTGGATGGACAATGCTCACTGAAAAACTTGGTGGCAAACTTCAGCTCGTTGGTGATGATTTGCTCGTCACAAACACGGCGTTCCTCGAGCGTGGAATTCAAGAGAAAGCCTGCAACTCTATTCTCGTGAAGCTCAATCAAATCGGATCACTCACTGAGACTATTAGTGCAGTGCAGATGGCGGAGAGTGCAGGATTCACTGCTGTGATTTCGCATCGCTCAGGTGAGACAGAAGATACAACGATCGCGCATCTCGTTGTTGGACTTGCGACCGGACAAATCAAAACAGGTTCGATGTGTCGTACCGATCGCATGGCAAAATACAATGAATTGCTTCGCATCGAAGAAATGCTCGGCGACAAGGCGACGTATGCTGGCGCGAACGCACTCAAGCGAATGAATAAATAAATGGATTCATCAATCAAAAAACAAATTGTGCTTGTGGTGCTCGATGGATGGGGCGAGCGCGCGGAAGCGCGCGATAACGCAATCCGCGAAGCCAAGATTCCGTTTTTTGATTCGCTCATCGCCACATATCCACACACAACGCTCGATGCATCTGAAGAAAATGTTGGTTTGCCATCTGGGCAGATTGGTAATAGCGAAGTCGGTCACATGACAATAGGTGCTGGACGCGTGATTGATACCGACCTCGTTCGTATTACAAAAGCGATGAAGGCAGGAGAATTCGTTACGAACCCTGCACTCAAGTCCGTGTATGACCACGTCAAACACTATGGCTCAACACTCCACATTATGGGTCTCGTGTCTCCAGGGGGTATTCATAGTCACGAAGAGCATCTGTATGGATTGCTCCGTGCATGTAAAGACGTTGGTATTACCAATGTCGCTATTCACGCATTCATGGACGGTCGCGACGTCGCTCCCCAAAGTGGTGCAGAATCACTCAAGCGACTCGAAGCACTGTGTGCCGAGCTTGGTGTCGGTCGCATTGCGACGGTGAGCGGTCGTATCTATGCGATGGATCGCGACAACAATTGGGACCGCATTGCGAAAGTGCAACACGCAATCTGTGACGGCGTTGGATGTGCGACCGCGACTACGAGCGGTGTCGAACAAGCCAAATCAGCATCGAGTGTTGTCGAAGCAATGTATGGCGCGGGTACATTTGATGAACACATTGAGCCCGTTGTATTTCTTGATGCAAGTGGCAAGGCCTCAACAATCAGCATGAATGATGGTGTACTCTTTTTCAATTTCCGTCCTGATCGTGCGCGCGAAATGAGCAAAATTATTGCTGATATGCGTACAGCCTTGAACCTCTCCTTCACTACACTCACAGAATATGATGCCAAGCTCGGCGCGAACGTTGCCTTTCCTCAAACCAAAATTGAAACAACACTTGCGAACGAAATCGCGAAAGCTGGGATGACGCAAACGCATATTGCAGAGACAGAAAAATATCCGCATGCGACATATTTCTTAAACGGGGGACAAGAAACGCCACACGAGGGTGAAGAGTTTGTGCTCATCGCAAGTCGCAAGGACGTGCTCACGCACGACCTTGCTCCCGAAATGCGCGCGAAAGAAATCGCCGATGCAGCCATAGCGCGCATCGAGAGTGGCACAGACTTTATTTTTATAAACTTCGCCAACGCCGACATGGTCGGACACACTGCAAACAAGCCTGCGATCATCACGGCAGTCGAGACAGTTGATCGCGAACTCGGCCGAGTCGTCGGAGCGCTCATGGCGCGCCACCCGAATGGGGGAGGCATTGCGTTCATCACGGCCGATCACGGCAACGCCGAAATGAATATCGATCCAAATACTGGCGACAAGCACACAGCACACACACTCAATGTTGTGCCCGCAATCCTGACCGAAAAAGGCCACGAACTCCATCACGGCACGCTCGCCGACATCGCACCCACCATCCTCACGCTCTACGGCTTGCCGGTGCCTGCTGCCATGACAGGAAAAGTATTGATGTAGTGCAGTCATTCCAATCTTTGCCCAAAAAAGTAGTAAAAGTTGTTTCCGAAGGTTGCTTCACATAAATTCTAAATAAATGTATGGTAATTAAAAAAATTCTACTTTTGGGTAGAATTTTTTTTATTTTTATTTAATCGCAAACGCAAACGGTTTAAAACAAAATTGTGATCCAACGGGAATATGTGCTGGCGTGTCCTTGTAATTTCTTTTAAAGAATCGAAGTCGGTTTACTTCACGAGTCAGCCCAAGACAAAATTCTTTACCATTATTATTTATATACAGAAGACACGTGTCATCAATATTCTCGAGATTGCCTGCTATGACCATCTTTTTAAGGATCTCGAGTCCTTCGTAATACGACCAATCATGGTAAATTGCAAAATTTGAAGCTTCCTCTAATAGTGACCATTCTCCAATGGAGTTTCTCTTTTTACATGCGTAAGTCTGTACTTGAAGGATTGCGCTTTCTCCTATAATCGTTTCAATTGGAACGATTTGTCCGACTTTGTACGTTCCATCTAAGTCGCCGATGTCAATTTTGGAAGCTCTTCCCATTGAAGATTCGTATTCTGCGAGATCCGCCATGTATTCATGAAGACCATTTTCGCTAAAAGTAATATCTCTCGCAGGGATTTCAATTGAAGAAATAACTGTTTTTTCAATTGAAAGGAACTCTCCACAAAAAATAAAATCAGCATAGAATTTTCTAATCGAGATTAAGAGATTATCTGTAATGAGGTAGTCGTATTTGATTACAAGATTACGCATACTCTGTAAATGTTTATTTAATCCATTACCCATGAATCGACTGGGGTCAGTTGATTCGTAGAAGTTGAAATAGATTAAAAAATAATCAAGTAGGAGATTTATACTAATTCTGCTTGGTTCTGTGTCGGGGTGTTCCTCGAGTAGGTCAAGTGACGAGATGAATGTAACAATAGGAAACTCTTTATTTGTTTCCTCGTTTAAAATTGCTGGCTGATTTCGCATATGAGTTGATTTTATTTAGTTATCAATATTTTCCTCAGATTACCATTTAAATCAGTAATGTCAATTATAATTATCGCTAGATATTGGAATATACTAAGTAAAATAAGGTTGAAAATTGATTATAAAAATTCTGTTAACAAAACTTGACACAAAACAGACTATACAATACAATACAGAATATGAAAGACCAGATGCTGAAGATCAAAGAATTGTTGCAAGAAGGTGGCTTTTTGAACAAAGAAATCGCTGTGTATATCTCTATCCTTGAACTCGGTCGGGGGACTGTCGCGGAGATTTCGCGCAAGGCGGGGATCAATCGCTCGACTGGCTATGTGACGCTCGATAGTTTGGCTGGCAAAGGACTCGTGAGTGTCTCAGGCAAGGAGCCAAAACAGGAGTACTCTGCAGAATCTCCTGAGAAACTCGTCGCGTACATGCGAGAGAGTGCGTTGCGTCAAAAAACGCTTGCCGATACAGCCGAAGCACTGCTTCCTGAACTCACCTCGATTCATCGCGTGGGGGACCGGCCTCGCGTGCGCTTCTACGAAGGACTCGCCGGACTCGAAGCGGTGTATGAAGATACGCTGACGTCGAGTGAGGATATCTATTCGACCTCGACGTACGAAGATATGCATGACGTGCTCCCGAAATACTTTTCTGACTACTATGCACGACGCGCGAAAAAGAATATTTTTGTGCGCACGTTCGTGGCGGATACTCCAATCGCTCATATTCGTCGCGCGAATGATCTAAAAGAATTTCGCGAGACATTGCTCATACCACAAGCTGATTTTCCCGTGCCAACAGATATCGAAATATATGACAACAAGGTTATGATCGCCTCGTGGCACGAGAAGCTTGGAATCATTCTCGAATCACAGGAGATCGCGACGACGCTCAAGAGTGTATTCAAGCTCGCTCGGGCTGAGGCAAAGCGACTCGACGAGGCACGAAAAAAATAACCCCTCGATAACGAGGGGTCGGACGGCGATTCGGACATGCGCACTTTTAAAAAATCTTCTCTAGTTTGTCCATAAACAGTAATGTTACCGTTGCAGGGGTAGACGTATCTAGCCCGCACGATACTTGGTCCCCGACAAGTGTTCCCATCCATCGATTGGGGTACATAGCAAGTGGTGGGGTCGGCATACCAGCAGGTTCTTTCAGGTCTGCGTTCAAACGCTCTCGAAGATCAGATAGCCTATCCATAGGTACTTCGTATACGAAGTAGTACGTACTACTCTTATTCTTAGTATGAGTGTAGTCACTCATTGAGGTCGCACCTGCGTTTTTAGCACTTACGATGTGTTGATTTCGCCAAATTTCAAAATTCTTTGTTGAGCATGTTAACTCGCTGAGACATGCAACAATTCTAATTTTACCCATAATTGTCAGTTTTGCCCAATCTACCATATGGAATGCATTCGTCAAATGTTTTGACTTTTGGCTCCAATCTTGCTATTCTTTTCTGGATATACCCATGCAATCGAAAACCATCCACAACTTCGTTTTTGGTTTTAAACCCCACTCTCATTCTGAGGGCTGGGGTTATTTTTTTGCCTCGACATCTCGGGGCTCCGACTATTCGGGAAGTGCCCATGCTTAGTATCGAGGGAATGATGGTTTTGCCCGAGGGGACGCGAATTGCTCGGGTGGAGATTGATACGGAGAGTGGAATGATCACGAAGGTAGCGGAGCCGGTAGGCTCCGCGGATATCGTGCTCGATAGCACGAAGCTTGTATTCCCAGGGTTCATCGACATTCATGTACACGCACGCGAAGACGTGACTCATTCACAGGATTACAAGGAGGATTACCTCACTGCAAGTGAAGCCGCGATACATGGCGGACTTGTCGCATTTGCAGACATGCCAAACTGTCCGACACCACCAGTCGATGATGCGTCGTACAATGCTCGCGAGGCACTCACAGAGAAATCTGCAGTCACGATTTTGCTCTACGCCGGCATTGGACCAGCGACCAATCCGCTCACACACACAGTTCCATACAAGGCATTCATGGGTCACTCAATGGGTGATCTCTTTTTCAGCTCACGTGGTGAGCTCGACAGCACGCTCGCACGCTACGAAGGTCAATCAGTCAGTTTTCATTGTGAAGATCCAAAAATAATGGACGAACACAAAGGCGATGCGACACACGAAGCACGTCGCCCTGCGATTGCTGAAACTTCCGCTGTCGACACTGCACTTCTATTGATTGAAAAATATAATCTCAAGGGCAAAATTTGTCACGCCTCAACGATCGAAGCGATTCAGAAAATCCGAGATGCAAAAGCGCGCGGCCTCAACGTCACCGTTGAAGTCACACCACACCATCTCTATTTTGACGAGACACAATTCCCTGATCATGTACCGACACAATTTCAAGTAAATCCGCCAATTCGCCAAACCAAAGAAAATCGTCTTGCATTGATCAAAGCACTCCGCAGTGGAGACATTGATTATCTCGCCACCGACCACGCGCCACATTCAATCGAAGAAAAGAAAAGCGGAATGTCTGGTCTCACGCATCTTGATACCTACGGCGCATTCACAACATGGCTCATGCATGAACACGCATTTCGACCTGAAGATATTGCTCGCGTGTGCGCGAATGGTCCAGGGCAATTCATGAATAAATTTCTGCCGGATAAATACGGACTTATCAAGGAAGGCTACACAGGGTCAATTACGATACTTGCACCAAATATGCCGACAGAAGTTCGAGCAGAGGATCTTGAAACAAAGTGCAAGTGGTCACCGTTCGAAGGAGTTACATTCCAAGGCAAAGTCGTTATAACCATAGTGAAAGGAAAAATATATGAATGCTAAATTAATTTTTAAAGACAAAACTGAATTCGAAGGCAAAAGTTTCGGGGCTGATACACCTGTCTCTGGCGAAGTCGTGTTTGCTACCGGTATGGTTGGATATCCTGAAGCGTTGACTGATCCATCGTTCCGCGGACAGATTCTCGTCATGACATATCCACTCGTGGGCAACTACGGCGTGCCTCGCGAGGACCTCTGGGAATCAAAAGAAATTCAGGTTGCGGGACTCATTGTCTCCTCATATATAGACACTCCTTCACACTCGACATCAGAAATGACACTTGGGGAATGGTTTCGCAAACAGAATGTACCGCTCTTTGAAATCAAGGACACACGTGCGCTTGCAGAAAAATTGCGTGATGGGGGTGCGATGCTTGGCAAGATGATTGTTGGCAAAAAGGATATTCCATTTGTTGATCCGAACATTCGCAATCTTTCGGCAGAAGTTTCGACCAAAGAAATGCTCACGTTTGGTGAGGGAGAAAAAACTGTCGTGGTGATCGACTGTGGTACGAAGATGAATATCGCGCGACGCTTCGCGTCGCGCGGAGTCAAAGTCGTCGTCGTTCCATGGGACACTGACGTGACAAAACTCGACTTCGTCGTTGACGGCGTCCTCATTTCAAATGGCCCCGGCGATCCCAAAAAAGTTACTGCAACGATCGCAAATGTGAAAAAAATTCTTGCAAAGAAAATTCCAATTCTCGGAATTTGTCTTGGAAATCAAATCCTCGCGCTTGCAGCCGGAGGCAATACATACAAATTGAAATTCGGTCACCGCAGTCAAAACCAGCCAGCAGTACTATCGGGTACGAATCAGGCATACCTCACAACACAAAATCACGGTTTTGCAGTAGGCAAAATTCCGTCAGGATTTCGCGAGTGGTTTGTGAATGGGAATGATGGAACAAACGAAGGAATCATTCACAAGTCACTGCCAATCATGTCCGTACAGTTCCATCCTGAAAGTTCACCAGGGCCACTTGATACCGATTGGATTTTCGACTACTTCTTAGAAAAAGCTAACCTCCTCAAGAAGTAATCTATGGCAACATCTAAAACGACAATGAAAAAAGACTCACAAAAAAATCACACTGCGAAATTTAAAAAAGTCCTCGTCCTCGGATCAGGAGCTTTGAAGATTGGTGAAGCAGGTGAATTCGACTATTCAGGTTCCCAAGCAATTAAGGCACTCAAAGAAGAGGGTATTAAGTGTATCCTCATCAACCCAAACATCGCGACATTCCAGACATCGAAAGAGCTTGCTGACGAGGTCTATTTTTTGCCAGTGAATCCATATTTCGTTGAAAAAGTGATTGCCAAGGAAAAGCCAGACGGCATCATGCTTTCATTCGGTGGACAGACTGCACTCAACTGCGGACTCGCCCTCGAAGAAAAAGGTATTTTGAAAAAGCATAACGTTGCCGTACTCGGTACACCGGTCGCTTCTATTGATCTCACTGAAGATCGTCAGCTTTTTGCAGATCATCTTCGTGCGCTCGGCATTCCAACTGCACCAAGTGGTGCAGCGACGAATTTTGAAGATGCACTTCGCATCGGTCACCAAATTGGATTTCCCCTCATGGTTCGTGCAGCATTTGCGCTTGGCGGACAAAAGTCAGGAATCGCGCATGATGACGCCGAGCTCAAAGAGATCGTGGACGGCGCACTCGCGATCGCGCCACAGGTACTCGTCGAAAAATATTTGCACCATTTCAAAGAAATTGAATATGAAGTCGTGCGTGACCGATTCGACAATACAGTTACAGTTTGTAACATGGAGAACTTTGACCCACTCGGTATTCATACCGGCGACTCGATTGTCATTGCGCCATCACAAACGCTCAACAACTTTGAATATCATGGTTTGCGCGAAGCTTCAATTCGCATCGTGAAGAGTCTTGGTATCGTCGGAGAATGTAACGTGCAGTACGCGCTCAATCCAAATCCAAAAGAAGGGGAACTCGATTACTTTGTGATTGAGGTTAACGCGCGCCTCTCTCGATCGAGTGCGCTTGCTTCAAAAGCAACTGGATATCCGCTTGCGTATGTTGCGGCAAAACTTGCGCTTGGAAAAAGTTTGCTCGAAATCAAAAACAAAATCACACAAGTCACTCAGAGTTTCTTTGAACCCGCGCTCGACTATGTCGTGGTCAAGTTTCCACGTTGGGATCTCGACAAGTTTGTCGGTGCCGATGTCAAAATCGGTAGTGCAATGAAGTCTGTCGGAGAAGTCATGGCTATCGGCAGAAATTTCGAAGAAGCAATGCAGAAAGCTGTACGCATGCAGTCTGGAGCAACCGAAAGTGTGACTGACAACGGATTCGTCGACAAGAATGAAGTGCGACGATTTCTTGAAACGCCAACTCCAAAGCGCTTGTTTGCCATTACGGAGAGTATGAAAGATGGGATGAGTGTTGATACGATTCACGATATCACCGGTGTGGATCGCTGGTTCTTGTATCGACTCGAAGTTATTGTTCGAGCCGAACTCGCACTCGAAAAAACAAAGAAGCTCGATAAGGAAACCATGCTTTCGCTTAAACGACTCGGCTTTTCAGACAAGAAAATCGGACAAGTTATTGGCAAAACTGAATTTGATGTACGCAAGACTCGTAAGCAATTCAAGATTCTTCCTTCGATATTTCAGATTGATACGCTTGCAGGAGAAGTGCCTGCGAAGACAAACTATTTGTATCTCACATATCACGGCAATCACAACGACGTAAAGCCACTCGGCAAAAATGCAATCATGGTACTTGGTTCAGGACCATACCATATTGGAAGTTCTGTTGAATTCGATTGGTCATGCGTGAATGCTGCACTCGCTCTCAAGAAACACAAAAAAGAATCAATCGTCATCAACTGTAATCCGGAAACAGTTTCGACTGACTACGACATGAGTGATCGTCTCTACTTCGAAAACCTTTCATTCGAAACGGTTGCAGATATTTATGAGTTTGAAAATTCTGGAGGTCTCGTGATTTCTGTTGGAGGTCAGCGACCAAACAATCTTGCACGAAAGCTTTCGAAAGAAAAATTCCACATTCTCGGAACAACGGCGCAAAACATTGATCGAGCCGAAGATCGCAATGCGTTCAGTGCTTTGCTCGACAAACTCAACATCTTGCAACCAAAATGGCAGAGCTTTAGTACGCTCGAAGAGGCGGAGAAATTCGCTGAGATCGAAGGATATCCTGTGCTTGTACGTCCTTCATATGTGCTCTCAGGCGCTGCGATGAGTGTTTGCTACACAAAGGCACAATTGCACAATTTCATTGGCAAAGCCGCGATTCTTGGGCCAGAGCATCCAGTGACTATTTCGAAATTCGTCGAGAATGCGAAGGAACTTGAATTTGATGCCGTCGCTCAAAATGGTGAAGTCATGGTCTACGGTATTAGTGAACACGTTGAGAATGCTGGAGTACACTCTGGTGACGCGACAATTGTTTTCCCAACTCAGCGCGTCTATGCATCGACCGAATCGCAAATCCGCGAAATCTCAAAAAAGATTGCGAAAGAACTTTCAATCACTGGACCATTCAACATCCAGTTCCTCGTCAAAGACAACAAGCCGTCGGTGATTGAAGTGAATCTTCGTGCAAGTCGCACGTTCCCAATGCTTTCAAAAGCAATGGATGTGAACTTTCCAGAAATGGCAGTTGATAGTTTCTTCGGCAAAGCAAAGCCGCACACGTTCGTATACCCAAAGAGTGTTATCGTGAAGAGTCCACAATTCTCCTTCTCACGATTGCTCGGTGCGGATCCAATCTTGCGTGTTGAGATGTCTTCAACTGGTGAAGTGGCATGTTTCGGAAAAGATTACGATGAGGCATTATTGAAATCGATCATGAGTGCGCATACGTTTGATTTTCGAAAGAAAAGCGTCTTGCTCTCACTTGGTGGTTTGGTAAATAAGGCAAAATTCTTAGAATCAGCAAAGTTACTCAACGCACTTGGGTACAAACTATATGCGACAGAAAACACGGCAGAATTCTTGAACGAGCAAGGTGTCGAAACGACAATGGTACGAAAAGCATATGAAGATTCACCGAACTTCCTCGACCTCATGCATTCAAGAGAAGTCGCCTTCGTTGTAAACTTGAGTCAGACGGCAAGTATGAAAAAAGAAAAAGAGGGCGAGAAACAGCTCACCGATGGATTCCAAATTCGTCGCGCTGCTGTCGACAATCAGGTGCCACTCTTTACCGATCTTCATCTTGGACGAGCATTCATCAAAGCACTCTCGAATTATCAAATCGATGACCTTGAGATTAAGTCGTACAAGGAATATCTCGGTATTACTCAATAATAGAAATATATGTCACACGTACTCACAACGAAGCAGTTCACAAAAGCCGACGCAGAACGTATCCTCGCGCGTGCGAAGGATATGGAATTGCAGTGTTCCACTGGAACTGTCGACAAATTGTTAAAAGACAAAATTGTTGCATGTATTTTCTTTGAGCCATCAACACGCACCCGACTTTCGTTTGAGACAGCCGCTCTTCGTCTTGGAGCTCAGGTAATTTCCGCAGAAGATGCTGCAGGGAATTCTTCAGCATACAAAGGGGAGACGATCAAGGATACCGCTCGGATTCTTTCATGCTACGCAGATGCAATTGTAATGCGCCACTATCTTCCAGGAGCGGCCGAGGCTCTCGCCTCGGCCGCCTCAAAGCCCGTCGTCAATGCTGGCGATGGAGCTCATGAGCACCCATCACAAGGATTGCTTGATCTCTACACGATCAAAAAGGAGCACGGACGTCTCGAGAATCTTACGGTGGCCTTTGTTGGGGATTTGAAAAATAGCCGAACACTACATTCTTTACTTCCGCTCATGGTGCAGTATCCTGGAAACATATTTTATTTTGTCTCGCCGAAAGAATTACGTGTTGCACCTGAACAGCTTGCAGACCTTACTGCAAAAGGTGTGAAATTCATCGAATCAGAAAATCTTGACGAAGTATTACCCAAAGCTGATGTGCTTTATATGACACGTGTTCAAAAGGAACGTTTCGAAAACGAAGCAGATTATGACAAAGTAAAAGACGCTTTCTTGCTTGTAAAATCAGACCTTGATCAAATGAAGCCAGATGCGATTATCATGCACCCACTTCCACGTATTAACGAAGTTGATCATGCGATTGATACTGACAAACGCGCTGCATATTTCCGCCAAGCACAAAATGGTCTCTACGTTCGCATGGCACTTTTGCTCTACGTTTTTGGATTATAATTTTAAATTAGGAGTATACTGACCGTATGGAAAATTCAAGTACAAAGGCTGTTTCGTTTGGTGCCACGATACTGAGCGTCGGGTTTATCGTGTGCACACTTATTGGTGGATATTTCTTCTATCAAGCGCGCGCACTCGATAACGTGCTCTCAGTGACAGGTTCAGCCAAAATGGATGTTACAAGTGACCAAGTCAAATGGGTCACAGTAATCACTCGACCAACGACCGCCTCGACGCTTAAGGCAGGATATGCGCAAATGAATTCGGATGCGACACTTGTAAAGCAATTTTATACTGACAACAAAATTGATCCACAAGCACTTACAATCTCGCCAGTCCAAATGAATGAAGTGTATGAGCAATACGCAAGTGCTGACAAAAAATATACTTTGACGCAAACGTTCGAACTTGATTCAGCTGATATCGATGGTGTAACTGCGCTATCAAAGGGTACTGAGTCACTCATTCAAAAAGGAGTTATTGCTTCAACACAGACGCTTGAATATTCATACTCAAAACTCCCAGATCTTCGTGTGAGCTTGCTTGCTGATGCTGTCAAAGATGCTCGTGCTCGTGCAAATGAAATCGTCACTGGTACAGGCCAAGCAGTTGGCAAACTCAAGTCGGCATCAAGTGGCGTTGTCCAAGTCTTGTCTCCAAACTCAACAGATGTATCAGACTACGGATCGTACGATACTTCAAGCATCAAGAAGAGCATTATGGTCACAGTAAAAGCAACGTTTTCACTCAAGTAGGAAAAGCGCAAAGGAGCCACACACACTTATAAAAGCATCTTCGGAGCGCGACGGCGCGAGAATAAGGCGTAAAATCCTTCAGGATTTTACGCCGGTGCTTTTATGAGTGTGTGGCTCTTTTTCGCTACTCCTTGCATTCGTGAAAGTGATTATTTTGCGCTTTTCCACCTGTCGAGGATGATGGCTCCCGCTATTGCTGCGTTGAGAGACTCGGCTTCGCCGAATCGAGGGATGGTGATTTTTTCGGTGGTGAGTTTTTCGACTTGAGCGCTGATGCCGTGTGATTCGCTGCCGATAACAAGAATACCATTCTTTGGGAATGCGTATGTGTGCACAGAGGTGCCTCCAAGGAACGCGCCAAGGACTGGGGCGTCTTGTTTTTTGAGATAGCTTGGTAAGTCAGTGTAGTGACCTCGGACACGTGTGAATGAGCCCATTGATGATGCTACGACTTTTGGATTATACCAATCAACACATGTTCCTGAACAGATAATGTCTGTGATGCCGTACCAGTCAGCGATGCGAATGAGCGTACCGAGATTGCCTGGGTCGCGGATGTCGTCGAGTGCAAGTACGATGCCTTCAATCTTGGATGGGAGGATAGATACTTTCTGGTGTGCAATCGCAAGAGCTCCGTCGTTGTGTTCGAGCGTGCCGAATGCTTTGAGTTCAGCACTATCAACGGCCTGCGCCTTGATGTTTTTCTTGTCGAGAAGCTTTTGATTGTTTGCGATAAAATCTTTTGTCGCATAAACACTCTCCACAGGATAATCGCTCGCAATGAGTTCCATTACGCTCTTGGTACCTTCGACGAGGAACTTCTTGGTCTCTTGGCGGTATTTCTTTTCTCTGAGGGATTTGATGAGTTTTACGGCGTTTGGGCTAGTCATTCTTTGAGTATAGAGCAAAAGAGGGAATTCGGGAAGCACAAAAAAACACCCGCATACGCGAGTGTTTTTTTTGTGCACAAGAGATGAGATTATTTCTTCGGAGTTGGTGTTGCTGCCTGTGGTACTGCCGGGCCTACATCTGGAGCTCCAACATCGTTTCCGTATGTTGCGTAACCACCATCTGCTGGGTATACACCCATCATTCCGCCACCGTAGTAGCGATGTCCGAATGATTCACCGCGACTTTCGAGCATTCCTTTGAGTTCACCCATTTTAAAAGCAAAGAGGAATACTACTGCGAGAAGGGCAATCTTAACAGCCCATTTCATCATATGCTTGTGGCCATGATGGCAACCATGATTGCATCCGCCACACATTTGTTCACCACCACACACATTTTTTTCATTTTCCATAAAGTTTTTTTTATTATTAACTAATTAATAGAACTTATTATATCACTGTTTCTTTTTATTGCGCTTGTCCTTGCGTTGGTACACCGTTTCCTGTCGTAGGCATCGCTGGACGAATTTGTACCGTTTGCGCTGTGACACTTCCGTCAGTATTTTGTGTGCCGATTACAGAAATGTTTGTTCCAACCGCGATATCGCTTGCGGTACCTGCTGCGCTCTTTGAGACCTGTGTCGTTCCTGTGTAGAGCACAATCTTTGTGCTACCATCACGCATTTTGACAGTCATGCTTGTATCATCTTTTGAAAGTACGCTACCAGTTACGACTCCACCACCAGCGCCAAAGCGTCCGCCCATGCGCCCGCCATTCATACCTGCGCCACCACGACTCTGCGCGAAAGCATTCTTTGCGACTGTTTGTCCGTGACTACTGCCCATAAAGTATGATCCAATAACGAGGACGACAGTAACAACAATCCAAACCGTCATGTGTTTTTTGTATTTTTGTTCGTTCATAAAATAATTACATAAATAATAAAATTACTCGTATCGCAAAGCCTCGATCGGGCTTAGTTTCGCTGCTCGACTTGCCGGGTACCATCCAAAAATGATACCGATGCCAGCCGAAACACCGAATGCGAGGAGAATTGAAGAAATGGAAACTTGCGTTTGAATGATGCCGAGACTTGTGACGAGATAGGCGATGCCAGCTCCCAAGATGACACCAATCACTCCACCAGTGAAAGTAAGTGCGACTGATTCAGTCAAAAATTGCAAACTAATATCACTTGGTTTCGCTCCGATCGCTTTACGGAGACCGATCTCACGAGTGCGCTCGGTGACTGTCGTGAGCATCATATTCATGATTCCGATTCCTCCAACGAGGAGTGAGATACCAGCGACGGCGGCGAGCAAGACGGTAAAGGTATTTGTCACGCTCGATGCCGTCGCGATAATATCTGATTGGTTGAGCACTGAGAAGTCTGCCTGTGTTGGATCGCTAATATGGTGTCGCGCAAGAAGGAGCGCTGTGGCATCGGTCTGCACTTGTGTTGTCGTTGAGGCATCACTTGCAGACAAATCAATTTCACTCAAGTACTGATTTCCAGTGAGGTAGTGTTGTGCTGTTGTGTAAGGTATATAGACCGTATCGTCGCTATTTGTAAATCCAGAACCACCTTTTGACTTTGTAATACCGATTACTTTAAATTCAACATTCTTGATGCGAATGACCTGACCGAGTGCTTCAGAGCCGACACCAAAGAGATCGTCGCGGGTCGTCGGACCAAGTACTGCAACTTTTGCCGAACTTGTCACATTGCTGTCACTCAAGAATGATCCTTCGTCGATTGTCACATTACGGATTGTCGAGTACGAGGGGGTTGTTCCGACGATGCTCGTGTTTGTGTTTGTGCCTTTTGCTGTTACTTGTGTACGAGTCGAAACATCAAGAGACACACCAGCCGTATTGGTGATAGTTGTCTGAAGCGCTTGGCCATCAGGTACTGTCAGCGTTTGTGCGCTCCCGCGTCCCGCTGAAGGACCGCCACCAAACGTACGTTGTGCCCCTGGGGTGATGATGACAAGGTTTGAACCGATAGACTGGATACTTGATTGAATCGAGCTTTTGGCACCGTTTCCGATCGCGACCATAGCTATAACAGAACTAATACCAATAATGATACCGAGCATCGTAAGTCCCGTGCGAACTTTGTTTGCAGTAAGTGCGGCGTATGTTTCTTCGATAATGTCGATTGTTTTCATAAGATTGATTACTCAGTGTGTGCGATACGTTGCTTGTGGTTTTTTGAATCCTCGATGAGCTCACCATCTTTGATGAATAGGATACGTTCGGCGTGTTCGGCGACGTCACGTTCGTGAGTAATGAGTACGATAGTACGTCCTTTTTCTTTGTTTAATTTTTGAAATGTTCCGAGTACGATTTCGCCAGTGCGTGTGTCGAGGTTTCCTGTTGGTTCATCGGCAAGAATAAGTGATGGATCATTCACGAGGGCACGGGCTATGGCGACACGTTGGATTTGTCCACCAGAAAGTTGGTTTGATTTGTGTTCGAAGTGCGATTCGTTCATTCCAGCCGAAATCAGTGCTTCGCGTGCTCGAGTGATGCGTTCAGCACTTGGCACGCCTTCGTAGATGAGGGGAAGCATGACATTTCGAAGTACTGTTGTGCGTGGAAGCAGATTAAACGCTTGAAACACGAATCCAATCTTATCTTTTCGAATATCTGCAAGTTCAACTTCCGAAAGGGAAGAGACATCTTTGCCATCAAGTAAATATTGTCCTGAGGTCGGAGTATCGAGTGCACCAAGAATGTGCATGAGCGTTGATTTGCCAGATCCAGATGGCCCCATGACGGCAACGAATTCGCCGTCATTGATTGTGAACGTGATACCTTTGAGTGCGGTAAAAGTAATATCTCCGTTTGAGTATGTTTTTGTAATGTTTTTAATTTCTATCATTTTATTTTGCCACTCCGCGAAGTGCACCTGTTCCTCCACTCGCTCCGCCTCTATTTGCAGTACCACCGAGAAGTGATGGAGCAGACGTTGTTGCGGTTGTCGTTGTAGCTACGATTGAGCGAGTCACAATTTGTTGACCAGTCGTAAGTCCTGAAACTATTTCAGTATTTGTGTCATCTGAAATTCCTGTTGTTACGGGGATTTGCTGTGGTGCTGTTGATGAGGCCACACCAATTTGGCCCGTTTGAGGTGTTGTGTTTGTGAGAGCCGGGAGGAATGCGAGTACGTAACTACCTGAGCTGTTGGTTTTTACTGCGCTTGATGATACGGTCAACACATCCGGATGTATGTCGGTAATGATGGATGCTGTCGTACTCATTCCTGGGAGTACGCGGGGATCAGTTGAATCAAAGGAGATTGTCACAGTGTAATTTACAACACCTGAACTGACTGTTCCAACAGTATCAATCGCAGCGACTTTTCCTGTGAGAGTTAAGCCGTCAACTGCATCAAATGTGAGCGTTGCTTTGTCACCAGTTTTGACTTTTGAGACATCAACTTCGTTGAGCGGAATATCGACTACTTGATCTGTAGCGATCAGTGTTGCTACTGCGGTACCAGTTGATGCTGGATCGCCAGGAAGTACGTTTACTTTCGCAAGTGTGCCAGAGAACGGAGCACGAACAGAATAGTTTGCGAGCGTTGCGTTTGCATCAATGAGTGCATTTTGCGCCTTTTGTACAGAAAGTTGTGCTGATTGAATATCGAGTGGATTTGCACCAGTTTGTAATTCTTTGAGCGATGTTTGTTTTTCTGGAATCGATGTCGTATTTGTATCGATTGTGTTTTTGACGGAAAGCAGATTACTCAAATGCGTATTAATTTTCGACATGAGTGAGTCGATGGTCGCAAGCGATGTATCAGATTTTGGATTCGGTGTTCGATTTTGTGTCGTGAGTGTATTCTGATAATAACGGATAAGGTTATCGTAGCTCTTTAGCGCATCAGCGAGTGTTTGTGACGTTGCGTATGTTTCGTTGATGAGAGAGGTGATCGTGTCAGTGCTTGAGTTTCTATCAGCATTTTTATAGTCAGTAAAGTTTGCGTCGTAGGCCTTTTTTGCCGCAACATATTTTGCCTCTGCCTCGTTTCCGAATTGCACTGCTTTGCCTGCGTTTGCCTGGAGTTCGAACGACGTTGCAACAGATTGGTAGTAATTGTTGTTCGACTGACCCATGCTCGTGCCACTCGCGTCTGTGCCATGAAGTGCGCTATCGAGTCCTGTGATTGCTGAAGGGAGGTCAATAAAGCTATTTGATACCTCAGTGAGCCCGTCGTTGTAAGCTTTTGTAAGGCTTGTTGTTGCTTGGTCAAGAGCATTTTGTGCTTGCAGCAAAGTGAGTGAGTCAGTAGGTTGTTGCACCTTTGCCAAAGCTATTTTTGCGCTATCAAGATTGGCTTGAGCATCACGAACAGCTTTTGTTGCGTCTGTTGCGTCGAGTGCGACAATCAAGTCACCTTGACTGACTGTTTGCCCTGCTTTTTTGGGTACGTACGTAACTGTTCCTGAAGCCTGTGGTTTGAGATCGAGCTGGCGACTTGCTGACACTTGTCCACTTCCCGTAATTGAGGCAACGATTGTTCCCGTATCAACACTGCTGAGTACGTATGTCGTCTGTCCTGCGGTGCTCGTAAGCTTGCCGTATGTGTAGTATCCAAGCAGAAGCACTGCGACTGCGATTGCGATACTTGTTTTTTTGTGACTTGAGATATATGTACGTGTTTCTGTGATGAGTGTATTCATAAAAATTTATTGTGTAATAGTTTTGATTGGAATTATAGGTGTACCTGGAAGCACTCGAATAAATTTTGCGCTTACTTCAGTTTTGTCGTTCGGAGATCCAATCGTTACAACGAAGTCACCAGCTTGAAGTATGTCGGGAGTAATCGTTGCTCGAAGCTTTCGGATAACAGTGTCTGGATTGATGCGAACAACTTTTTCGACATTGTCATCGTCTGCCACAACGAATGTCGGAAGATTCATACTGACGATTTTGCCTGACACGCCGTGTGATGGAGACATATCGTCGGATAGAACTCCGGGGCTACGATGTCCGTTGCCTGGTCCGAATGTTCCATAATAGTTGTCTCCAAACTTGTAACTAAATGCTGCCTTATTAAAACCAACCTGCATTCCTGACCAAAATGCCACGACAATAATGAAGGTAATGGCAAGCGTCGCGAGCACGGTGTGTGTTGCTTTCGAACGAAGTTTTGTTTTGATATATTCAGTATTCATAAAAGTAAGTACGTTACGCGTGGGCGACGTTTAAAATTGAAATAGTTGTTTGCTTCGCAAATTTTCTCATTGACCAAATCGCAAGTCCGATACTTCCAGTGAGTAGCAACGTTCCGAATACAGGAAGAGACTCTACGAGGGAGAGTCCGAGGTCTCTCCACCAGAGTGAAATTGAACTCATGTCAGAAAATATGAGTGAGAAGTAATTACTGAAGCTTGAGACTGCGAATGCGTGAACGGTATACACGCTCGAGAAAGCGAGAACAGCAAGTGACGCAATAGAGAGTGATCCCCAAAGAGTGCGGCGAAATGCATATTCACGCTTTTGAGTATTTTGAATGCTCAAAAAAACACGTTCTTCGAGTCCCTCTGGGATCTCGATCGTGTTTGCGCTTTGGAATAGGTTTGAAACATCTTTCATGTGTGCACTATGTATACGAACTGAATTGATAATTTGGTGCATATTTTCAGGGGTTTAGGGTGATTTTTCGATATATTCTCGAAGTTTTGCCATTGCACGACGATGTCGGCTTTTGACTGTATTTAATGGTTTTTTAAGCATTTTACCTATTGCATCAAATGTGAGGCCATCAGAATAGTGCAAAATAAGGATTTCTCGGTCGGCGATCGGAATGACTTCAAGCGCGCTTTCTACAAGTTTTTTGCTCTCTGCTTTTTCAATCAAATTGTCTGGGAGAGTGTCTGGATCACTCACTGTCTCAGCAAGAATATTTTTGCCCTCGCTTGTATCGAAGTCAGAAAAAACTGGCATTTTCTTTTTGCGCAAATAGTCGATTGCCGTGTTTCGAGCAATAGCAAAAACCCACGATTTGAATGTGTTTGTTGTGCGGTAACGGCCAAGCATTTTCCATACTTTTACAAAGGTTTCTTGAGTGACATCATCAGCACTTGCTTCCGAACCTGTCATGCGTCGGGAAAATACGAAGATTTGATGGAGGTAGCGCTTTACGAGTTCATCGAAAGCGCTTTGATTTCCTGCTCTATATTGGAGAATGAGTTCGTCATCTGAATTTTCCATTCTGCGCATTCTACCATATTCGAGGTTGAGTGAGATGAATGAATAGGGTACAATACGCGAATTATGGATACAGCAAAACTCAAACAAACAGCATTACAAATGGTCGCGAAGGGCAAGGGTATTTTGGCTGCCGACGAGAGTAACGGTACCTGCAACAAGCGTTTTAACGTGCTCGGCATTCCTGAGACTGAGGATATGCGCCGTACATGGCGTGATTTGCTTTTGACTACAGAAGGGAACGAACAGTATCTTTCCGGTGTTATTTTGTTTGATGAGACTATCCGTCAAAAGGCATCTGACGGCACTCCATTTACTGAAGTTCTTTTGAAAAAAGGAATTATTCCTGGAATCAAAGTTGATAAAGGACCAGTTGATCTCGCAGGTCACCCAGGCGAAGTTGTGACTCAAGGCCTCGACGGACTTCGTGAGCGCTTCGCAGAATACAAAGCGATGGGAGCGGGTTTTGCAAAGTGGCGTGCTGTTGTGACTATTGATACCGAAAAGAATTTGCCAACGGATGCGTGTCTTCGTGCGAACGCTGATGTGCTCGCTATGTACGCGCTCCTCGCGCAAGAAGCTGGTATTGTCCCAATGCTCGAGCCAGAAGTTATCCTTGATGGGGTACACACTATTGCTACAGCTGAAGCAGTTACTGCGCGTGCAATCAAAATCCTTTTCGAGGAAATGAAAAAATATGACGTGTATCTCCCTGGAGTTATTTTGAAAACAAGTATGGTTGTGCCAGGAAAGAAAAGTGGCGAGGCTATGGTCGCGACTGACGTCGCGACCCGCACAGCTCGCGTTCTCAAAGAAAACGTTCCCGCAGAAGTCGGCGGAGTTGTATTTCTCTCAGGGGGCCAGTCGTCACTTGAAGCAACACAAAACCTCAATGAAATCGCAAAGTGCGGACCGTACCCATGGGGCGTTACATATTCATACTCTCGCGGTATTCAGCAGCCAGTACTCGATCTCTGGAAAGGAGATGTATCAATGAGCACTGAAGCAAAAGTCGTTTACATGAAGCGTTTGGCAGAATCAAGTGCAGCATCACTTGGTACTTATGGAGCCTAAACTCGAAGAGCGTTCATTCGGAATAATTACGATCTATCAACGTGATGGAGAGGATTTGTATTTACTTGTTCATCAACACAATGATAAGTGGAGTTTTCCAAAAGGTCATGTTGAAGGAAACGAAACTCCTCTCGAGACCGCGCGGCGCGAACTTTTCGAAGAATGCGCAATTGACGACATTGAGATTGTTCCAGAACATCTATTAAGCGAAGAATATTGCTTCAATCGCGATGGGAGTATTCCTGTTCACAAAGTGAATCAGTATTTCATTGGGTTTGTGCAGTCTATGAATGTTACTCCACAAATTGGAGAAATTGATGAATGTCGCTTCGTTTCATTTGAGCAAGCGCTCCCACTGCTTCGATTTCCTGAGAATAAACAAGTTTTAACTGATGCACGAGCATTACTTGCGACGCTCCGTTAGTGTTCGGTTCGTTGTTTGAGGTATACTATTCATACAAATGAAGAAGCTACTTGGAATTTTTATCGGTGTATTTACTCTTGGCATTTTTGCTGTAGCTATCCCTGCGTATGCAACGACCGGATTTGTTAATTCCCCGATTTGGATTAGTCCGGAAAAACCAAATGAAGGTCAAAGTGTCACACTTTCGGCTGTATTTCATAATGCAGAGACCGACACGATCTCGGGAAGTATTCTTTTTTATGACGAGAATACACTTCTCTCCGAAAAACCAATCACACTTCGACCCGATGAAGTTGCGTCCGTAACGACCTCATTTACTATTTCTGCTGGTGCGCATATTTTTTCAGCCAAAACCAAAAACCTGTCACAAATCTCGAGTACTGGGTCTCTTGAGATTTTGACTGTGCCGGTTGCAACAGTGGAGTTGCCTCCACAGTTTGTGCCGAAAGCAATTGTTTCAACAAACGATGGTGGAACAGTCGGCGATGTCACGAAGGTTCTTTTGAAACAAGTGGACAAGGCTCAGAATGCAGTGCTTGCTTCTGTTCCGTCGACTACGAAAAAGAAAATCGGTACAACGGCGAGCACGGTAGATAATTGGCGAAGTAATACAGCCGATACATTCACTTCAATTCGTGATGGTGCGAAAGCGTCACTTGATCAGGCCAAGAGTCCAACAAAAAAAGTGGCTACGAAGGTCGCACCAAAAGGACCGTTTACATATCTCATGTACCTCCTTTTTAGCTTCCTTTCATTTTTGTTTTCTTCACCTTTCATTTTTTATCTCACCGGCCTTCTCATTGTGTATTTTATTCTACGATATTTGTATTTTAAGATTCGCAACCGCAACAAAAAATCTGGTTCGACAAAAAAAGGAAGTCGTTCCGGATCTCGCCGAGACGATGACGACGAGTAGTTGCATCAAAACGAAAAACGACCCTCATTTTTTGAGGGTACGTTTGACGTAGTTAATAAGCGATTACAGGGGCCATGTGAATGGTAAGCTAACAATTTTCTTAACGACAGAATTGCGTTTGAGCCAATCTGGCAGAACACCCTCTTCTTTCCCATATTCGTCGGGGATTGTCCCAGCAACGATATAGATCGAACATCGATCTCGAATCACTCTAGGGAATTTTTGCAACCGTTCTGCATACTCAAAACCATTGAGTATGGGTTGAGATGCCTTAATGAATACATCAATGTTTGAAGCGCCTTCGTTTAATACGTGGCAGTATTCCTTGTACCCGACTTCCGGATCGGTAACTGTTATTATTTCCTGGTAAGCGCGCGACTTCGTCAACGCGGTGTAAACCAGGATCCTATCAACCTCTGAACTGTCGATAATGAATGCAATCCTATCCATGAATATGTGTTTTATTCATATGAGCATTTATTTATGAATTAGTCAATGTTTGAGCCTGTATTTTGGAAGTCTCACGCATATCTGTATAATGGACAAATATGTCCCTACGCCTTTTTTGCACACTATTTCTCGTATTGTCCGTGTGCGCATTCCCATTCTTTTTTACGGCAGGAATCGGCATCTTCGCAATCGTGTGGTTTCGTGGATATTTTGAGATCATACCAATCGTTTTTCTCTCTGACGTGCTCTATGGGGTACCGCTCCATAGATTTTTGTTTTTCCCGTACGTAACAACACTTATCGCGCTCGTATGTGTACTTTTCTCAGTGCTGATTCGCAAATACTTGTCAGACGACAGCGTGCTCCATATCTAAAATGAAAAAAGTTATCAACGAAATACAAAAAGCAACGTCGACAAAACGACGATATAAAAATCCGATGATCGAACCGGACGAGATTTTTCTTGATTCTCAAAATCTTCCGCAGTTTGATACACAGCAATTCGAGGGGCAGATGGAACGTCCGCTTGAGCGTAAAGCGTTGTTTAGTGTCGGTGTTGCGTTTCTCGTTATTGCTATTATCTTTGCGAGCAAGTTGTGGTTTCTCCAAGTCAAAAATACTGCGTCATATAAACATTTAGCGGAAAATAATAGTTTGTCGAGCGAGCCAATTTTCGCATCGCGTGGCAATATTTACGATCGAAACAATGTTCCTCTTGCGTGGAACGATACTCGTACAGATGACGCTCCGTGGGGACAGCGTTCATATATATCAAGTCCAGGATTTTCGAATCTCCTTGGTTATATTGGATATCCGCAAAGAGATAAGTCTGGCAACTATTGGCAAACAGAGATGACGGGAAAAGATGGGGTTGAAAAAGCATTTAATACAGAGCTCAATGGCTCGAACGGCTCGACGATTGTCGAGCGAGATATTACGGGCAAAGTACAAGGCGGTACTATTGTCGACGAACCGGTAGCGGGGAAAAATTTGACGCTTACCATTGATTCACGATTGCAAACAAAAATGCAACAAGTTCTCGCAGACTATGTAAATCGAGCTGGCTTTCGGAGTGGCTCTGCCGTCATGATGGACGTACGTAATGGTGACGTTATCGCGATGACGAATGTTCCTGAGTATGATTCGAATGTTATGGCGAGTGGTACAAATTCAGCAAAAATTCATGAGTATTTAAACGATTCGCGAACGCCACTCTTAAACCGCGCTATCTCTGGTCTGTTTACTCCTGGTTCTATCGTGAAGCCATACATTGCACTTGAAGCTCTGAAGGAAGGAGTGGTTACTCCGAATACGCTTATTTGTTCCTGCGGTTCGATTACTGTTCCAAACCCGTACGATCCGGCACATCCAGGAGTATTTCGTGATTACAATCCAAACAATGGTATCGTTGATATTCGAAAAGCTATCGCGATTTCCTCAAACATTTTTTTTATGGAAGTTTCGGGTGGATATCATGCACAAAAGGGAATTGGTATTGATAATCTCGATATTGCACTGCAACGGTTTGGTTTGACGAGCAAAACTGGCATTGATCTTGGTGGCGAGCAGTCCGGCAATATCCCAAGTCCAGCATGGAAGGCGCAAAAATTCGCTGGCGAAAGCTGGCGTATTGGAGATACCTACAACACTGCGATTGGGCAATACAGTGTAGTTGTTACTCCTCTTGAAATGGCGCGTTCGGTTGCAGCTGTTTCCCGAAACGGAGTGCTCGTCACTCCTCATGTACTGAAAGATGCACCGATAGTTGAAACCAAGATCACTGATGTTCCTCAAGATGAGTATCAAGTTGTGCATGAAGGAATGCGTATGGGAGCGACAATCGGCACAGGAAAGATTCTTGCTGGGTTGCCTTTTACCGCAGGTTCAAAAACGGGAACAGCGCAAGTCGGATCAAACGCACAGTATGTCAACGCGTGGATGAATGCTTTTTTTCCATACGAGGATCCACATTATGTACTGGTGATTTTGACTGAACGTGGACCACAAAATGGTCTTGGCGCGTCACAACATGTCGCATATGATTTCTTAAGTTGGGTTGCTCAGAATGCTCCTGAATACACAAAATAGTATGAATACATCCGTACGAATAATTGAAGACGAGAAGGAGCGTGAGGCGTATGATGCATGCGCGATTCATCCGATGCAATCCTGGGCATGGGGCGATGTTCGAATTGCCACAGGGATACGTGTTGTGCGTTTTGGACGGTATGATGGTGAACGACTGAGTGCTGTGTATCAAATGACTGTACACAAGCTTCCGAAGGTTTCATTTTTCATCGGATATATTCCACGTTCAGGAATTCCAGACAAAGAAACTGAATCCTTTCTCGCAGATTGGGCAAGAAAAGAAAAGATTATTTTTATAAAGTGGGAACCATATCAGGAACTCGCTTCTGATATGGGTCACGAGAAGCTCTCAGATATATTTTCTTCGATGCGCATTTCACATCACCCGTTGTTCACGGAATGGAATCAAGAGGTTGATCTGACAGCTAGCGCGGATGAGATTTTGAAACGATTCAAAAAAAATACGCGCTATTCGATTCGACATGCTGAACAAGCTGGAGTGACAACATGCGAAATGAGTACCGACGAAGGATTTCAGATTTTTGCTGATTTATATTTTTCGACGGCAAATCGCCAAAAATATCACGGACACACGCGGAAATATCACGAAACGATTTGGCGAGTGCTCTCACGTGCAGGAATTGCAAGAATTTTTGTTGCCTACTACGAAGGAAAACCGCATGCTGCATATGAAATCTTCTTTTGGCACGATCGCGCCTATTATCCATACAGTGGCAGTTCTTCGACCGATCGACATATTCCCGCAACACAATATTTGATGTGGCATGTCATCCAAGAAGCCAAAAAGAGTGGGGCAAAAACACTCGATTTGTGGGGGAGTCTTCCGCCGGAGTATGACAAAAAACACCCATGGGCTGGATTTACATTGTTCAAAAGTGGGTTTGGAACACGCTTCGTGCATATGCATCCGAGCACTGATCAGGTGATTTTTGGTGGATTGTATCGACTCTATTCGATTGCATACATGCTCCGCGCACTCATTTGGAAGGGCGGAATCGTCTGATGGTATAAGGGTTTTTGACATCGTCTCATATATCGAATATAATTTGTCGTCACTCAAATTTGCCCTCCTGCGATCCGTCGCTCGGTGGGTTTTCATTTGGTTGAACGTTCCCTTTACGAATCACTAATCTGTAACCGCATATGGACTCAGGAAAAAATTACATTACTACCGAAAAGCGTGCAGAGCTTGAGAAAGAGCTTCTCTCGCTTCAGACTGAAAAGCGCAAGGAAATTCTAGAAGCTCTTGAATTCGCAAAGTCACTTGGCGATCTTTCTGAAAATGCTGAATATCACCAGGCACGTGAAGAGCAAGGCAAACTCGAAGAGCGCATTTCTGCAATCGAACACATTCTTCGAAATTCAATCGTCATCAAGAAACACCATTCAGCGACCGTTGATGTTGGATCAACGGTGACAGTCCAAAAAGAAGGCGACAAGAACAAGCAAACATTCCAGATTGTCGGAAGTGAAGAAGCTGATTTTGCGTCTGGACGTATTTCAAACAATTCTCCACTTGGCATGGCACTTCATGGCAAGAAGCCAGGTGACAAAGCAAACTTCAAGACTCCAAAAGGTGAAACTGTATACAAAGTAATTAGTATTGAATAATAAAAACGCCTCTATTACATAGAGGCGTTTTTATATATACTTACGCATATGTCGTCAGTTTTCGAACAAGGAATGAATACGGGTCCGCTCTCAGAGAACAATGCTGAGAATATTTCTTTTTTGCGAGTTGAGAAAATTGCGAAAGAAATAAAAGAAAAATCATTTACTGATCCTGAAACTCGAGTACTTTTTGATCAATGGCTCGATGAGCGCGAAGCATGGTCTACCAAAGAAAATACTGTACGATCACAGGTAATTGTTTGTATGGAACAAGCAGGTATTTTTGCCATGGCGGGTCAATACGAACAGGCACTTGAGTTCTTGCGTGGTGCGGATGATATTGCATATCAAGAGGGTGATGAGCTCAGCGATCTCTATGATCTTATTTTTAATATGGCAACGGAGATCAAGGAATTAGCTACAGCGAGTATTGAAAATGTTCGAGAAGAAGAATTTCAAGAGAACCTTGCTCCAGAAGTTTTTCTCACTCCTTCTCCGGCCGAAGGCAAGAAAATTCGAAAACTCAAAATAGGTAGTATTGATCTGCCGACCTCTCTCATTGTTGAGGAGGGACGTTTTCGTTTGAATGGTAAAGATACTGCTACGAACGAGGGAGTGATTATGTCCGGACGCGAGGCTATTACAGAGCGAGGAGGTATATATAAAATAAATCACTTCAATGTTACGCCCGGTCTTCTGAATGAAGATGGAACAAGCCTAGATGTGAAAAAGGCGCTTCTCAAAGAACTAGAATCAAATTTGAAAATTCGTGTATCCGCGGGGAATGTTCGTACGGCGGCAATTTATGCAACCACATCGAATCCTGACGAGGTTACTCTTTTTCTTGAGAACGGCTACACCGCTGTCTCTCCTGATTCATTGGATGAAGAGACTCGTAGGGTGCTTAAAATTAGCAAGAACGAAGGAACAGTACTGTCTCGCGAATTAAAACAACAGACGATGGAATGCGTGAGAATGGCAAAAGAGCTCGCTCTGCGAACGGAAGGTTTTCCGTTCGCAGGAATTACTGACGAAGCATATGTCTCACTCAAAGAGATTGAATTTGATGATCCCGACCATATGTATTCGGTTGAGACAGATCCGCTTCTTGAAAAATTTGAGCGTGATGGCATGAAATTGATTCTAGCCAAAGATGATATTGATAGTCCGAATATGTACTTTTTGCCGAACGGGAACGAAGATTCTGATCGATCAGAAGAGTCCTTGCCCCCAAACTATATTTCAATAAAAGACGATATGGACGACCTGCTTAAGAATTTCCTCACACTGTTTAAGGCGCGGTTTGGCAAAAAGTAACTCTACGGGTATACTCCCTCTATATGGCATCAATAGAAGAACTTCGGGCAGAACGCCTCACCAAGCTTGAGAAACTGGCTTCGGCTGGGATGGACGCGTATCCAGCGCGCGTAGCGCGCGACTATCCGCTCGACTATGTTCGAACGGAATTTACAGGACTTGAGACTTCGGGTAAAACATTCTCGATTGCCGGACGTGTAATGGCGATTCGCGGACAAGGCGCGATTCTCTTTGTCGTGCTCGACGATGGCACTGCTAAATTTCAGTGTGTATTCAAGAAAGACACGCTCGACGAAAAGCTTTTTTCACTTTTTGAATCAACCGTAGACATGGGAGATTTCATTTCCGTATCAGGAACATTCTTTACGACTCAGCGAGGCGAGCCGTCACTTCTTGCGACAGGTTGGACTATGGCTACCAAGAGCTTGCTCCCACTTCCAGAAAAATGGCATGGTATCACTGATCCCGACGAGCGTTTTCGCAAACGATATCTCGATATCGTGATGAATCCAGAACTTCGTGATTTGTTTTATAAAAAAGCCGAGTTTTGGAAATCCACACGCAACTTCATGCTTGAACACGGATTCCTTGAAGTTGAAACTCCAACACTTGAACTCACGACGGGTGGAGCCGAAGCAAATCCGTTCAAGACATATCACAAAGATTTTGATGTGAGTGTGTTTCTTCGTATCTCAATCGGTGAACTCTGGCAGAAGCGTCTGATGGCAGCAGGATTTCCAAAGACATTTGAGATCGGGCGTGCATACCGCAACGAGGGCACGAGTCCAGAGCACTTGCAGGAATTCACCAATATGGAATTCTATTGGGCGTATGCTGATTACAAAGATGGCATGAAGATCACACAACAGCTCTATCAGAAAATCGCCCTCGACGTATTCGGCAAAACCGAGTTTACTACACGCGGTCATACATTTGATCTCGCCGGAGAATGGCCAGTTGTTGAATATGTTTCTGAAATACAAAATCAAACTGGCATCGACGTACTCACGGCAAGTGTCGAAGACATGAAAGCAAAACTCGACACACTCAAGGTCAAATACGAAGGCACGAATCGTGAACGATTGACTGATACACTTTGGAAATATTGCCGAAAGAATATCGCGGGCCCAGCATTTCTCGTACATCATCCAAAACTCGTATCGCCACTCGCCAAGGAATCAAAAGAGCGTCCAGGTACTGTGGAGCGTTTCCAGGTGTTGCTCGCTGGAAGTGAAGTAGGGAACGGGTTTAGTGAATTGAACGATCCAATCGATCAACGCGCTCGATTTGAATTGCAACAAAAACTTCTCGAAGAAGGTGACGAAGAGGCCATGATGCCAGAATGGGAATTCGTCGACATGCTCGAACATGGCATGCCACCAACGTGCGGTTTCGGATTTGGAGAGAGACTCTTCGCCTTTATGGTAGACAAGCCACTTCGCGAAACTCAGCTTTTCCCTCTGATGCGTCCGAAGGAATAGCAAGCGATAAAAACGGAAAGGGGATTACATAGTAATCCCGCTTTAGCGACTAACAATTTGATTGTAAGAATATCCGTCCAATGGGTCGGGATCTTTTTTGTTTTCTTCATCCTGACTATCGTCAGGATTTTTTTCTTCAACTACTTTGACTTGCTCAGGAATTACCACCGTGACTTCTCTGAGTTGCATGTCAGTGTAATCCTTGTAGCTAAATAAACTAAATTGCCCCATAAAAGTATTTTTCATAATTCTATAATTTTTCCGTCGTTTGTCAAAGTTTGCGTTTGGAATAAGTTATCCACCATTATCGCGCTTTGCGAAGTGGGACAAAGTGGAGTAAAATATGAAGTAAGTGGGGAATAGTGGGAGGAAAGAAGAAATCAAATTTTAGCCAGAAAATACAATGTTAATCGGAGAATACATCCACAGCATCGACGAGAAAAACCGAGTCTCACTCCCGGTCAAATTTAAGACCGAACTCGGGAAGAAAGTCGTGCTTGCTCCAGGCCTCGATAATTCGATTTTCATGTTTAGTATCGATGAATGGGAGAAGATCTCATCCAAGCTCGCCGAGAATTCGATGCTTCAGGCAGACAACCGTAGTTTCAACCGTTTTATGTTCGGAGGTGCTCAAGAAGTAGAGGTCGATAGTGCCGGGCGCATTCTCATTCCCGATTTCTTGAAAGCTCGTACAAAGCTTTCCGGTAAGGTTGCCATCATTGGTGTCCAAAATCGTGCAGAAATCTGGAATGAGAGGGCGTGGGCAAAGTACAAGGCAGGCGTCGAGAGTCAGGCAGATACGCTGGCAGAAAAACTCGGAAACGTTGGTGCTCTGTAATTTGTATGGAACACGTCCCAGTCCTTTTACACGAGAGTATAGATGGTCTTCGTTTGTCCGAGGGTGCAGTCGTCGTTGATGGCACGCTCGGAGCAGGTGGTCACTCAAGTGAGATTGCTCGACGATTTGGAACTTCGGTAACTATTGTCGGATTTGATCTTGATGCTGATGCACTTGAGCTCGCGGGAGCGAGCGTCAAAGATGCAGGCGGCAAACTCGTTCCGATTCATGCGAACTTTCGCACAATCGTAAACGCGTGTGAACAGCATGGCCAGAGCGAAATCGATGGCGCATTGTTTGATCTCGGCATTTCCTCAATGGAGATAGGCGAATCGGGTCGTGGATTTTCATTTAAGTATGATGAACCACTTCTTATGACCCTCGCGAATCCAATAACGAGCGAGACGCTCACGGCAGCAGAAGTCGTGAACGGGATGCGCGAAAACGAACTCGCCGACATGATCTACAAGTATGGCGAAGAGCGGTTTAGTCGTCAGATTGCCAAAGCTATTGTTTTGGCTCGACGCAAAGCAAAGATAGATTCGAGCCTTCAGCTCGCAGAAATCATTGCCGAATCAGTTCCAGCTTCATACCGAAATGGACGAATCAATCCCGCAACGAAAACATTTCAAGCGCTCCGCATTTATGTGAATGACGAGCTTGGCGCTGCAGTAGAAGGCATTCGCGGAGCATGGAAACTGCTCAAAAAAGGCGGACGAATCGCAGTCATTACATTCCATAGTCTCGAAGATCGACTGGTCAAGAATTTATTCAAAGAACTCAAAGAAGACGGCGGGCAGATTATCACAAAGAAACCTCTCATTCCAACTCGAAAAGAAATAGAAGAAAACAAAAGGTCGCGTAGTGCAAAGTTACGAATAATCGAAAAATAATATTATGAATACAGCATACAAAATTCAAGAGTTCGCACTTCCAAAACAGCAATATGTAAAGCGCATTGTGTATTTTGGTCTCGCACTACTTGCGGTTTCAGTGAGTATGTACGTTTATTTCGTAGGTAAAATTGTTTTCGATGTCGTTGGTCGTCGCACCGCAGAAGCTAGTATCCGTACTTCTCAAAGTGAAATAAGTGCCAATTCAAGCGAATATTTTGCTAAAATGAAGGAGGTTGATATTGCGCAAGCGACCGGGCTTGGACTTGCAGTATCAAACAACACGCTCTATGCCACACGTACACTCGCATCAATCAAAACGGCAAGTGTGGCTATGGCGCATGAATAAAGCGCATGGCATCCTCGGGTAATACCATCAGTCACATACGACTCATTATTGTCCTGTCAGCGATAGGACTTTTTGCGTTGCTTATTATAGCCAAATTATTTTCCCTCCAAATAATTCACGGGGAACAATTTTCTGAACGTGCAAATCGTCAATATGCACCCTCATCAACTGCGTCATTTGATCGAGGCAAAATTTTTGCTACAGCAAAAGATGGTAGTCTCGTAGAACTCGCGAGTGTTACGCAAGGATACAAACTTGCGATTGTTCCAAACGAATTGGTGGACAAGGAAGCAACATACAAAGCACTCGCAAACATCATTACACTTGATCATGATACGTTCATGATGCACGCAAATAAAGCGAATGATCCATACGAAGAAATTACGACTCATCTTTCAAAAGAAAATGCAGACGCTATAAAAGCGCTCAAGATCAAAGGAATATATCTCTACCAAGATAGTTGGCGTTCCTACCCCGCCGGCACACTTGCTTCGCAAGTGGTTGGATTCGTTGGGTATAAAGGCAATATTTTGACAGGGCGATATGGATTGGAACAAGAATATAACGATGTTTTGTCTCGAACTTCAAGTGGGCTATATACAAATTTCTTTGCAGAGGTTTTTGATAATCTGAAAGATACTTTTACGAGTAGTGAGGGGCAAGGCGATGTTGTCACAACGATTGAACCGACAGTGCAGGCATATCTTGAACAAACGCTCCAAAGTGCAAAAAATAAATTTGTTGTGGACAAAGCAGCCGGGATTGTAATGGATCCACATACGGGAGCTATTATTGCAATGGCTGGGCTTCCTGATTTCGATCCAAATGAATATGGTAAGGTTGTGGATGTAAGCGCATATAACAATCCTGTTGTTGAGAATGTCTACGAACTTGGATCGATCGTAAAAGGCTTGACGATGTCTGCGGGATTGGATGCGAAAGTTGTAACTCCAGCTACAACATACGACGATAAAGGATTTTTGATTATTGATAAGGCAAAAGTAAAAAACTTCGATGGCAAAGGGCGTGGTATTATTCCGATGCAGGAGGTTTTGAACGAATCGCTCAACACGGGTGCCGTATACGTACAACAAAAGCTTGGTAAAGATGCGTTTCGAAATTATTTTTATAAATTTGGTTTGAATTCTAAAACGGGAATCGATTTACCCGATGAAGCACAAAGTCTTGTCAAAAATTTGGAGAGCCCTCGCGACCTTGAATATGCAACAGCATCGTTCGGCCAAGGTATCGCGCTTACACCCATCGACGCAATTCGTGCTTTCAGTGCACTTGCAAATAACGGCGTACCAGTGACTCCTCATGTTGCAAGTGAGATCCGATACCCAGCGGGAACGTCAAAAAAAATGACTGTACCAGTCCTTGCTCCTGCTATTACACCTGATACTGTTACAACTATTGATAGAATGCTTGTCACTGCTTTCGACCAAAGTCCAGCAGGTAAGGCAGGAAAAAGTAGAAATGGAATGTGGAGCATCGCTGCGAAGACTGGAACAGCGCAAATTTCAATGGAGAATGGTGGCGGGTACTACAGTGACAGATATCTGCACAGTATGGTAGGGTACTTCCCAGCCTATGATCCGAAGTTTATTGTTTTGATTTATCTTTACAATCCTCGGAATGCGGGTACGCTTTTCTCTTCAGGTACGGTTGCATACAGTATGGCCGATATCGCCAATTTCCTCTTGAACTATTACCAAATTCCACCTGACAGACCAGTACCTCAAGCGCCAGTACCGCAAACAACAAAAGTCGCTATACCCGCCGTAACCAAAACGCACTAACCCATATCTATGAAATCATTTTTCAAAAAAATCATCACGATTATCCTTACACTTATTGCCAAAGGAATTTTGTGGCGACATAATCCTCGCGTCATAGCTGTGACTGGCTCAGTAGGGAAAACAAGCACCAAAGATGCGATTTACACAGTGCTCAAAGGCCAAGGGAGCGTACGTCGCAGTGACAAGAGTTTCAACAGCGAGCTCGGTGTTCCACTCTCGATCATTGGTGCATCAAGCGGTTGGAACAATCCGTTTGCTTGGCTTGGAGTTATCGCAAGTGGTATTTTTCAAATTCTCGAACCACGTGGGAGCTATCCAAAAACACTCGTACTTGAAGTTGGGGCAGATCGCCCAGGTGATATAAGCTCAATTGCAAAGTGGATCAAGCCACATGTCGTTGTTATTACACGATTACCAGAAATTCCAGTGCACATTGAATTCTTTCCAACACTTGAGTCATTAATCGAAGAAAAGCTATCACTCGCGAAAGGACTTCGCAAAGAAGGCACGCTTGTTTTGAACGCGGATGATCATCGAGTACTCGCAGCAAAAGAAAAAATGCATGCAAAGACAGTCACGTACGGGTTGAATCCCGATGCAGATATTCGCGCAAGCAATCTGCAGTTGCTTGCTCCAGGAGAGATTTTTGCTGAAGGTGGTCTGACCTTTAAGCTCGAATTCGATGGCAAAAGTTTGCCAGTGACGCTTCCAAATATTTATTCTGAAACATTTGTTACGGTTGCACTTGCGGCACTCACTGTCGCATATGTCTCTGATGTGAATATGATTGCTGCGATCGGGGATCTCGCTCTGTATGAGACACCGCCAGGACGCGTACGATTGATCCCTGGTCTCAACGAGACGGTTTTGATTGATGATTCATACAACTCATCACCAACTGCCTGCGAAGCTGGACTTCACATGCTTCGTGATATTCCGTTTGGGAAACGTAAAATTGCGATGCTCGGAGATATGCTTGAGCTTGGTAAACATACCAATGATGCTCACATTGAAATCGGCCGTGTCGCCAAAGACTGCGCCGACGTTTTGATCACGGTCGGGCTACGCGCAAAAGAATTTGCCGTCGGCGCCCGCAAATCCAAAATGAACGAAAAGAAAATCATCGAATGTGCTGACGCACACGAGGCAGCCGAAACATATGCAGAAATGCGCAAAGCAGGTGACATTGTCTACATCAAAGGATCACAAAGTATGCGTATGGAAAATGCCGTAAAAATGCTTATGGCCGAACCCGAGAAAGCAAGCAAGTTGCTCGTACGTCAGGAGACTGAGTGGGAAGGGTAGTAGCCTCGGGTATCGTCGTGTATTGACTATTTTCTATTATACGTGTTATAATATAAATAATATTCACGGGCACAGGCCTTTAAAAATTTGGACATGAAAAAATTAACCATTTTTGCCTTATTAAGTGTAGGCACAAGTTGCTATGGTCAAGAAATATTAAACGCAACGAAAGTAACTGATACAGTCTCAGTCGCTAAGGTGAGCGATTCGATGAGAATAGTGAACTATCAAAATGAAATAAAAAAGCTGAAAGCTCAAATCAATCAGAATGAGAAAACAATCAAGGCTCTTTTGATTCAAAAATCAGGCTTGCAATATCAGATTAGGAATCAGCCTAGTACACAACATTACGGGAGGTAGATGTTCTAACAATCTCTGAACAATAAAAGCGCTGGAATAAAACCAGTGCTTTTTGTTTGTACAGTACAGAACGAAGTTAAAACATTCGTTGTCTATTTCTGCCGAGAAGTATTGTGAGCCCAATTCCGTAATTCATCACACAAATCCAAAGCGGGAAGATGATGAGTGAGAAGTTGAGTGTGCCGACAGCAAACGCTCCGAGTAGTCCGCCTGTACCACATATCATATATGCGCTGAATGTTTCGGTGCTTGGTTCTTTGTATGTTTTGATGACGGTGAGCATGCTTGCGAGCATATCAATCGCGATGGTGATCACAATCGCGAAGAGTGGTTCGTTGGTCAGATACCAGAGCACGAGCCCGACGCCTGAAGCAACGAGCGCGAAGATATCGAGTCGAGAAGCACCACCCATGCCGTATTTGATAGAGAGTGCAAAAATGATGATGACGATGAGACAATCGATACCGGTTGTGATGAGTGACCATGTGCCACCTTTGGCAAACTGAGCAAAGAAGGCGATCGTGAGGAGTACACTCCAGATGAACCATGTTGCGCGTTCTGGCTTCGTCTTAAGGCGAAAAATGTCGCTAATATACGGCACGGCTGAAATCGTGATGAGGAGGCCCGAGGCGTAGCCGAGGAGTTCTTGCATAAGAATCTCAGTATACCAGGCATCTATTTGCTTGTCTTTACAAGAGGATTACTTTGACATTTAGATACAATATCTTTGTAAATGGAAGTTTTTATGTAGAAACCCAAAAATACGCAAAGTGCATTGGGGTCATAGGTTCATTTAGCATGAACCAAAAAAATGAAATTGTACTTGCATCCAAATGGCTCGCAGGTACACGTGCGTACGCCCTAGAGGGTTATTATTACGCACGGGAACCTATATCATTATATGAAGTACACAGCATTCGCTTGTCTTTTTGTGTAAAAATGATTTCTGTTGTAGTCTAATCAAAACAATTGAAAATTGATTAATCTGAAAGATTCTTCGACTTGGCAATTGGTTCGTTTTGGATTGGTCGGACTTTCCGGCATTCTTTTGTATTATGGAATTTTATTTACACTAACTCAGTACTTTCACTTTTGGTATCTTTTGTCTGCGGTCATCGCGTACTGTATTTGTTTTGTCTGGAATTTTTTCTTACAAAAATTCTGGGCATTTAAAAATAAAGATCAAAAAAAGATTAAACGCCAAATGTTTTGGTACTCGGTAATGTATATAGCATTTTTTATTACAAATACTGTTGCGCTCTATGTGCTGGTGGATATGATTCACCTTTGGTACATATATGCTCAAATTATACTCACGGTTGTACTGAGTATAATTAGTTATTTTTCAACCAAACGAATTTTTGCCTAAGGTCCTGCACGATGCAGGACCTTTTTGTTATATACTATTGACTTTTTTAAAATAAGTTATATTATGAATTTCATAAATTCATTCAAACTACATCGCATATGGAATTAGAAGATACTGTACCGGTTTCCACCGACGACTACGTTTTACTTGGAAAACTTTTTGTAATGCTTACGGCTCGTAATGGGATGCCGTTTCCTGCAGAAATCCTGACTAAAAAGAAAAAAGAAATTGCGAGGAAGTTGAGTATAGACGATGGCAAAGTCGTAGCGTTGTACCAACTATTATTTACGTTGTCGGTGCAACTCCCACTGACAGCTGAGATTCAAAACCCAATCGGTTTTGATCAGCATAAAAAAAGAGAGACATAACTCAAAAAGGAACAGAAGGGAACATACCCGCTGTTCCTTTTTTGTATTTGACACTTTTGTATTTTATGATATATTAACAAACAAATAGTTTGTTGAAAAAAACGAATTTGAGAGCTTTGTTTAAATCCCAGAGACGCCCTAATCTATGGCCTTTGTGGGATTTAAATAATATCTCTTAACTTTTAATACAAACAAAAATGAAAAAAGTCGCCGTATTTCTTGTTGTGCTCCTGATGTTGGGGCTCGACTACACCGGAATTTATTACGCATATCCGTATGCGATTCATCATGTTTCCGACCCAGTATTAAATTTCCTGGTCAGGGTTTTGATTGAATGTGTTGCCGTTCTCTGGGTCTGCCCAGTGACATCGTCTTTGTTCATCTATCTCACGCCGTATGGTAGAAGTTTTAATCTGAACCTCAGGCAAGAGCAGGAAAGAGAAAAAATCGCACGGAAAATATATTTGTATACCGCGGCTTCTCTTATTGTAATTATAACCTGTCTGGTATTCCCGTGGACTTGGCATAATTTGGCCTACAGCACGAAAACTTTTATGGCGTCTTTCAATGAGAATACAGAGACCATTCAGTATCGTTTTTTACCTATTACGATCATTGGTTCGTCTGAAATGATGAAAACGTACGTCTCTCTTGTATGCAGTGGGATGCTTTCAGTAGCATTATTCGCTCGCGGTTACGTTAAGTTCAAAAAGAAACAATAACAAAAGGAACAGGGACATACTCTGTTCCTTTTTCTTTTGTGCAGTATTGTTGCAGGGGAAAAATTGACTAAATATATTTTGTGTACTATTTTAAATTTAAATCAAAAAACAAGGAGGTAAAAATGGTTGGCACTGTAATCTTAATAAAAGAGTTAGACGCGTTGTACGGGGCATACCCTCACGTGAAGAATCTGTTCCCAGAGTTTCTTGAAAACTGGGGCTTGGTTGAAAAGACACCACAATGGGCGAGGGCTAATATTGAGCGAGCGCTCAATGAACGTCAACCCGATTGGGGTGGGCTGAAAATCCTTTACCGAAAGGATTCAAATCTTAGGATTGCAGTTGTCCTTCGCGACCATCCAAATGCTGCATTCATCGATGCATGGGATGCGAGCACAGGGCAATCCTGCGAGGTTCCTGAGCTTGGGTAAATTCAGAAGGCAAAATTAAAAAGAGAAGTGGGAAACAAATTCCACTTCTCTTTTTGCATGATTAGATTGGACAACAAGTAACGTTGACAAAAACATATTTATATTTAAAATATGCAAAACGATCATTATGCCTATTATTCGTATTAGAAAGACAGCAAAACCTTGGGAGAAAGTAGAAGCCAACGATTCAAACGAAATGTACTTCTACCAAGCAATAGCCACCCGCTTTGAAAATGGTGACTGCCTTATCTGGGATGACAAACTCGGCTTAGAAGTTCGCCGACTCGTACCGGAGGAAGCCTTTGAGGATACGGGTGACGGAAAACTTGAGTACGTCAATTTATTTTTCAATGGTATGGTGTCCACAAAAAGGAGGAATATAGGGGTTAAGCGCATCAAACTGAACCCGGCTATGGCTGATAAAGCCTTCCATCTCGACCTCGTTGAGCAACAAGGCTTTGCGCTTGAGCGATCAACCGTTTTTCCTGGCGAGTGCTATACGCTGAGATTTGTCGAAGAACTTCCTGAAGATTAAGAAAAAATAGTATTAAACGCATTAAACACCCTCTATTCATTTAGGGGGTTTTGCTATTTATGTAGAATCTACGCGTGAGCCAGCTTGGTCGAAATTTGACAAATAAATTAATAATGTTAGATTAATTTATAAGAAGGCACAAAAAAGGGTAGGACCACGCCTGAGCAGTATTTCTCATTAAAAATATTTTTATGACTAGAAAATTAATTGCGCTCTGCGCCTTTTTGATTATTTGGGGCTCGACTTCAGCTCAAGATAAGATTTCTCAATCAAAGTTTAAGGAACTATTTGTGTTGATCAAAAAACACGGATTGGCCTCTACTGTGACAGCACACCTGACTGATACCACCATAGTACTTGGGAAATTGGACAGTGTTCGAATCTCGGCAGTTGAGGATACTGTCAAAAAGGATTCGACTCTAATTTTTAGACAAGACTTTATTATGGCAAGTATCTCTACTAAAAAAAACCGTGACTTACTAGTAGAAGTCGAGGGTGGTTTATTTGGAAACATTCCATCGTATAAAGACGAACAGAGAGCGAAAAAAATGGTTACTCGTGTTTGTGCGATAATGAAGTAAGGCAAAAACTAAAATAAACTATGTTGTACTTTAATTGATTTAATAATCATCACTGATATTTTTTTTCAGGGTGGTTATTTTTTTTGCTTAGAATGAATGGAAGGAAAATAATTTTTTTAAAAAAACTGTGACCCACTGTAGCCGAAACTGGAACCTGATTCATACGCAGGTCAAGGACTTAGTGTCGTGACGCCAAGCTGTTGAGCCTAAATGATAATGTTGACAAAAATATATTTATATTTATAATATAAAAAACAATCAAATTCAAACTGGAAAACATGAAGAACGACAACAAGTTATCTCTTTCTGAAATGATTGAGAACAGTACCATAGACGGGGCTTTTCATTTAGATACAGTCCCTGGAATAAACTCAATAGATGGTCTGAATAAAACATTCCTGATGTTTTATGAGTATCCGAATCGGAGACAAATATTTATGGATCTCCTTTCCAAATCTGAGTGGGGTGGTTCCACTTTAATTTCCACGCTTAATCGCCCGAGTCTTCTCAGTGCACTTAGGTTTGGCGGAGTAGATTATTTAGTACAAGGCAAAACGTATATGGTGCCGAACAATTTGTTTACGGATATTAATTCCATAAACAGAACCATTGCAAAAAAATGGAAAGGTAAAATATATTTTTTTGACGATGTGCAGGATGAAGCAAACTCAATTATTCATGTTAGAGATTTAAAATTGCTGCATGGAAAATTGCCGACAAATTAAACAGAACTACGGGGGACAAGAGGAAACTTTTGTTCCTTTTGTTTTTATAAAATTTGTGACCCATTGTAGCCGAAATTGGAATCAGATTTATATGCAATGTAATGATTTTTAAATAAAAATAAACCCGAGATTTCTCGGGTTTATTTCAAATAATTTTTAATTGATGAACTAACGGTAACTTAATGTCTTGAAACTTTGCAATGGAAATGTGTTTTTTCCTGTAAGATCTACCAACTGATAGTAATACATTTTTCCTGGCAGTAAGTTATTCATGCCTCCTATCCCTTGATGAAACCCCTGAATATCTCCCGGGATGAGCTGACAGTTCAAGAGGAATGCCAAATTATCGGGGTCCGTACCAAATTTGACGCCCGCAATAAGATTAACCCCAGTTGCATCGCCGTTGTAAACACACATAACGCTCGCTGATGTTTGAGTAATGTCCTGAGCAACAATTCTCATTGTTTTGAAAACTATGTTTTCAATAGCTGCTTTAGCGGTGGTTAACTGGAGTGTATCTGAAGAAGTAATAATTTTGTTACCCTTTTCATTTACAACCCAGAAGTAGTATTCCTTACCTGGCAGCATACCGTATAAATTTGCCTGGTACACGTTCGGAGGCATACCATTGTTCCACATGTTAGGGTTGGTACTGGTGTTGTATGTCATAGTCCATACCCCACGTTGTGTACCAGCATAAATAACAGTGGAACTGCCTTCCTCAACAGGGAGATTGTAAACAATTTGTATCTCGGCTTGTGTGCCTGAGACCCTCCCGATTGCTACAGAGATTTTCTGGGCGCTTACTTTTGCTGAGCAAAAGAAGGACATCAATAATAGTGCTGTGGCGTACAGCTTAGCCGTCATGTTGTATTTCATAATCTAATTGTTAATGAGCCCCCTTGATTTAATGAACCTCTTCAATTACCACTATGGTCACTGAAGAGGCTCATTAAAAACACGAAAAACGATTCTTTTTCATACTACAATAAATCCATAAATAGTCAAATTTTGTGACTCTACGGGGAATCGAACCCCGATTACTGCCTTGAGAAGGCGGTGTCCTAACCGTTAGACGATAGAGCCGATGAAAACGGCTCGAAAATCATAGCATTTTTTGTCACTTTCGTAAATAGACGGCTTGACTCGTGTGCTATACTCAAATGAGGAAGAAATCATTATTAGTTAATTGATTTATTTTTATGCACACAGTTACTGTCTACTCAACGCCATCATGTCACTTCTGCCACATGGCGAAAGATTATTTCAAAGAAAAGGGAGTCGAGTTCACTGATATCGACGTCGCCGCTGATCCTGCAAAGCGCAAGGAAATGGTCGACCTCACCAAACAGCTCGGCGTGCCAGTCATTCGTATCGACGATTCATTTGTTGTTGGATTCAACAAGCCACGACTCATGGAACTCCTCGGACTGTCCGACTAACCAGAAATCATGTATGCTAAAGGCACCCTTCGGGGTGTTTTTTGCTATTCGCTTGCCCTTGTAGTTCAATGGATAGAACTGTCGCGTCCTAAGCGATCAATGTCGGTCCGATTCCGGCCGAGGGCACCATTTGAGAATCAAGCACAATTGTGTTACAGTACGTGCATGGACGCCGATGACAAGAAAAAACTCGATCGCATACTCGAACTTGCGGAAGAGAACAATCAATACATTCGGAAAGTCCGCACTTCACAAAAGACGTCTCAAATGTTTAAGGCGATCTATTGGGTTGTGATCATCGTCTTTGTACTTGGTGGGTTTTATTACATACAACCATACTTCAAGACGCTCACAGGTATCTATTCTGCAACGACAGGGAAGTCAGCGAATTTTCAATTCTCTGATACAGCCCAGATTCAGAATCTTCTCGAACAGTTCAAAGGTCAAATCAAATAGACCTAATGCCGAAGTAGCTCAGTTGGTAGAGCGCTCCCCTGAAGAGGGAGATGTCACCAGTTCAAATCTGGTCTTCGGCACAACGTAGCACTCAAACTTGCACAAATTAGCTTTTTGTGTTGTTTTGGTGTATATTGGTCTCAAACCAATTTTTTATGATTAAAAGAATTTTAGGAATCATGGATTCTTCGATTAATGGACTTCGTTTTGTTCAGAAGATGAACGAAGTTCAAGAAAAATTTCCTAGTAAACGAATTGTCATTTACCACGATTCACTTTCAGAAGTGAATGAATTCGACGGTGTAATAGTGCTCGCACTGCCAGTAGAGATTACGCAAATCATATCGAGCACTTTTGTGTTCGAGGAAGCACTTAAAGTTTTGTGGATTTTTAACGACGATATAGTAATCCTATACGTCGATGGAAGTCAGAAGCTCCCAGGTAGGCACGTTGCATGCAGGCAACACCTACACTTAAAAATCTCCATGATGCTGATAATGGACCAGCACGAGGAAGATTTTTGGCGGAGTATGGTTGCCTTTTACGAGTTTAGAAATCCGACATGGATTTAAAGTAGAAAGATACCAGCCTTGATAAAGGGCTGGGATCTTTTGCATTTAGGGGGTCCAATGTATACTGGACGACATGATCGAAGGAGAAATACATCCTCTCAAAACAGCACCGAAATCAAAAGGGATCGGGCGCGGTTTGAAGCGCGCAGCTCTTGTGACTATTGCGACCACGCTTCCTATCGCTATCGGCAAAGAGAAAATTCCGCACCACACATCATCTACTTCAGAAAAAATAATTGAACGAAACGCACAGTTTGATTCAAGAGCACCGCGCTTGGTCCCTGTAGACGAGCTTCCAAAGCAAATTGAACTTGGGCCTGATACTTTGCGTGCGAATGATACAAACGTTCCACAACAAACTGTTGCGATTGATACTGTCCGATCTGATCTTGAAAAGACTTTTACTTCAAGTACCCGAGAGCGCGCAATGCCGAGTTTGCTTGAGAAAAAGCAGGTTGAAATTGGTACAGACACACTTGAGCGATATATCCGCGATATCGTGAACGAAGGATTGAAAAACGCCGAGAACGAAGTTAAGTACGACAAAAAAGGCAGAGTGATAAAGAAAAATGTAAAAACGACATTACACTCGCTGCATATTACAAAACAAGGAGATGTGTTGAGTTGTGAGGCTGTCTTGAATGCAAAGAAAGGTTTTTTTCTTTCATTTGATATTGTTGTAAACGGGGAGCTGTTTAATAAAGGTAATACCATTGCACTCAGCAACCCGATGATTAGTGCCTATACAGATGGCATCGCACAACAAGCGGCGGAACAAATCATGCCTGTGTGGGACACAATCATACCGATGCTTGGCATGAGGCTCATGCGCGAACACAAAAGTGAAGGAAAGCCAACCACGACAGTCGGTGGAAGCGGTTTGAAATATGAGTTTACCCCCAAGAAGGAGTAGTTGCGAGCACTATCGTTTTTTTGATTTTTTGCTACAATACGCGCATGAATAAAACACGCGTAGCAATCAACGGATTCGGTCGTATCGGCCGAGCATTTTTAAAAGTAGCTTGGGAACGACCAGAATTAGAAATCGTCGCAGTCAACGATCTCGGATCAATCGAGGCGCTGACCTATCTCTTGAAATATGACACGGTATATCATCGCTGGAATCATGAGGTCAAGCACGATGGCAAGGATATTTGGGTAGATGGCAAGCAGGTCCGCTTCATTTCAGAAAAGGATACAACCAAACTTCCATGGAAAGATTTGAATGTTGACGTCGTTGTTGAATCGACCGGTCTCTTTACCGCGTTTGAGAAATGCAAATTCCACCTCGATGATGGCGCGAAGAAAGTCGTCATCTCGGCTCCGTCAAAAGGCGACGGATCATTCCCCGGTGAGACAATTCTCCTCGGTGTGAATGAAGAAAAATTTGGTACCTGCGATATTACTTCGAATGCATCATGTACGACAAACGCGGCTTCGCCGCTCATCGGTATTCTCGATAAGGCGATTGGTATCGAAAAGGCCGTGCTCTCGACAACACACGCATACACCGGTACTCAGGCAATCGTTGACGGACCAAGCAAAAAAGATTTGCGTGAGGGACGCGCAGCGGCCCAGAACATCGTACCTAGCTCGACGGGTGCTGCAGTCGCTGTTGCCAAGGCATACCCACAACTCGACGGACTCTTCGACGGTATCTCACTCCGCGTGCCAGTACCAGCGGGATCAATCGTTGACATTACGTTCATTGCAAAGCGCCCAACAACTGTCGAAGAAGTAAACACTATCCTTCGCACAGCAGCCAAAGATCCAAAATGGTCAGCAATCTTCGATGCAAGTGACGAACCACTCGTCTCAAGTGACATCCTCGGTGAATCACACGCTTCGATCGCCGACCTCGCCATGACTCGCGTCATCGGTGGCAACCTCGTCAAAGTCCTCGGTTGGTACGACAACGAAATGGGATACACACACACGCTCGTTGATCATGTCGTAAAGACCGGAAAGACGATTAAGTAACTATATGCCTCCGCGAGAATCAATTGATCTAAATAAGCAATCAGATGAGCAAAACAAGCAAAATGAAAGTACTTGGCTTGGAAGGAGTACTCGCAAATTAATCGCAGGTGCTGCGCTTACTGCGCTCTCGTTTGCTCCGCAAGAGTCGCAAGCCCAGAAAACGTATTCTGAAAAAGATACCGCAGTGCACCCGACAACTGAATGGACATATCAAGACGGAAAGGACATCGCCATTCATAAATCTAAAAAATATCCCGGATTTGTGGAATATTTCGGACGTAATGTATATAAAGGAAGCAAAGATACTACTTCGTATAGTTTCAATGGGTATATGACAGATGATCAGTTACCGATTGATCCTCCAGACGTGACAAAACTACAGATGACCCAAAAAGAGATTGAAGCTTCTTTTTATCGAAATCCCGAAGAGTGGGCCAAACAGCAAGTTGCGTTCCAACAAACTCCTGCCTTTCGACAAAAAGTGGACACGGAATATCTTAAGGAAATAGATTCAAGAATAGAAGAACTTGAGTTTAAGGTGTCGGTGTTTGATTCAAATCATATGGATCATTTTATGGAAGGTGATATGGTGAAAAAAGATTCAAGTGATGTGTATGAGTTTAAGAACGTGAAATCAGTCGAGGTTAAGATGACTGATGAACTGAGGCAACTAAAAGAACAACGGGTGTACTATCTTAAGCATAAGGATGAACTCTTAGATAAACACGTGGTAAGCGAAACAAAAACCTACGAACAGCTCGAAGGAATTGCAAAAATGAAACAAGCCGAGCTTCAAGAGGAATTAAAGGACCTTAGTGAGAAATACCAAAATACGCTAAAATATATCAAGGACCACACGCCAGCAGAAAAATAATTTATGAAAATCTACATCGCAACAGATCATGCAGGGTTTGAACTCAAGGAAACACTCAAGGCATACTTGGGTACTTTGGGGCACGAAGTTGTCGACAAAGGCGCTTTCACATTTGATGCGCAGGATGATTATCCTGACTTCGTGCGTCCATGTGCCGAGGCCGTTGCGGCTGATACCGAAAGTCTTGGTGTCGTGCTCGGCGGGTCTGGTCAAGGCGAGGCAATATGTGCCAATCGCGTGAAGGGGATTCGAGCGGCTGTGTTTTATGGTCCGATGCTTCCTGTGGGTGCGACTGATGTGAGTGGACGTGAGTCCACGGATCCGTTTGAGCTTATTACGCTCGCACGAGAACACAACAATGCCAATATCTTGTCGCTTGGTTCACGTTTTCTCACTGAAGCAAATGCAAAGACTGCCGTTAAGCTCTTCGTCGAAGGAGTGTTTCCAAAAGCCGAACGAAATGTTCGTCGCATTACCAAACTTGATCTCTAATCTATGACTGAAATTATCCCAGCTGTGCTCGAAAAAAACTATACCGAAGTTGTGAAGCGTCTCGATCAGGTCGCTGGTCTTGTAAAAACTGTACAGATTGATATTTGTGACGGAGTATTTGTTCCAAGTGTGACATGGCCATTCATCAGTCCTGCGCAATACGACAAGACTTTGAATCTTGATGTGGGATATCAGAAAATCGTCGCTGACGAAAAAGAAATGCCTCATTGGGAAAATTTTGATTTCGAACTCGACCTCATGGTAGCTGATGCCAAAAAATTGCTTCCTGATTTGATGACCCTTGGACCATCACGCGTACTTTTTCATGCAGAAGCATTTACTGATCTCTACACTGAGATTGAAGAATGTTGCAAACTCATGCCAACAATCGTTGAGCCTGGGATTGCTATCAATGCTGATACGAATCCAGAGGTCTTGTTTGAATTGCTTGATGCTGGACTCATCACGAGTGTGCAGTGTATGGGTATCGCCAAAATTGGATACCAAGGTCAGCCATTTGATGAACGAGTAGTTGCAAACTTGCGCACGCTTCGTGCGCGCTACCCAAAACTCCCGCTCGGAGTTGATGGAGCTGTTACTCTCGAAACTGCACCAAAGCTCGTCGAAGCCGGCGCTACGCGCCTCGCTTCAGGCTCGGGCATCTTCGCCGCTCCTGATATTACAAAAAGAATCAAAGAATTCGAATCTGTGCTAAAATAGCTCCATATGCTTACTGATGAAAAAGTTCGGGAACTTACATTACAAGCCAATGCTATCCGCCAGTCGACAATAGAGGAATTGCTCCTTGCAAAATCAGGACATTCTGCGGGTCCGCTCGGAATGACGGATATTTTTACGTATTTTTATTTCCACGCACTCCGTCATGATCCAAAGCGTCCTGATTGGGCAGAACGTGATCGCTTTGTGCTTTCGAATGGACACATTTGTCCAGGGCTCTACGCTACGCTCGCGCATGCAGGGTATTTCCCAGTGGAAGAATTGAAGACACTTCGCAAGCTTGGCAGTCGTCTCCAAGGTCACCCACATCGTGAGTGGCTTTCGTGTGTTGAGACATCAAGTGGTCCACTCGGATCAGGTCTTTCACAGGCTGCAGGTATGGCACTCGCCGACAAAATGGATTATGGCGCCACAGCAACTCGCCACATTTACTGTTTCATTTCTGATGGAGAACTTCAGGAGGGAAATAGTTGGGAGGGCATCATGTTTGCTGGAAAATACAAACTCAACAATCTCATCACGGTCATCGACTACAACAATATTCAAATCGAAGGTCTTGTCTCTGATATTATGCCCCTCGAACCACTCGCTGATAAATGGAAGAGTTTTAATTGGCATGTGATTGAAGTTGATGGTCATGATTTTCGTGCTATCGATGAAGCAGTCGAGCAAGCAAAATCTATGTCTGCACAGCCGACAGTCATCATTGCGCACACGATTCCAGGCAAGGGCGTCTCATATATGGAACGCAATTACAAATGGCATGGCAATCCACCAAACGCCGAGCAAGCAGCTCAAGCAATCGCCGAACTCAAAGAAGCAGCGCTCAAGATATAATCATATGATAAATCCAAATCTAAAACTCAATCCAAAAATCTGGAACGACGATGTCGAGATGCTTCCAATCCGTCACGGATTTGGCGAAGGCTTGCTTAAGGCAGCTGAGACTGACGAAAGTATCGTTGGTATTTGCGCCGACCTTACCGAAAGTACAAAAATGAATCTTTTTGCGGACAAATTTCCAAAGCGTTTCGTACAAGTTGGAGTTGCAGAACAGAACCTCGTCACGGTCGCGTCTGGGATGGCTGCAATGGGCAAATTTCCATTTGTATCTTCCTACGCAATGTTTAGTCCAGGACGCAACTGGGAACAGATTCGCACGACGATTTGCTACAACAATGTCCCAGTCGTTGTTGCCGGAAGCCACGCAGGAATTTCTGTTGGACCAGATGGTGGCACACACCAAGCGCTTGAAGATATCGCATTGATGCGTGTCCTCCCAAATATGATTGTGCTTACACCATGTGATGCAATCGAGGCTCGCAAAGCAACACTTGCGATCGCAAAACTCCGCAAGCCTGCATATATCCGTCTCGCACGTGAAAAGAGCCCTGTTATCACTACAGAAGAAACTCCGTTTGAAATTGGCAAAGCACAAGTATTGTTCGAGACAGATGGTCTCGCACATGTTGGCGTTATCGCATGTGGCGCACTCGTGCACGGAGCAATGCGTGCTGCACAAAAACTCGAGAAAGAGGGGATCCGTGTGAAGGTTATGAATATAGGAACAATCAAACCGCTCGATGTTGAAGCTATTGTTGCACTCGCAAAAGAAACCAAATCACTTGTAACAGTTGAAGAACACCAGATTGCTGGAGGCCTTGGGAGTGCTGTCGCTGAATGTCTCGCAAGCACCGTTCCAACTCCAATCGAATTCGTTGGAATGAAAGACAAATACGGAGAATCAGGTTCGCCAGCCGAACTCGTTGAGCATTTCGAAATGGGAACAACGGCGATCATTGAAGCAATTCGCCGTGCAGTGGATCGAAAACAAAAATAAATTCTCGTGTCGTATTAAAAAAGCCCCACATTCGGGGCTTTTTTAATTAGATTTGTGTTGGTTTGTAATCAGTAGGAGCTTTGGCAAGGTATTCTTCAATCTGTTTGACAGTGAGGAGTCCTTTTTGTGCGCCGACATGTTCTGTCACTGACATTGAATTGATTGGTGCCCAAAGGAGTGCCTCTTGTACAGATTTGCCCATCGAGAGTGCGACCGTGAATGTTGACGAAAATGCATCACCTGCGCCGGTACGTTCGAATGGTGTGTTTGGATATATAGGCATGAACCAACTCGTGCCGTCTTCTTCGCGCGCATATGCGCCGCGAACACCGTCGGTCACGACGACGATCTTTGGTCCGAGTGCGTGGATTGCATCCATCAATTTTTTGGCATCTTTTTCGACGACGCCGAGAATTCTTTGTGCTTCTTCCATGTTACAGAAGAATGCGTCAGCACGTTGATATACCGCTTTCAATTTTTCAGTACCGAGCTTCATTTGGAATGTTCCAGGCTGGAAAGCGATTTTTGTTGAAGGATTCTGCTCGAGCCATGCAATGATCTCTTGATGAAATGGTTCAGTATTCGAGCCGAGCGATGTGAGATAAATCCATTTTGGTGGCACGAGGTTTGCGGGGAGCGTGCGTGTGTATTGAACATGCTTGATGAGGATCGTGCGTTCAGGAACGTACCAGAGCACGTAGTGGTAATTCGTTGGCGCGACGAGGTCAGTACCAACATACTCAGTTGCAACTCCATTTGTAGTGAGTGCTTCGAGGCACTTTTTGCCGAGGTCGTCATTGCCGACCATGGCGGAGAGCGCCGAGGCGTAGCCGAGGCGCGCTGCGGCAACAGCTGCGTTTGGTCCATTGCCGACCCCGTACACTACTTCACTTGATTCGAAGGGGACTTTGTCTGCAAAACGAAGACATAATTTGTATTCTTTTGTATCAGGTTCACCGACGACATCTGCGTCAGTAATGCGGATAAAATTGTCGGCCACAGCATCGCCAATTGAGAGGAAATCGTAAGTATTCATATGAGTATTCTAGCATAGCAATCGTATTGTTGGTACAATGCGATTATCAATTTATGAAAGACAAAATCAAATCGTTTTTTCGTGGAGATCTCGATGATTCTCCCGAGACAATTACAAAATATAGCCATGACGCGAGTTTGTTTGAAATCAAGCCCGAGCTCGTTGTATATCCGAAAGATAGCGACGATGTTGCCTCGCTCGTGCATTTCGCATCTGAACAAAAAAAGTCCGGCATTCACATCTCTGTCACGCCTCGCTCTGCCGGCACCTGTATGGCAGGAGGCTCGCTCACAGATTCAATCAGTCTCGATGGTATGCGTTACCTCAACCAAATTCATGAGGTGAAATCAGTCGCGGACTATTCATTCCTGCCACATTTCTACGGAGCACTACCTATAACTATTTCTGGTGAAGCGCGTCTGCAAACAGGTATTTTTTATCGCGACCTCGAAACAGAAGTTGCGAAGCAGAATTTCCTTCTTCCGTGCTTTACTGCTTCAAAAGGAATCAACGCAATCGGTGGAATGATTGGCAACAATTCAGGTGGCGAACTTTCACTCAAGTACGGCAAGATGCAGGATTACGTCAAAGCGGTCGAAGTCGTACTCGCAGACGGATCCAAAGAGACATTCGGAGAACTCACACGTGCTGAAGCTGAAACAAAAGCGAAACAAGATACTTTTGCGGGACATATCTATCGCGACATGCTCGCGCTCATCGATGCCAATCGTCCGCTTATCGAATCAAAGATGCCACACGTTTCCAAAAATTCTGCTGGGTACAATATCTGGAACGTGTCTCGCAAAGACGCAAACGAAAATGAAATCATTGATATGAGTCAACTCATCGTCGGTGCAGAAGGAACGCTTGGTGTTGCGACCGACGTCACACTTCGTCTCGTCAAAATCAAAAAGGATTCTGCGCTTCTCGTTCTCTTTCTCACTGATCTTACCGAGCTCGCTGATATCGTTGTTGAATCACTCAAAGTTTATCCGGAAACGCTTGAAGCATATGATGACAAGACAATCATGCTCGCAGTGCGCTTTTGGGCCGGCTTCATCAAGAAGCTTGGTCTTTGGGGAGCACTCAAGCTTGGGCTCGAATTTATTCCCGAATTCAAAATGATGCTCGGCGGAATGCCGAAGCTCGTGCTCCTCGTTGAATGTGCCGGTGACGACAAAGCGGAAGTACTCGCTCGTATCGACACGCTCAAGAAGAATCTCGCTCGATTCAAGAATCTCAAAACTCGTGTCGTTGAGAATCGCGCAGCGGCAGAAAAATATTGGACGATTCGTCGCGATAGTTTCGCGCTCTTGCGTGAGCACTTTCAAGGCAAGCGCACTGCTCCCTTTATCGATGACGTTATTGTTCCACCAGCTCGATTGCCAGAATTCATTCCGGCAATTCACGCGATACTCGAGAAACATAATTTGACGTATAACATTCACGGTCATGCTGGAAATGGTAATTTTCATTTGATTCCGCTGATTGATAGCGACGCGCGTCTTGCCGAAAAAATGATTCTCGATGTGTCCGAAGAAGTCTATGCACTCGTGCTTAAAATGGGAGGTTCGATTACGGCTGAACACAATGACGGTATCATTCGCACGCCATACTTGCTCGATATGTTTGGTCCCGAAATGACAAATATCTTCGCTCAAATTAAAAAAATATTTGATCCGGAAACGATTTTTAATCCTGGTAAAAAAGTCGGACTTACCAAGGCAGACATTGGAAAGTTTTTGATTTCCGGCAAGTAGTGGGGTATACTCTGTAGCACATATGACAGACCGAATGCTCTTCTGTGGAAGCCACGACCACGCCCTTGGCGAAAAAGTGGCAGCTATTATTGGGTGCGAAATCGGCCGACTCGAGATTACTTCATTTGCAGACACCGAACAGCGAGTTCGTGTGCTCGACGATGTGGGTGACAAAGTAGTGTTTGTGCTCATGTCTATCGCTACACCTGTCGACAGTCGTCTCGTGGAGCTCTGTCTCATCGCTGACGCGCTCAAGGGTGCCGATGCCAAGAAGATCATTGCCGTGCTTCCATACCTCGGCTACATGCGTCAGGACAAGGCTCACCGCGAAGGTGAAGCTGTTTCTGCTCGCGTTATCGCACGCATGATCGAAAGTGCTGGATACGACAAGGTCATTACGATCGACCTTCACAGTGATGCGTCTGCTGGATTCTTCAATATTCCAGTCAACCACTTGTTCTCGTTCTCAATTTTTGCCGATGTACTCAAAAACGAAAACAAAGATCCAGTCATTGTTGCTCCAGATGCAGGTGCTGCCAAGCGTGCACAGCGTTTTGCTTCGATCCTTGGTGCTCCAATGATTCTTCTTGAAAAGAAGCGTGATCTTTCAAAGATGCACACCATCGAAAGTATGCGTCTCATCGGTAGTTCAGAAGGGAAGGAAGCTGTTCTTATCGACGACCTCGTCACTTCAGGTCAGACACTTGCGAAAGCTGCGATGGCACTCAAAGAAGAAGGTGCTCCACGAGTTATTGCCTGTGTGACACATCCAGTATTCATCGATCGCACAAAGGAAATTCTCTCAAGCACAGCACTTGATGCCGTCTACGTCACTGACACAATTCCACTCCCAGAAGAGTACACATTCCCAAATCTCCACATCGTTTCGGTTGCACCACTCCTTGCTGAAGCCATCCAAAAGACTCGCTAATTTTGTTTTGGGACAAAATAACCTTAAGGTGTCTTGCCTTAAGGTTATTTTTATGTATAATAGGAGCCTATGTCACTTAGTCTGAAAGCAACAACCCGCGACGCGGGCAAAAATCTTACCAATATCCGCGCCGAGGGCTCGGTACCTGCTGTCGTATACGGCGCTGGTCGCGAAACCCTCTCAATCGCAGTTTCACTCCGCGATTTTATGAAAGTTCACAAGGAAGCTGGTGAATCTGGCACAGTCGAGCTCGAACTTCCAACAGGAAAAGTCACTGTCCTCATTCATGAGGTCAAGGCTGATCCAGTCAAGGATTTTCCACAGCACGTAGATTTCCTTGCCATCGACGTTACAAAGCCGATCACTGTCTCTGTACCACTCGAATTCGTTGGAACATCACCTGCAGTCAAGGGATCACTCGGAACGCTCGTCAAACAGCTTCACGAAGTTGAAGTTACTGGTCTTGCAAAGGACATTCCACACTCAATCGAAGTTGATATTTCTTCACTCGATGTCCTCGATAGTCATGTTTCAGTCGGTGACCTCAAACTTCCTTCAGGAGTTAAGGCAAACGCAAAAACTACTGACATCGTCGTTTCGATTGCAGCAGTCAAGGAAGAAAAAGAAGAAGTTGCTGGACCAATCGACTTCAGTCAAATCGAAGTTGAAAAGAAAGGAAAGAAAGAGGAAGAAGGAGCAGAGGCTGCTTAATACTCAATCATTTGTTTTTAAAAATACGGGGCGCGCCTACGGCGCGCCCCGTATTTTCTTGCCCGTAGTCATGCTATAATCAAACATCTATGCGAAAGGGTTATTTTATTGCACGTCCAATCTCCGTTGTTGTCCTCGTTTCCTTCCTATCAATATCATTTTTACCATTTTTTAATGGTGTAGCAGTGGCTGACACTGACCCCGCTGTTACTGAGTGTCAAAATTATCTCTCCTCTGTATCTGCGTCTGAACTTTCAAATCCCGCGAGTAAAGGTGCTCAATGCAAAAGTCTTATTGACCTCTATGCGGAGCTTGCACAGCAACAAGCAAACCTCGCAAATCAAAAAAGTGTATCTGGAACATTGTCAGGCGACATCAAGACAGTAACTGCTCAAATCAACGCGAAGAAGACAGAAATTAAAACTAAGGTTGCCCATATCTCAGTGCTGACGAATTCGATTGGCGAGAAGAAGGTAGCCATTCAATCGCTTGCTGACAAAATTCAAAATCAAAAGGATTCACTTGCACAACTACTTCGAAAGACGAATGAAATGGATCGAAATACCGTGACAGATTTTTTGCTTTCTGCTACCACATTGTCGGATTTTTCTTCTGACGTGAGTCGTTTTGATACATTGAAAGTACAGGTCAGAGCGTCAGTTGATACCATTAAAACAATCAAAGGAGTTACTGAACAAAAAAAGGCAGAACTAGAAAAAGAACAAAACCTTACGATCGATGAAAAGCAGGCGCTCGTGCAGACGCAAAATAACTTGGCTGTGAAGCAGTCCGCACAAAAAACGTTACTTGGTATAAGTAAGGATAAAGAAGTGCAATATCAAAAATTGATTGCCGACCAACAAGCGAAAGTGGCTACAATTAAGGCGAAACTTTTCCAGCTTGCCGGAGGATCGCAAGCGATTCGATTTGATGTGGCGCTTCAGTATGCAAACCAAGCTGCATCATCAACCGGAATTGACCCAGCATTTTTACTTGCCGAACTTACTCAGGAATCTAACCTTGGTGCAAACGTTGGTAAGTGTTATTTGACTGATACTTCGTCCGGTGCCGGCGTTGGAGTGAATACAGGAAAATCATTTTCAAATGTCATGAAAGCTTCACGTGATGTTGGACCATTTCTTGATATCACTTCACGACTTGGATATGATCCGATGAAGACAGTCGTTTCGTGTCCGATTGCAGGAGTTGCTGGATACGGAGGTGCTATGGGTCCAGCCCAATTTATCCCTTCGACATGGAAAATATTTGAAAGTCGATTGGCATCTGCGCTCGGCAAGCAAACTCCGAATCCATGGATGGCCCAAGATGCCTTTATGGCAGCTTCAATGTACCTTACCGATCTCGGAGGAGTGGGAAGTGGTGCGAGTGCCCAACTGCGCGCTTCGTGCAAATACTATGGCTCGGGAGGGTCAACATGCTCGTATGGAAGAAACGTTCAGTCTCTCAAATTGAGCATTCAGAGTGACATTGATTATCTTAATCAGTATGGTGTTTCAAGGCGATAATCGACAATTTGCCAAAATAATTGAATCGTGCTAATCTGTCTACCTATGCAGAAAAATATTCACCCAACATATCACGCAACATCAAAGGCAGTTTGTGTCTGTGGAGCTACCTACGTTGTAGGTTCAACCAAGGATACACTCAACGTCGAAATCTGTTCAGCTTGCCATCCTTTTTATAC